>DASTTS010000587.1:0-16841 GCA_035760085.1 Pyrinomonadaceae bacterium
ACCTTCGACGAACGCGTCGTTAACAATCGGAATCGTAAACGTCTTCGTCGTTTCACCGATCCCGAATCGCAAGCTACCAACGACTGTCGCGTAGTCACACCGCTCAGACGCTTTGCCGTTCGCAAGCTGGCAGTTCTGCAAACCCGCTGTGTCAGTTGTAGAGAACCGAACAGTAGAGGCTCTCAACAAGTC
The DNA here is from genome assembly GCA_035760085.1 of Pyrinomonadaceae bacterium. Lineage (GTDB taxonomy): Bacteria > Acidobacteriota > Blastocatellia > Pyrinomonadales > Pyrinomonadaceae > PSRF01. The sequence goes on from DASTTS010000587.1 coordinate 193, forward strand.
GCCAACACGCGTAACCGTGACATTCACAAATCCCGCCGACTCATTCACACTCACTGCCGCGCTATTGAATTGCAGAGCGGCGTCATCGTTGACAATGAAAACACTGACAACGGGATTCGAGATGAAGGCCACGTTCGTCGCATTGCTCAGCGTTATATTGAACGTCTCAGTCAGTTCAATAGTCGTATCGCCGTTTATCGGAACATTAATAGTGGCGGTTGTGCTTCCGGCGGGAATGGTGACAGTGCCGGATGAGGCTACGTAGTCGCTGCCTGCCACTGCTGTACCGTTGGATGTCGCATAGTCGACAGTCACGGTCTGAACTGACGGAGTAGACAGCGTTACGTTGACGGCAATGTTTTGCGTCCCTGAATCGCCTTCCGCGATGCGAGCCGTTTGCGCCACCGAAACGTTAGGCTGGAAATCATCGTCACTGAGGTTGATAGTGCCTGAATTCGGCGATGTCAGGACGGCGCCCCCAATTGGATTGCTCAACGTTATATTGAACGTCTCGTCTCCCGTCTCAAAGAGATTATCGTTGATGATCGGGATAGAGATGTTCTTACTCAACTCGCCTGGTGCGAAGGTAAGCGTCCCGCTGACGGCAGTGTAATCGGCACCCGCCGTTGCATTGCCGTCGCTCGTCGCAAAATTGATCGAGGCTGTGCCCGAAACGTCTCCTGTTCGAATTACCTTTATGGATATCGTGGGCGTGCCTTCGCGGACAAAGAACCTGTCCGTCTCAAACTGAATTCCCGTCGGGATCGGCGCCGCCTTTGACACCAATTCCGTCTGCACTATTACAACCCGACTCGCCCCGGGAAAGGTTGTAGGTATCGTAGTAAACGCAAGTCCGTTTGTTCCCCAGCGCACCAGACTCATCGGGTCGCCTCCAATCCATGGCAGCGTTACTGCTCCTATAAATGTGAACGTGTTCGAATCGAAGGTCGCTATAATGACATCCACGCCATTCCTGAATGCGAAAAACGTTCGTTTATTAGGACCATCAACTGCCATAGCCGGTGAAAAGGACGAGAGCTGAAAAGTTCCCTTCAACTCTCCACTCTCCGGATCCGCGACCACACCTCTATTCGAATACACAAGCCCATCTGAAAACTCGAACGCGCTGGTATTGTCCCAAAAACCATTGGTGACAGTTGACTGTGTAACTCCGTTTGCATCGACGAGAAACTTTGTCAACGTGCCGACTGATGAGCCGTACAGGGTCGAGGCGTTGGCGCCAAACTCTATTGGTCCAAACATTGTTGCTGTATTCGGGCGTTGTACGCCGTTGTCAAAAACTGCAAGGCCGCCGTTGCCTGTCCTGCTCAACACCAGTGCCTGCGGACTGCCCGGCACCACTTCCATATCGGCCGGCGGTTGAAGAGAACCGGTATTGAATTGCAGCCCTGCCGTTCCGGTGAGTACGTCGAAGCGGCGTGCAGCATTGGCACCATTCAGGTGTGTCCAGATCGTTTGGCCATCGCTGGAGATCGCCATTGCGTTTGGCTCGCTGCCGACAAAGACGGATGGTCCAACTTCTCCGGTTCCGGGAGTGATCTTCGTTATGCTGTTACCGTTCGGCCCGGCACTGCCTGGTACGCTCGCATATAGAGCCTGCGTTGCTTCGCTGTAGACCACGGCCTTTGACGGTAACTCCACTCGTCTGAGAAACGTGGGAATGTATGGTGGAGTTGGTGACGGCGTTGGTGATGGCGTGGGAGTCGGACTCGCAACAGGCACACTCGCATTCACCAGCGCAGTCTCAATCAGAAATACTTGTCGATTGGAGGTAGAAAACGCCAGTCCATTGGCTCCCCACCTGATCAGATTCTTCGGAAATCCCGTGACCCCGGTGATGCTGATGCCGCCGACTTGAAGAAACGTATTGAGATCATAAGCAATGATGTGTGCGTTGAAGCCGCCCCCAAAGTTGAACCCGCTTATCAAATAGAAGGCGCGGCCGTTAGCAACATCGATCACATGAGAGGTAGTCGGAGTGCCGGTAAAGGCGCCGAAAAAAGTTCCTACAAGAGCTCCCGTAGTCGGATTAATAACCTGACCGGAAGCACCGTAGAGGAGATTGTTCGCGAGCACCATCGAGCCGCCGGAGAAGAAAGGAGCAGTGCCGGTGACTGTCACTCCGGAACCATCAACCGACATTTTGCTGAGTTTGGTAAAACTAGCTCCGTAGAGGAGCGATGGTGATGCAAAAGCAAGACTGTCGCTTCCGTCTACGTGTGGCGGACCTGTTTTTGGACGCATTACACCATCATCGAAAATCGCGACGCCAGCTTGCGGTGGCGAAACGCCGGTATGTTGCCGGGCTACAGCGATCGTTGACGGATTACCGGGAGACACAGCAATGTCACTGAACGAATAGAGACCAAAGAAGCTGTCGCGTCCAACGAAAAATTGCTGTCCGGCGGTGTGAGTAAGCATGTCGTAACGGCGTATTGATGCCGCACCATCGAGGCCGACATAAAGCGTTGCGCCGTCGTCCGCCTGCGCCAGCAGGTTTGGCTCGCTTCCGACGAAAGTTTGATTTGTTACGGAACCAAGCACCGGATCGATCTCGGCGATGCTGTTTCCGGTGCTGCCTTCATTACTCGGCACACTCGCAAAAATCTTTTGCGTTCCCTGGTTATAGACGAGATCGTTCGCACTCAACGTCATCTCTCTGATAAACGCGGCTGCGGGCGACGGCGACGGAGATGGAGACGGCGAAGGTGTCGGCGTTGGCGTCGGTATCGGTGTTGCTGACGGAATCAGCGACGTTTGTATGATGAATAGCTGGTTGAAAGTAGTGCGAAATGCAAGTCCGTTCGGTCCCCATCGAAGCAGTGAGGTCGGACCTCCGGCAACGCCACTGATGGTGAGCGAGCCCAACGGAAGAAAAGTATTTATGTCGAAGACTTTGAGGGTGAGCGTGCCGTCTGTCGGACCAGGTTGCAAATAGTACGCGCGTCCAACTGTCGGATCAGGCACGAAGGTTGGTGCAAATGCACCCGTGAATGTGCCCACGAGGGTACTCGTATCTGGGTTAACGACGTGTCCGGCTGAAGTAAAGATCAGACCATTACTAAACTTGATGCTCCCAAAGACGTTGGGTAGCGCTGTAGAGGTGACACTTACACCGGCTGGCATAATCGTCAGCGTCTGAATCCCGCCTCCTGAGGGATCGTGTCCATATAGTTTGGTAGCAGTCGCAGAGAAAGCAATAGAGTCAGGACCGCTGAGTTGACTGGCACTAGTTAGAGGCCGTTGGACGCCATCGTCGAAGATAGCGACACCCGCCTGGGCTGGACTGACGTTTGAGAATTGCCTGGCTACGGCAATCGTACCGGGGTTCGCGGGAGCAACGGCGATGTCGGCGATGTCATAACGACCACGGCCGAAGAACGGGTCTGTACCGGTTGAGAACTGAAGACCGGGCGTGTTTGTGAGGGCATCGAAACGCCGAATTGCAGCGGCGCCATCGAGTGTGACGTAGAGGCTGTGACCGTCGTCTGAAAGTGCGAGCTTGTTTGGCTCGCTGCCGATGAAGGTCGTGCTGGTGATTGCTCCGGTCGCGGGATCGATAGCGGCGATGCTGTTGCCGTTGCTTCCGGCGAGGCTTGGTAAGCTCGCGTAAATCCTGCCCGTTGTACTGCTGTAGACCAGATCATTCGTCGTCAAGTTTATGCGCCGGATGAACTCTGTTGGTCCATCGGGGACGTTGAGCGGCGCGGCTGCGCTTCTGCCGGCGAGCAAGAACGGACCAACAATAACGTTGATGGTGGCGATTAGTAATACAAAAGCTATTTTTTTCATCCGTGTAATCCGCGGTTAAATTTCTTTAGGGACCGAAGCGATGACGATATTCATCTGAATAGATGAACCCGAAGATCATGTGCCGGAAGTTGCTCGGGTCGGCGGTTAGCGTCGCGACCCAGTTGTCATAGCCGAGCGTGTCGGGGTCGCGCCGCAGGTAGCCGAAGTATTGCATCGCCACAAACGCACGGATAAAGAACTTGTCCGTCACCGATTGCAGTTCGACAATTTCACGCAACACCTGCGCGCGCGTCTTCTGATTTCCATTCAAAGCTGCCACTAACGCCGCCTTGTTCGCCAGCGTCACTTCCGCATTTATCTCGAGCGCATCGACATACGCACTATTCGACAACGCATCGTAGCGATTCTTGAACTCCGATCGCTGCACGAAAGCATCTGTGTAAGCAGCTTTACTGATTACCTCAGATTCGGGCGATTGTGGTCCACCCACCTGCGCCATGTCAGGCACAAACTCCGCATACGCCGGTCGACGATCAAACCCGACTTCGTAGAACTTGTAGGCAAAGTAACCGCGCCCGCGAAACTCTTCGGAGAGGAAAAAACCTGCCGACACGTGCACGCGATCGCACGTCGGATTATCAAACTCACCAAACCCGCCGTTAGGACAGTTACCGAGCGTGTTGGTCCAGTTGGCGAGTCCGATCGTATCAGGCAAGCGGCCGAGGAAGTCAATGTACTGCTGCGTGATGAACGGCGTCACGCCATCGATCGGATTCTGTGTTGCCGGTGTCGTGTCGTTATCGACAATCGTGATCGTCGCCGCATTTGGCGCACCCAGAGTGGCCAGGCTAGCTCCGCTCAAATTCACCGTCAGTGTTTCATCGCCTTCGACGAGCGCGTCGTTCACGATCGGAATCGTGAACGTCTTCGTTATTTCACCAGTCCCGAACTGCAAGCGTCCCGCGGCCGTACCGTAGTCACACCGCTCAGACGCTTTGCCATTCGCGAGCTGGCAGTTCTGCAATCCGGCTGTATCTGTCGTTGAATACTGGACACTGACTGGTCTCAAAGTATCACCGACGCGCGTGACTGTGACATCCACAAATCCCGCCGATTCATTCACGCTCACAGCAGCGTTATTGAATTGCAGGGTCGAGTCGTCGTTAACGATCGTCACGGTGGCAGGGGAATTAAAAATAAAGTTCACATTCGTGGCATTGCTCAGCGTCAGGGAAAACGTCTCATCGGGCTCGATCGTTGTGTCGCCCGTGATCGGAATGTTAACGACTGCGCCTACGCTTCCGGCGGGAATAGTCACACTACCTGACGCAGCGACATAATCACTTCCAGCCGCTGCCGTGCCGTTCGCAGTCGCATAGTCAACAGTGACGGTCTGAACTGACGGGTTAGTCAGCCTGACGGTGACAATGAGGTTATGGTCGCCCGAATCACCTTCAAACACGTTGATAGCCGTATTAGCCACGGAGATCGCTGGTCTGAGATCGTCGTCGATGATCGTAATCGTGGACGCGCTCCCGGTGATGATGGCTCCTCCGGTGGCATTGCTGAGAGTAAGCCCGAACGTCTCATCTGCATTTTCAAACAGATTGTCGAGAACGATCGGAATGTTGATGTTCTTACTCAACTCGCCCGGGGCAAAGGTAAGCGTGCCGCTGGTAGCGGTGTAATCAGATCCCGCAATTGCGGTCCCATCGCTGGTCGCAAAATCAACCGAAACAGTGCCTGACACATCGCCCGTACGAGACACTTTTACCGGTATTGACGACGATTGTTCGAAGACAGCAGACTTGTCAAACTCAAACTGAACTCCGGTCGGAATCTGCGCAGCGTTCGATACCAACTCGGTCTGAATGAGATAGACCTGGCCTGGAGTGCTGTTGAACTGATTCTGCGTGGTGAACGCGAGTCCATTTACACCCCAACGCACGAGGCTTAACGGGCTGTTGGAAACGCCGGGAATCGTTATCGATCCGATAGACAGGAACGTGTTTGAATCGAAAGCCTGTAGGACGATGGTCCCGTTGGTGGAGATCGCAACGAAGACTCGATGGTTTGCAGCGTCAACTGCCAACCCTGAAGGAAACGAGACTGGCTGGAATGTCCCCACCATGGTTCCAGCTTCGGGATCTACCACGCGAGTTCCTGAATACAACAGACCATTCGAAAACTCCATGCCGCCACTAAATCCGACGAGGAGACTTCGAATCGGATTTGGCTGTTGTATGACGCCATTCGCATCGACCAGATACTTCACCAGATCGAATCCGGTCGAAAAGAAGTTGTAGCCATACACGACTGACGGGCTCGCAAACTCGATTGGCCCAACAGACGGGAAGAAGTTGCCGGTGTTGGGCCGTTTCACACCGTTATCGTAGATAGCCACGCCGGTGGAACCGCCCTGCGTTATTGCCACTGACTGCGGGCTTCCCGGAAGAATTTCCATGTCAGCCGGAGAATTAGTGCCCGTATTGAATTGCAAACCTGGTGTTTGAGCCGCTACTTCGAATCGTCGAGCAGCATTTGCTCCATCAAGATGCACCCAGATTGTTTGGCCGTCGTCAGAGATCGCCATCTTGTTTGGCTCGCTGCCGACGAATGTTGATGGTCCAATCGCGGCAGTCGCAGGAGTAATCTTCGTGATGCTGTTGCCGTTTGCGCCCGCACTACTCGGCACGCTCGCGTAAAGCGCCTGAGTCGCTTCGCTGAAGACGAGGTTGTTGGCCGGCAGATCTAATCGCCTGATAAACGTCGGAATATACGGCGGAGATGGTACAGGCGTTGGCGTTGGAATTGGCGTTGGAGCCGAAATTGGCACACTGTCATTTACCAGTGCAGTTTCAACCAGAACTACCTGTCGATTACCGGTACGAAATGCGAGGCCGTTGATGCCCCAACGGACCAGGCTCAGTGGCGTTGAGATAAATCCTGAAACAGTCGCAAAACCGACCGGCAGAAACGTGTTCAGGTCGTAAGCCCTGATCTGAACATTCGGGCCTTGTGGGATAGCGAAAAAGGCCCGGTTGTTGGCCACGTCGATTACATGAGATGAGCTGGATCCCACATTGGAAAATGTTCCTACGATCTCGTCGGTAGTCGGATTGATTATCTGACCGCTGCCTCCATACAACAGGCCATTCGCGAAAATCATGGAGTTGCCCGGACTAAAACGCGCGGTGCCGTTTACGGTGACGCCATCGTTGGCGATGGTCATCTTAGTCAGGCCGTCGGAGCTGTTACCGTAAAGAATGGTCGAAGATGCAAACGCGAGAAAATCACTTCCGGAAATGTGTTCTGGCCCGGTCTTGGTACGCCGCACACCGTTATCAAAGATCGCGACACCGGCTTCCGATGGAGAAACTCCACGCTGTTGACGGGCAACAGCGACGACGAGCGGGTTACCAGGCGAGACCGCAATGTCACTGAAGGAATATGGTCCGGTGAAATCATCTCTCCCAACCGGAAATTGCGCGCCGGGAGTGTGCGAGATGATGTTGTAAGTGCGGAGCGACGCGGCGCCATTCAGGCCGACGTAAAGCGTCTGGTTGTCATCAGCGAGGGCGAGGTGGGTCGGCTCACTTCCCACAAACACCTGGCTCGTGATTGAGCCCATTACCGGATCAATTTCCGCGAGACTATTACCGCTACTGCCTTCGCTGCTCGGCACACTCGCATACAGTCTTTGCGTCGTCTGGTTATAAACAAGATCATTAGTGGTTAATGGAATGACCCTGGCGAACGTAGCGGCTGACGGCGAAGGTGATGGAGATGGCGTCGGCGAAGGTGTCGGAGTTGGAGTCGGTATCGGCTCTGCTGATGGAATCAAAGACGTCTGAATGATGAATAGCTGGTCGTTGTCGGTACGAAAAGCCAGTCCGTTCGGTCCCCAGCGAACCAGCGAAGTCGGAGTTCCGCTGACGCCGTCAATGATGAGCGCGCCGAGTTGAACAAACGTATTAGTGTCGAAAGCTTTGAGCGTGAAGCTGAGACCTGGACCAGGGGTCAAATAGTACGCACGGCCCGCCGCAGTGTCGGGGACAAAAGCTTGAGAATTGGCGCCGAAGAACGTGCCAAGCAACGTGCCTGCCTCAGGGTCGATAACATGACCAGCCGAGGAGAAAATCTTTCCGCCGCTAAACTTGATGCGCGTGCCGGATGCGAGCGACGTCGTGGAAGTGACAGTCACACCTGACGCATCAATCGCCATGGTTTGAAGACCACTGAACTGACCCGTGCCGTAAAGTTTTGAAGCGTTTGCGGAAAAGGCGAGAAAGTCAGCGCCAACCGTGTGGCTTGGTCCAGTTTTCGTACGACGAACGCCGTCGTCGAATACTGCCACTCCTGCTTCCGGTGGACTCACGGTCCGAAAAATCCTGGCCACTGCCAGCACGCTGGGATTGGCCGGAGCAACAGCGAAGTCGCCCACACTGTAACGAGTGAATATCGGGTCGGTGCCTAATGAGAACTGTAAGCCGGGTGTGTTGGTCAGCGTGTCGAAACGACGGATTGAAAACGAACCATCAAGTGAGACGTAGAGGCTGTGGCCATCGTCTGAGATGGTGAGCTTACCGGGCTCGCTGCCGACGAATGTGGAGCTCGTGACGAGACCCGTAGTGGGATCGATTGCCTGAAGACTGTTTCCACTACTTCCCGCACTACTCGGCACGCTCGCGTAAATTTTTCCTGCCGACGGGCTATAGACGATGTCGTTTGTCCTGAGGTTTATTTGCCGGATGAAGTCGGTTGGTCCGTCAGGCGCGTTGAGAGGCGCGGCGGAGCTTCTACGCGCGAGCAGGAAAGGGGCGGCGATGAAGTTGATAGTGCTGACGAGTAGTAGGAGAGCGAGTCTTCTCCTGAGGCAAGAGGTGCGCGGTATATTTTTCATGAGGGGTTTTACTACATTCGAATTTCAGAGTTGCTGGGTAAGAACTTACCTCCGACTTGCGTGTTGGGATTTGGAGGTAGCGGCCCAAAGAATACCAGATCCGCTGGTTCAAACCAATGAAAAGGAGACAGAGGTGGTGTCTTAAATTGATCGGTTCCTCTCGGCGTCCCCGGCGTATCTCAGGGTCGCTGCGTTAAGACGACAACTCAAACGCAGAGAGCGCAGAGATACGCCGAGAACCGCAGAGAAAGATCCTACTTCACTTCTTGAACAAGTTTGCGAACGCCTGGCGAGCATCCGTCGGGGCTCCTGATGAGGTTTGGCGCTCGACTACGGTTCGTGGTGCAAACAGCTCGCATGTGTTACGCGCGTTTTTGTTGACGATGCGGGCGGTGATCGGTTTACTGCACTGGAAGCGCGCGCTCGGATCGAAATAGTTGCACTGGCGACACGTGTGCAGGTCTCCTCTGCATTTCTCGCACGAGCTTTCAAGCGTAATCATTGCCGGCGCTTTCGCTCCACACGAGGAACACTTCACAGCCTCGCCAAACGCCATCATCTTCGGCGAGCGTGGCCCTTCCCTATCCACCGGCCGCGACTGCTGCTTCGGCTTTTGCCCCTGCGGACGCTGCGGCTCGCGATCATTATCCATGTAGCCACGATGACGATACTTCCGATCACTCATATTTGCGCTCCTCAGTGCTGGGAATAGGCCGTGATTGTATTCTCATTGTAGACAAGATAACAGGATTTTCAGGAGTTACAGGATAAGATAGGCTGAATGAGCGTGGAAACGAAAGAGGTACAGCATTACCCGTGCGCGTCGTGTGGAGCGGATTTGCTTTTTGAGCCGCGCGACGGATTTTTGACGTGCCCTTACTGCGGGCACAAGGAAGCGATCGCGGAGAGTAACGCGCGCGTTGAGGAGCAGTCGTTCGAGCAACATCTACAAATTCGGCCCGAGCAGATGGCGAAACTCGCCGTTGATGCGCTCGAGGTGCAATGCCAGAGTTGTGGTGCGAAGTCGATCTTCACTCCACCGCAGGTCGCGGGCAGGTGTGAGTTCTGCGGCGTGCAGATTGTGGCCCAGCCTAAGTCAGCGGATCCGATTATCACGCCGGGCGCGCTGCTACCGTTTTGCATTACGCAGCAACAGGCGAGCACAAATCTGAGGCAGTGGCTTTCATCGAGATGGTTCGCGCCCAACGATCTCAAACGTTTCGCTCAGCCTGAAGCCATCCACGGGATCTATCTTCCTTTCTGGACCTACGACACCAACACCACTACCGATTACACCGGACAGCGCGGTGAGCATTACTGGGTAACTGAAACGTATTACGAACGCGACTCGCAGGGTAATCAGGTGCAGCGCACGAGACAGGTGAGGCACACGCGCTGGTATTCTGCATCAGGCACCGTCAACGGAGCGTTCGATGATGTTTTGATTCCGGCAACCACGTCGTTGCCTTCTGCTCGCCTTACAGCGTTGGAGCCGTGGGACTTTGCCGGGTTGAGATCGTACGACCCGGCGTTTCTGTCGGGATTCAAAGCGCAGCGTTACCAGGTCGATCTCAAGCAGGGGTTTGAACTAATGAAGCAGGTGGTTGCACCGGCGATTGAAAGCGCAGTTCGGAGTGACATCGGCGGCGATGAGCAGCGGGTTGATAGTCTCTCAACCGCGTATTACGACATCACATTTAAGCATCTGTTGCTGCCGGTGTACGCAGGCGCTTATCGCTACAACTCCAAACTCTTTCAAATCGTGGTCAACGGTCGCACGGGCGAGATACAAGGTGAACGACCATATAGCTTCTGGAAGATTGCGCTGCTGGTGGTGACGATACTGATCGTTGTGCTGATCGTAGTGATGATAAGTCGCAGTTGAACGATTACTAGTGCAGGAATTGGCGCAACTCATCACGAATGATGCGATAACACTCACATGAGCTGGCCTCGAGTCGCTCGCGATCGAGGATGGTGATCTTGCCGCGACTATAACGTATCGCGCCGTCACGTTGCAGCGCTCCTGCGGCAACGGTTACAGCGGTCCTCGGAACTCCTAATGCATTCGAGATCACTTGTTGGGTGAGAATAAGAGTATCAGTGTTAACCTGATCGTGAACTGTTAAAAGCCAGCGGCTCAGGGCTTCTTCCAGATTGTGAAAGCGATGACAAATCGACGCCTGTTGAATTTGTGTAATCATCACGTTGAGATAGCGTAGAACAAATTCATGTAAAGATTTTCCTTTCTCAAATTCTTCCTGAAAAATCTCAGCTTTGAGCTTGCAAGCTTCGGTTTCGAAGCGCACCGTGACTGCGTATGGAATGCGACGATTTTTCAAGATGACGGGAAGGCCAACGATGCCTTCTTTACCGATCATCGCTACCTCAATGGTGGAACCTGTTTCAGCGGTTGAGAGCAAAGAGAGTAGACCACTCTCCACGAAGTAAACATGCTCGATCGCGTCGCCGCTTAAATAGATGGGTTCGTCTTTCGCAAGCGTGACACTTTCGAGGTGCGGCACAATACGCGCAAACTCATCTCCAGGAAGAGCACCCAGAATCCTGTTGCGCATATCAAGCTGCTTCAGTACCTGCAAGAATCGACCCCTTAGCAATGTATGGGAGTCTCTTTAGTGCGTTCGCTTCGTCTGGGCTGGTTCAACCATTGACGTGAGTTGGGCTAGTAACTGGCGCGAGGTTCGACGCAGTATGAGGCGTTTTGGAACGTCGTGTCAATATATGTTTTCATAGTTGATCGAAAATCCTGAACAAGACAGAATTCGCAATCGCACGAATACTAAACCACTACAAAAGATGAAAGGAAAGTATGCCAACACGAAAAGCAGAAGCTGAATGGGAAGGAAATCTAGCCGAGGGTCAAGGCAGGTTGAAAGTTGGAAGCGGCGCCTTCGAAGGTCCTTATTCGTTCAAATCACGATTTGAAGAAGGCGAGGCGGCGACGAATCCCGAGGAGTTGCTGGGCGCCGCTCATGCCGGTTGTTTCACGATGGCGCTAACGGCGGCGATGTCGCGCGCGGGCATCAAACCAACGCGAATTCATACCGAAGCCAGAGTTAAACTCGAAAAAGTCGGTGAAGCATTTTCAATTACGCAGATCGAGCTTGAAACCGAAGCTGAAGTTCCCGGTATCGATGACGCCGCGTTTCAACAGTATGCAGAGGGTGCGAAACAAAACTGTCCGTTGTCGAAAGCGCTTGCGAGCACGCCGATCAGCATGACAGCGAAGTTAGTCTGAGTTGTTAAGAGGCGCAAGTTGAACACATTCCGAATCGCACTGGCTAACATCCGGTTTCCAAAGACGCGTGAAGAGTCAGTCACACTGGCTGAACAAGCCATTGCTCAAGCGGCGGTCGAGGGGGCTGACATCATCTGCTTTCCTGAATGTTTTGTTCCTGGTTATCGCGGGATGAATAAAGGAGTGTTGCCGCCGGACCCGGTGTTTCTCGACCGCGCGTGGTCCAACATCGCGGCTGCTGCCGCAAGAGTGAACGTGGCCGTGATTCTTGGGACCGAACGCGTGGTTGGTGACGCGGTGTTGGCCAGTGCGATCGTGATCAATCGAGATGGAAGTGTCGCGGGATTTCAGGACAAGGTCCAGGTCGATCCTTCAGAAGACACGATCTATTCGCCTGGTTCCGGCAGGCAGGTTTTTCAAATAGACGGGCTGAAGTTTGGTGTCGCGATCTGTCACGAGGGGTGGCGTTATCCGGAAACAGTCCGCGTTGCCGTGCGCGGTGGTGCACACGTTGTTTTTCATCCACACTTTCACGAAGCTGAACCGGGCAGTTACGTGCCGGAGAGTTTTGCGGATCCCGCAAATTCGTTTCACGAGAAGGCAGCCTTGTGTCGCGCGGCGGAGAATACGTGTTACTTCGCGACCGTGAACTACGCCGGAGCTGGATCGCCGACAACTTCTGCGGTGGTCCGTCCCGACGGAACGTTACTCGCGTATCAACCGTATGGGAAAGAAGGTCTACTGGTCGCGGACATCGATATCACGATTGCGACCGGATTCCTCGCTTTCCGGTACAAATCTGTTGAATAATTAGCGCACTCTACGTACGAGGTTGCGCACTATGAAAACTGCTGACACGAAATCGGTCCATTACCGCAGTTGCAATCTCTGCGAAGCGATCTGTGGTATCGAGATCACGCACGCGGGCGACCAACGTCTGGACATTCGCGGCGACAGGGACGATCCGTTTAGCCGTGGTTATATTTGTCCGAAGGCCGTCGCGCTACAGGATTTTCACTACGATAAAGATCGGCTCCGGTATCCGGTCCGCCGCACTGAGACAGGCTGGGAACGCATCGGTTGGAATGAAGCCTTCGAAGAAGTAGCGCAGAACCTCAAACGCATTCGCGCGCAGCACGGCAGGAACTCGATCGCCACCTATCTCGGTAATCCTACTGTTCACAACTACGGCGCACTGTTATTCGCGCCAGGATTTCTGCGAAGCCTGCACACGCGAAACAAGTTCTCCGCTACGTCGGTGGACCAACTCGCTCATCACCTGGCGTCATTTCTGATGCTTGGTCATCAACTGCTTCTGCCTGTTCCCGATGTCGATCGCACGAAGTTTTTTCTGATTCTCGGCGCGAATCCGGCCGTGTCGAACGGAAGCATGATGACTGCTCCCGGCATGAACCGGCGGTTAGAGGAGATTCGGCGGCGTGGTGGCAAAGTCATACTCATCGATCCGCGTTACAACGAAACAGCACGTTTCGCAGATCAACACATCTTTATCCGTCCGGGCACAGACGTTCTTCTGCTGCTCGCACTGCTGCACGTTGTCTTCGAGGAAAACCTGACGCGCCTGGACCAGTTGGCGCCGTTTACAAAAGGTGTCGACACGGTGGCTCAACTTGTGGTGGAGTTTACGCCGGAACGAGTGGCCCGGATCACCGGCATCGAGTCGAAGCAAATACGCGCGCTCGCAAGGGAGTTTGCTGCTGCGGAGTCGGCAGTTTGCTACGGCAGGATCGGTTTGAGCACGCAGGAGTTCGGAGGCGTTTGCCAGTGGCTGATCAATGTTCTGAACATCGTGACGGGTAATTTCGATCGTCCAGGTGGTGCGATGTTTACACTTCCGGCGTTCGATCCGTTGTCGGCGCCGCAATCGCTAGCGCCGCGCGGAAGTTTTGCGCGGTGGCACAGCCGCGTGCGAAAGCTGCCCGAGTTTGCCGGCGAGTTGCCGGTCGCCGCACTGGCTGAAGAGATCCTGACCGAAGGTGATGGACAAGTAAAAGCGTTTGTAACGCTCGCAGGCAATCCTGTGCTCTCAACACCGAACGGGCGCGAGTTGGATCGCGCGCTCGCGAGTCTCGAATTCATGGTGTCGATCGACTGCTACATCAACGAGACCACGAGGCACGCGCACATCATTCTGCCGCCAACATCACCACTCGAGCGGGGACATTACGATATTGCATTTAACTTGCTGGCGGTTCGTAACACAGCGAAGTTTTCACCACCTCTGTTTGAGCGAAGCCCCGACACACGACATGACTGGGAGATCCTGCTCGAGCTTGAAACTCGCATGAAGTACGACGGCATCCTCGGTGGCGTGAAGCGTAAGCTCAGCAAACAATTGCTCACGCCCGAGCGGATTCTCGATTTGAGTCTGCGTTTTGGACCACATGGCGCGCGGCTGAATCCTTTTTCCAAAGGCTTGACGTTGCGCAAAGTCCGAAAGGCTGTGCACGGAATTGATCTCGGTCCGTTGACTCCGTGTTTGCCCGGCCGGCTGAAAACCGCCGACAAACAGATCGACCTGGCTCCGGAAGTTTTTGTGAAAGACGTCGAACGTGTGAAGACAAGATTTCTAAATGAAGCTACACACGAGTCCAACGGTCATCTCATGTTGATTGGACGACGACAACTGCGCAGCAACAATTCGTGGCTGCACAACAGTGAAAGATTGGTAAAAGAAAATCCGGCAAAGCCGCGTTGCACCATCATCATGCACCCGATCGATGCTGCCGACCGCGATCTGTTGCATGGTCAAAGGGTAGTCGTGCGTTCGCGTGTCGGATCGATCGTGTTGCCGGTTGAGGTGTCAGAGGAGATCATGCGAGGGGTTGTAAGTATTCCTCATGGTTGGGGACACGATCGGTCAGGAAATCAACAGTCGGTCGCGCAGCAACACGCGGGTGCGAGCATTAACGATATAACGGATCATCAAGCGGTCGATGCGCTTTGCGGAACAGCAGCATTCAACGGGATCGCTGTAACGGTCGCTGCTGATTTGCCTGATTGACGCGGGCCAATTGTTTCAGCTCTTTGACGACGGGATGCGAACTGAAAAAAGAGAATCGCGTCTTCGGCATGAAGACAATCCGATCGCCGAATTCCGACGGAGACTTTAAGTGTATGGTGACCGGATGTGTGTTGAGCCAAACGTTTTCTGTCACGTCGTAGATGTCCACCAGAGGAATAGCAATCTCTTTCAGGTAGTTGGACACGTAGAGGAAATGTTCATCGACGTTGACGACTTTCAATCGAAAAGTATCCCAGAGTAAGAAGGCAGAACCCGCGATCCAGACAAATAATGTGAGCCATGCGGGTGGCGATTGTAGTCCTTCATCCGTGAGAAGGAACAGGTTTAAGGTTCCCACACCGAACATAGTGATCCAGAAACCGGGAAGAACTATCTTCATGAGGAGAGTTCGTTGTGACGATAGTCTGCGTCGCATTCGAATAATTTCCGGGCAGAGTGTGGTCCAAACCGCTTGCACTAAGAGTTTCGCCAGCGTACGATGCGCACCGCCTTATCATAAATCAAAAAGGACCTCCACCCAGATGAAAAAGCAGAGCTTCGTTGTGATGGGCGCTTTACTGATAGCACTCAGCATTCCCGTTGTTGCGCAGGCGCAATGGTATCGCGGCAACTTGAAGGAGACGTTGAGGCGTTTAGAAGAAGATACGGATCGATTCTCAAAGTCGCTCGACAACGACCTGGACCACAGCCGCCTTAACGGTACGCGCCGCGAAGACGAAATCAATGCTTACGTACACGACTTTGAAGAAGCCACAGATCGGCTCAAGGACCGTTACGAGGATCGCGGCACCGCGCCCGGGCTCGCGCGCACGGTCCTGGATCGTGGTCGTGCCATCGATCGCTTCATGCGCAGAAATCGCACCGGGGGACGCTCAGAAGGCGACTGGCGACAGGTGCGGAACAGTCTCGACAAACTCGCCTGGGCTTACAACATTAACTGGCGTTGGTGACGATTCTCGCAGTTCGCAAGGATGAATAGAGCAGCTCTCGTTACCCGACGACTTCACAACCAAAAATTGTCTGCGGCGGATTGTCGAAAGCCCGTTGACGTCGTGCGGTGGTTCGGCGCAGTGCAGTCGCAGGACTTCGAAGCTGCTAAGTGGGCGCTTGCGCTCAGAATGAAGAGCGCGACGAATGATGCCATCGAGGATGCGTTCAATCGCGGTGCGATACTGCGCACGCATGTTATGCGTCCGACGTGGCACTTCGTGGCCCGGGATGATCTTCGCTGGTTGCTGGATTTGACCGCCCCTCGCGTAGACCTCAGATGTGGTCCAGGTTATCGCACGTCTGAACTCGACCTTACAGTCTTCAAACGCTCACACAAAATCCTCGAGCGAGCTCTGAAAGATGGGAAATATTTATCGCGCGCGGAGTTGCGCCGGAAGCTGAATGAGTCAGGCGTGGAGGCGGACGACACAGTGAGAATGGGGCATATTCTCATTCGTGCGGAGTTGGATCGTGTGGTTTGCAGTGGTCCACGGATAGGCAAACAGCTTACCTACGCGCTCTTTGATGAACGGGTCCCGGCCACAAAGACAATAGATCGTGACGAGGCACTCGCGAGGCTCACTCGACTTTATTTTCGGAGTCATGGTCCTGCCACGTTACAGGATTTTGTGTGGTGGTCGGGGTTGAGTACTGCCGATGCGAAACGTGGAATGGAA
>DASTTS010000588.1:0-2607 GCA_035760085.1 Pyrinomonadaceae bacterium
GGTGTGGCGGTTTTGTAGTTACGACAAATCTGACACGCCTGAAGGGTCGGAATATTTCTCCCGCAAAGGCGCAAAGGCGCAAAGCGCTGCCGCGTTTCTAAGGGTTTTCTTTGCGCCTTTGCGCCTTTGCGGGAGAAATGCTCCTTCGGCATGGCCGTTGCGAATTGCCGTCGCGGGTTTTCGAAGTTCTGGAAAGGAAAATTGATCATGAAAACAGTCGTTTCATTTTTGCTGGGGGCCGTCGTGTTATTCGGTGCCGCCACCTTAGGTTTGCAGTCGGCCACCGCGAATGCCGCAAATGCCAAGGACCGGCATGATAAGAATTACTGGCGTCATCATCGACACCATCGCCATCACCGTCATCGCAGAAATCATTTGAGCTACTGATGGCCAGGGCGTATGCAAGTACCGCAAGCGAAACTCGATTCGTGGGTCCGTCAGTACGGGACAAACTCGAACTCGTATGTGTTGCTCGAGGGACCTAAATCCTATTTCACGTCACCTGGCGTAGATGGATTTATCGCGTATCAATTGAGCGGCGGTATCGCGCTAATCGCCGGCGATCCGGTATGCGCACCACAACAGGCGCGCGGTCTCATCAGAGATTTCACGAGTGCAATGATGAGACCGGTTGGTGCGTATCAGGTTTCGCCGGCGATGTTGGAAGCGTTTCGCACAGAGGGTTTTGCCGACGTTCAGATCGGGAAAGAAGCGATCTTCGATCTGCGTCGCTTTACCCTCGCAGGGGGAAAGATGGAGTTGGTGCGCGCCGCCACGAACAAGGCGAGACGTGAAGGAGTGGTGGTAAGCGAACACCATCCGTTTACAAAAAGTGCTGGAGCAATTAACGACGAGTTACGCGAGATCTCCGACGCCTGGCTCCGTTGCAAGGGCAATCACGAATTGGGATTTGTGCTTGGCTCACTCGGTCTCGAGCGGCCGTCCGCCAAACGCTATTTCATCGCGCGATCCGGAAACGGAGCCGGACGAATCGAAGGTTTTGTTGTTTGTGAACCGATTTATCGACGTAGTGGTTACTACCTCGATGTGACGCGGCGCAGGCTCGATGCCGTACGTGGAACGATGGAACTCCTTTCCACGGAAATCCTTCGTCTGTTAGGTGCCGAAGGTTTCGAGATGGCATCAATGGGGCTTGCGCCGCTTGCTTTACTTGACGATCCGGACTTGTTGGACCATCCGGTGCTCGCGCGTCTCATGCGGTTCGTCTTCGACAAAGTCAACGTCGGTTACGATTTCAAATTGCTGTATCGCTACAAAGCGAAGTATCACCCGCACACGTGGGAGCCGCGCTATTTCTGTTTCAATCAACGCCGGCTCTCGCCCGGCATGTTGTATGCAGTCATTCAGGTTCGTAACGCGATCACACTCGAGATGCTACTCGGGCGGAGAGGTTTTCAGGACAAGATCAAGACATGGAAACACGCTGCCTCATTCATCGTTGGCTTCTGTTGGGCGTGGCTCTCTTCGTCGTCGTGATGCGTGTAGCGGCGCAGCAGCCTGTGCCGCCAGATCATTACGATCCTGACGATACGAAGACGTGGCCTGATGTCGTTACTGAAGATCGGGACGTCGCAGTTCGAGGGCAGCAGTTCAGAGTGCACTTTTACCGCCCGCAAGGTGATAAACCCGCGATACCCGCGATTTATGCGTGTGGCGATGGCGGCTGGCGCGGGCTTGCGCCACGCACCGCGGAACAACTCGCGCACATAGGCTTCGCCGTTGCGGGAATCGATTCGAAAGTTTACTTGCGTGAATTTTCGTCAGTCACGACGCCGCTGACGATCAAGCAACTGGCGCGCGATTACGCAGATATTGCTGAAGCTTTACGCAGTTATGCGAAAGTTGATTCTGCCGCTCCGGTTTATGTTTACGGCTGGTCACTGGGTGCAGGGTTCGCGATCGCCGTTGGTTCAGACGCGCAGACACGTTCTAACTGGGCGGGAATCATTTCGATCGGATTGCCTAAACAGAACCAGCTCGTTAGTGGCGTCGGTGGCAATCATACGAATCTGCACAACGACGCGACTGCGCTTTTCGGGTTTCGCAGTGAAGATGTACTGCCGCGAATCGCACCCGTGCCGCTCGTGATGATCCAGAGCACTTCGGATACAGCGAGTCCGCAGAAGGTTGGCAATGCGTTATATGCGAGCGCGGGCAATCCGAAGAAGTATGTGCTTATCAAGGCGAGCAATCATCGTTTTAGTGGAGCGCGCGAGGAATTCTACGCGGCGCTCGGCAATGCTGTGACGTGGATTGAACCACAGATTACACGGAAAAATGCGGATTAAACTGATTGTTGCGACGGTTTTTATTTTCTGTGCCGCGTCGGTATATGCGGTGAGGTGGTATCACGGGTTCTATCATCACGTTACGCACGAAGAACTGTCGCATGAAGTGAAGCATTCTACTTTTCAAGCCACGATCCGCAGTGGTCCAGCTCTCGATCTACAACTTTACCAGCAACAGAATGCGAAGAATCAGCCGCTCGTACTCTTCACGAGTGGTGATGGTGGTTGGAGTCCTTTCTGCGCCGACATTGCTGCGCACCTGGCAGCGAATGGCATCACCGTTGTCGGTATTGATGTG
>DASTTS010000589.1:0-3292 GCA_035760085.1 Pyrinomonadaceae bacterium
AACGTGAACCCGCCGGTCGTCAAACGCGTTCTGGTTCAACTTCGCGAGCAGCGGAAAGGCTTTCGATAGCTTCGTCATCTCCGGATCGAGATCGACCAGCGTCACGCTCTCTACCGACGGGTATTTCAAGATCTCACGTAACGCGAGTCCGTCGCCGCCACCCAACACGAGCACACGCTTCGGACTGTTCGACAAAAGCATTGCGGGATGCACAAGTGCTTCGTGATAGCGATACTCATCAGTCGAGCTAAACTGCAAGTTGCCGTTGAGAAACAACTGAAATCCCGCGCGCCCGCGCGTGATCACAATGCGCTGGTACGGCGTGTCTTTCGTGTAGACGATCTCATCGGCAAACATCTCGTCTTCGGCAAGCGAAGTGATCCGGTTTGCTTTCACGAGCGCGACCAGTAGCAACACCATCACCAACACCGCCTTCACGCGCAGCCCCGTGATGCGTCCTTTGATCAGGGGTCGCAGCATCCACGTGCCCCACAGCGCGACGCCGGCGTTCAGCATTCCAAATACTAATGACGTGCGAATGAGTCCAAGCCGCGGAACGAAAAGAATCGGAAACAGGATCGACGCTACGAGTGCACCGATGTAGTCAAAGGCGAGCACGCGCGAAACGAGCTCTTTAAACTCGATCTCGTCTTTCAGTATGCGGAGCAGTAGCGGTATCTCGAGACCGACGAAAACGCCGATTCCGAAGACAACGAGGTAAAGTACGACGTAGAAATAACTAACGCGTGAAAATGTGAGAAACAGTATGGGCGCCGAGAAGCCGCCGAGCACGGCAACCGCGAGCTCGATGTCGACAAAGCGACGCGCGAGGCCTTTGTCGATGAAACGCGAGAGCCACGAACCGACTCCCATCGCGAAGAGATAGATACCGATGATGAGTGAGAATTGGGTGACGGAGTCGCCGAGGACGTAGCTTGCGAGCGTACCCGCCAGCAGCTCGTAGATCAGGCCGCAGGTCGCGACGATGAGAACGTTGAGAAACAATAACGGCGGACGTTTCATGTCGCTATGGGACGAGATCCGATTTCTCAGTGGACGGCTGCGGCGATGATCAGGGCGCTGCCGAGGATCACTGACGCGATCACGATCGCGAGCGCGACGTTTTGATCTTCTTCGATCTCTTTGCGGACCGAGAACGGCGTCGCTTTGGCGATCACGAGAAACGCGATCGCGAAAACAATGAGACCGATAACCACGAACACGAGCGTGGTCACGACAACCGGCAGCAGGTTCTCCATCGGAATTAACAGTCCGAAGATCGTTGCATCAAGCATCATTTTCCTCCGTGTAAGCCATAGTGCCAGAAGTGGAACGAGCGATAGCCGTTTTGGCGTGCATCGGGTGGCAACTGGTGTCGCGAACCGGCGCTAATCTCCCAGCCGAGCAACGCGGCGACGCTATACAGGCTCACCACGCCAACAGCGAAAATTGTGTAGAGTGCTTTGAGCATTTGATACACCTCAAAAAAACCTTAGACAGGATTACAAGATTTTTCAGGATTTACATGTTTATCCTGAAAAATCTTGTAAATCCTGTCTATTCGTCATCATCATCTGAATCGTCCCCACCACCAAACATACTCTCCGCCCAGCGTCGCCTCTCGAACCCGATGTGATACACGAGCATGATCACCGGCGCGATAGTCAACACGATCAGCGCGATCAGGAAATTGAACCCGCGCGTCACGTTCTGCTCGACGCGCACCGACACGGTCGCCGGCTGTGACCAACGTTCCCACTGCCCCTCCAAGCGCAGCACGTATCGCCCACCCGGCATCGACGACGTATACGCCGAGTCGCTCTGCCCGCCTTCGGACCACGACTCGCCATCCTCAACTCCCTGATAATAAGAAATCTCGATCGGAAACGATTGGACCACGCCCGTCTCGTCGTTGATCAAATCGCCTTCCAGATAGACCCACGTGTTCTGCACCGGCGACTCGCCCACAATTCTGATGTTGCGCCTGCCCCTGAGCTCGAAAGGCTCGCTGAAGAACACCTGCGTGCCATCCTCATTCGGGAGCGGCTGCATCGTCACTGTTTGCGAATACACCTGCAATGTCGATCCTGCAAACGCGAACGACAGAACTCCGGCGAGCCCGAGAAGCAGAATGAACGCGATCCAGTATTTGTAAACCCACCAGTGCTTGTACGGTTGATTCGGAGCGATACCAGATGGCCGCGGCAGCCCGCTGACCGAAAAGTTTTTTTCGATCTGATCGACGGGCATATACGTGCCGAGCGACCAGTTGATCTCGCCCGTACTACGCTTCTTTTTCTTCGTGTCCTTTGGATCGCTGATGTAGACGGTCGAGACTTCCTTCGAAAGCATGAAAGGAGGCTTCACGTAATCGACGCCGCGCACCTGCTCGCCCGTTTCGACCTTCCAGTAAAACTCACCGAGCACGACTTCGACACGCGCCTGTGCGTCCTGAAAAATTCGATAACTCTTGTTGTCATAAACTGCCGACTTCGTCGACTCGTACACGTCGCCGGGCGGAACGGCACGCACGTAGTTCCAGTGATCGTCGCTATGGACCAGCCAACGAAAACCGATCTGCGGCTGGTAAAGCAGATACTCGCTCCAGAAGTATTGCGTGCCTTCGATCGTCACGCTGCGCGCCATCGCACCGATCACCGTCATCTTTCCTTCCGGCACTTCGCCAACGGTGCCGAGCGGAATCACCGGTTGAAACCACGGCTTCTCCAGTGCTTTCAGAAACGAAAGTTGACCTTGATTCACGTCCAATAGCGAGTTGCAGTTTGGACAGGTGACGCGCTCGGTTTTGTCAGGTGCGCGCAGCTCGAGCGGACCAGCGCAGTTCGGACAACTGAGTTGAGCAGCGCCGACACGTCGCTCTTCTTTTTCTGGTGTGCGCGTGGTCGTGATGCCGAGATCTGCGAGTGTTACTTGTTGGCCCAGGAAGATGAGTGGCGGCGTTTGGTTGTAATCGATTGTTCCGAATGCGCCGTTCGCGCCGGAGAGATCGGCGTAGTCGTAAGTTTCACCGGGCGTGAGCAGGTAAGGAATCTCGCCTTTCGCGCCGAGTGCGGTGGCGCGTCCGGTTTCTGCGACCATCAGAGGCGTGGGCCAAGGCAAGCCATACACTTCCTGCCCGAGCTGTATTTGTTCGAATGTTGGGACGTACGTGCCTTCCGGAATCGGATATTGAAACGTGATGTAGAAGCGGCCTTGCGCTTCGGCGAGCCAGCCGAGCCAGCCGTTTGAGAACGTCGCGTACCATTCGTCCCACTGGCCGCCCATTTCGTGG
>DASTTS010000590.1:0-5892 GCA_035760085.1 Pyrinomonadaceae bacterium
GGTATAGCCAATTTTTCAGCCATGCGGACGAGGTCGGCGAGGGAGTCGGCGCGCATTTTTTCCATGACCTGGCGGCGATGAAGTTTGACGGTGATCTCGCTCGTGCCTAATTGGAGCGCGATCTGTTTGTTGAGCAGTCCTTTCACGACGAGGGCGAACACTTCAGTCTCGCGTGGCGTCAGTGAGTTATAACGAGTGCGAAGCTCGGCGCTATCGGCTTGTTGCGAACGCATCTGTCGATCGCGTTCAAGCGCCTGCTGGATCGCATCCAGCAGATCCTGATCGCGAAAAGGTTTAGTCAGAAACTCAATCGCACCGGCTTTCATCGCGCGCACTGACATCGGGATGTCGCCATGACCCGTGATGAAGATGATGGGTATATGAATATTCGCTTCAGCAAGATCGCGCTGGAGATCGAGGCCGCTCAGTCCCGGCATCCGCACGTCGAGTATCAAACACGAAGGAACATCAGGACGGGAGCTTTGCAGAAAATCATGCGCCGAGGCAAACGTCTCGACGCTGAGTCCAACCGACCTGATCAGACTCTTCAACGCCTCGCGTATCGATTCATCATCATCGATGACGAACACCATGTCAGTAACGGTTTTATTCATGGTGCTCTGTCCGCGCTTGTCGCCAGCTTAAACTGGAAAACGGCTCCTTTTGGCGAGTTTGCTGTGGCCCAGAGCCGCCCGCCATGCGACTCGATGATGGTCCGGCTGATCGCGAGGCCCATACCCATGCCTTCCGGCTTGGTTGTATAAAACGCATCGAAAACGCGCTCGACGTTCTTTGCATCGAGGCCCTCGCCGGAATCGCGTACGGTAACGACAACGTTGTTCGCGTCGTCCAGATCGGAGCTGACGGACAACTCCCGCGCGCCGTCTTTACTCCTCGCGATCGCTTCGAGTCCATTCATGATCAAATTCAAAACCACTTGTTGTAGCTGAACTCGATCTCCGTAAACGCGCGGCAAGTCCTGCTTTAGCTGTTGCTTCAGTGACACCCGTTTCCGCCGGGCTTCGCTTTGCGCGAGCGCAAGCACCTCGATAATCACTTCATTCAGATCGACCCAATCATTTCGCGGCGGAGTCTTTTTTACGAGCGTGCGAATACGCGAGATAACTTCGCTCGCGCGGTAACTGTCTTTGATGATTCGTTCGACGGCCTGACGCGCTTCAGACAAATTAGGCGTCGCACCCGCGAGCCAGCGCAAGCACGCATTACCGTTGGTAACGATCGCTGCGAGCGGTTGGTTTACTTCGTGAGCAATCGAGGCGGTCAGCTCGCCGAGCGTCATGACGCGAGTGACGTGTGTTAGCTCTGCATCTCGTTCGCGCAGGGTTTCGTTTGCTTGTCTGAGCTCCTGCGTGCGCTCCTGGACTCTCGTTTCGAGCTGGTCGCGCGCCTGTCGCAAACCTTCTTCAGCTCGTCTTCGCTTGCTGCTCATCCAACTGGTCAGTACTGCCAAAACTCCGAAGACTACGAGAAAGGTGAGTGGCTTTGGCCCGAGACGAAACGTATATAAAGGTTCAACAAAATAGTAGTCGATCGATAACTCGGCGAGTACGACAGCGAGGAGCCCGGGTCCCATACCTCCGAACCACGCGCTGACGATGATAGCGGCGTAGAAAAGAGGCGTGATGTCAGTGTAGTGCTGAAGCGCTCTGGTGAGCACCAGCGCGACTCCTACTATGATCACCGCCAGGCCATACCGCCAGACCATTCTCATGCCGGCGATTATGTCATGGTGTGGCCTTTTTACTTAACGAAGAAAGAAAGCCCCAGCTTTAGTGCAGGTGAGAGCGTGATTGCGTGGTCCACTTGATGGCATGGCAATTTCTAGTTGCCGCTTAGGAGGGGCAGTTTGATTTACGAGAGGAGAAATGATGAAAAAGCTATTTAGTGTTGTAGCGGCAGGATGTTTGCTGAGTTTGTTGTTGGTGGGTAGTGCCGGTGCGCAAGAGCCGGGTACTTCGATTCGCGCTTCGATTCCGTTCGACTTTATCGTGAAGGGGCGAACGCTTCCCGCGGGTGAGTACGAGATCCGGCGCCTCATGGATGAGCCGGTTGGTTTACTAATCCGGAATCTTCGTGACAAACACGACAATGTAGTGTTTGAAACGGAGCCGGTACTGGGACGCTCGATGCCGAAGCGAGACGAACTTATCTTCAATCGTTACGGTGATACGTATTTCCTTTCCGAGGTCTTCACGAGTGGCGAGCAGACAGGTGAGGAGTTATATCCGACACATAAAGAGCGTGAGCTTCGAAGTGAAATGGCCCGCAACCAGAGCGCGCCAGAGACAGTAACCGTGGCGACGTTGAACTAATTTCTTAGCCGCGGATTTACGCAAATGAACGCGGATCAGAACTCACTTGTCTGATCCGCGTTCATTCGTGTAAATCCGCGGCTAAATTTATGGTACCACCTCGAAGCTTATTTTATTTGACTCGACCATTGGACCATCGCAACAAGCGAGGCGCCGCTGGATCGTGAGCTCGTACTTTCCGACCGGTAGTGAGTCGTACCACGCATCAGCACCGCCCGAGGCGTCAGCAACCAGCACGAACCAATCAGCAACTCTCGGCTCATTCGGTTGAAGCAGTACCGGCTCCGGAATGTTCTGTTCCTGGCACGTATGATCGTGTTTTGCCTCCATCATTTCATACGACTGCCACTTCATGTACGGCACGACCTTCCCATCACGTGTCAGCTTCGGAAGATCCTGGTACGTGTCCGACGAGATGCAGGTATACACCGGGCCCGCCGAGCTGTTAGTCATCGTAATCGTCACCGGAATCTGCTCGCCAACTTTAAAGCGCGTCGCCGTTGGACCAAGAAAACCTTCGGTGGTTGCAATCGTCACTTTGATATTCGATGCCGCCGGCGATTGGCCCGTAGCGGATGCAAACGCGATCAGCATGACCACACTGAGCGCCACCAAAGATCGCGGTAGGTTACGCCTCCGTTGTTGCGATTCTTCGATCCAGCTTTTGACTGTGTTCGCTATCTTCCGCGTGCTGGGTTCAACGGGCTTCTTATTTTCCGCTGTTGCTTCGGTCTCACTTTGTTTCTGTTTGATAACTCTTATCGCTCTCATAATGCCGGAAAATAGATGCAACTCCAGTGCTACATCTTCCTCGTAGTTGCTTCGAATTTCCCCGTTTTGCGAGCGCAAATTCGAGCAATTACGAACAACTCGAGACAATACGCCACACCGCTGCCTCTGTTTAAGAAGGTCAGAGCCCGCGTTGGGGCTACGGCAATGCATTAGGTTTTCTCCCGCAAAGGCGCAAAGGCGCAAAGTTAAGACCTTCGGCGCCGGAGGTCTTCCTTTGCGCCTTTGCGCCTTTGCGCGAGAAAACTATTTCACGGATAAAGCCGCTCGGAAGAGTTTATTGCACTCGTCTTCCAGCACTCCGCCAACGACCGTGCATTTACGAAACGCAGCGAGACGTGAAACTTCTTCAGCCCGAATATCGATCGCCCACCAATCAAGGCTCTTCAAAAACGGTATCGATGATCCAAAAACCACCCGACCGATCCCCGCCCACGCCACAGCGCCCTGACACATCGCGCAAGGCTCGGCAGTCGTATAAAGCGTCAACTTCGTCCAATCGATTTTGGGATCCGTCGCTGCGCACTTATTGATCGCATCCATTTCACCGTGCCAGGTCGGATTGTGAGCTGAACGATTCCACCCCTCGCCGACAACTTTTTTCTCCCCGTCCACAAGGACTGCTGCGAACGGATACTTCCGATTATTTCCGGCAAGCCGGATCGCTCTCCTCATGTAAGTCTCATCATCAGCCTCTACCACTGCGTTAGCTCTCGTCTCAAACGCGCGCAGCATCGGTACCGCGACTACCGACGAAATCAGGTTGCGAAGCAGAGTTCGCCGCTCCATAAAAGTCCTCCGTCTATTCAATTCATGCATGATATTATTCCCACTGGATTCAGACCTCCCAAATTGGTTCTCACGTGACGCTCAGCACGTCGACCTGGACCGGCATCCCCTACAACTTCGACGTTCAAAAAGGGGCGCAGCACCCAATGAGGAGGAAGTATAATGGCGAAGCTAAACAGCTCTAACAGTAAAACACCGTCACAAGCCACTAAGATCTTGTTTCTGATATTAACCAGCTTGCTGTTGTCTATTGCCGCGCAGGCCGCCGCGCCGGTGGGCCAAACCATCTGGATACGCGCGTCTGCAAATGGTCTTTTCGTGTCCGCGGATCAGAACCTCGGCACGTGGGCGCCACTCGTGGCCAATCGCTCGGCCGTCGACGCGTGGGAACAGTTTCAAGTAGTTGACGCAGGCGGCGGTTTCATTGCTTTCAGATCCGTTGGCACGGGTTTGTTCGTTTCGGCGGACCAGGCCCGTGCAGCTTACGCTCCGCTCGTCGCTGATCGCCCGACGATCGGTACGTGGGAGCAGTTTACGTGGTCCGACATAGCAGGTGGCGCTTTTACTCTCAGAGGAAGAGCGACCAACCTTTTCGTTTCGGCCGATCAGAATCGCGGCGCCGCTCTCGTATCCGACCGTCCGGTTGCAAATACGTGGGAGCAGTTTACGTGGGCTGCAGTTGGCTCGCAGCCTCCGGCAGGAGGAGCGCCTCCGGGATTTCCTAACCTCCGTTGGTCCGATGAGTTCAACGGCTCTTCAATCAGCAGCGCGAACTGGGGCTTCGATCTCGGCGGCGGCGGTTGGGGCAACAACGAACTTCAGAACTACACCAGTAGACCAGAGAACGCGCGGATATCAAACGGAATGCTCGTGATCGAGGCGCGTCGCGAGAATTTCGGTGGAAACGCATACACGTCAGCACGACTAAAGACACAAGGCAAACAATCGTTCGGTATCAACACGTGGGTCGAGGCTCGCATCAACGCGCCCGAAGGGCAGGGAATCTGGCCTGCTTTCTGGATGCTCGGCAACAGCATCAGTACGGTCGGGTGGCCTTCGTGCGGAGAGATCGACATCATGGAGATTCAGGGTCAGAACCCGTCCAAAAACTTCGGCACGATTCATTGGGCCGATGCGAATGGACAACACGTCTCGTTTGGCGGAATCTTCAATTCGTCCAGCTCGCTTACGGCCGGCTTCCATACGTTCGCGATTTCACGCACCAGTACGTCGATCAAGTGGTACGTCGATCGTGTGCAGTATGCCGAAGCAAACATCTCGGGCGGGATCAATAGCACGTCCGAGTTTCAAGGACCGTTCTTCATCATCCTCAACGTCGCTGTTGGTGGAAACTTTGTCGGCAATCCCGACGGCAGTACCGTGTTTCCGCAGCAGATGCAGGTTGATTGGGTGAGAGTCTGGAGTAACTGATTTTTTGCCGCGGATCTACGCGAATGAACGCAGATTCGCGTTTATCTGCGTAATCCGCGGCTAAAAGATCATTATTTAGGATCGGTCGGAAGGCCGGCTGCAACCCACCCATCGAATCCACCGTAAAGCGGATGAACGTTCTTCCAACCACCTTCAGCGAGTGCCTGCGCCACACTGGCGCTGGATGCTTCATGCGGTCAGGTACAGTACGTTATGACTGCCCGATCCTTTGGTATCTCGTTGAGATGTTGCTCGACTTCATCCGCAGGCACGCGCAGAGCATTCGGCAGCTTCTGATCCGACTCTCCCCACGCCGTCGGATTCCGCGTGTCAACGAACGTGAACTGTTCGCCACGATCGAGACGCTCTCGTATTTCATCCGTGGTAATTCTCGTTGCTTCCATTTTCCACCTCCACTTTGACTCACGTAGCCATCATCTACTGAATCATTGCCAATTTTTGTGGAGTTTTGTGACAAAAGTGACGAGGATCGTGTGATTCAGTCGCTTGCAATCAGACGCCACGGCACAGGCTCGGAACACGCAAGTAT
>DASTTS010000591.1:0-5398 GCA_035760085.1 Pyrinomonadaceae bacterium
GTTAATCCGTTGAGTGTCGAGAGCCAGTTTCAGGGTGGCCTGGGGTTTGGACTCACGCAGCTCGTGGCGAAGGGTGCGATCACGTTGAAGGACGGGCGCATTGAACAGCGAAACTTTGATGGTTACGCGCCGCCGTACATCATGGACGTGCCCGCGACGGTTGATGTTCACATCGTCCCGAGCACCGAACCGCCGACCGGCTGCGGCGAGCCACCCGTGCCCGTGATCTCTCCGGCAGTCGTAAACGCCCTTTCACGCCTAACCGGCAAACGCTACCGCTCGCTCCCATTGATACAACTGTAGGGGTGGCCCGCCGTGGCCACCCCCGCGTGCCATTTAGCCTGGGGTGGCCACGGAGGGCCACCCCTACAGTTGTCCCTGCAATGACTACTTCTTCCATCGAAGCACAATGGCAATCACAGACCGAGCGACGGCGACGTATTATTAAGCTCATGCTGATTGTGGTCCTGATCTTCGTCGTGTTGCTGGTCGTGGTTTGGTTTTGGGTAACTCAACCACTTCTATCTCGCGCCACACCAAACTCGGAAAGAACAGTCGATCCGTCGCGTCTTGAAGTACACGTCCGCAAACTCTCAATCGACCTATCTCCACGCGATGCGGACCACACCGAGAACCTCGATCGTGCAGCGGCGTACATCAAAGACGAGTTCAGTCAAACGAAAGCATTTGTCGGGGAACAGATTTATCACGTTCAGGGCCGATCTTATCGAAACGTAATTGCTCACTTTGGACCAGAAACAGAAGAGCGAATCATCGTCGGCGCACACTACGATACAGCGGGACCACTGCCGGGCGCGGACGACAACGCGAGCGGTGTCGCTGGATTGATAGAGCTGGCGCGATTACTGAACGACAAACAACTGCCGGTGCGAGTGGAGCTCGTGGCGTTTAGTTTGGAAGAGCCGCCGTATTTTGGCACGACGGGCATGGGCAGCTCAGTCCACGCTGTGTCGTTGAGTAAACAAAACGTGCGTGTGCGAGCGATGTTCAGTTTGGAGATGCTGGGTTGTTTCAGCGACGCGCCTGACAGCCAACATTTTCCGATCGGTGTGATGAGTGCTTTTTACTCGTCGACTGGTAATTATATCGCGGTGGTTGGACGACTCAGTGACGGGCTGCTGGTCCGCCGGACGAAGGCCGCGATGCGCAACGCTGCGCCGCTGCCTGTGTATTCAATCAACGCTCCCCGGTTTATTCCGGGTGTCGATTTTTCCGATCAGTTGAACTACTGGCATGCAGGTTACAGCGCGGTGATGATCACTGACACTGCGTTCTATCGTAATCGCAACTACCACACCGCGCAGGACACAGCCGAGAAGCTGGATTACAAGCGTATGGCGATGGTGGTTGAAGGTGTGTATGCGGCGGTGCTGGATCTAGCGCATTAGTTAAGAAGTTTCTCGCGCAAAGGCGCAAAGGCGCAAAGCCTGCCGGGCTCCAACGAGCCTCCTCTTTGCGTCTTCTTTTCGCCTTTGCGTCTTTGCGCGAGAAACATTCTCAGCCGCCCTTTACTGCGTGGTGCAGGACGTATCGTCGATTACAAACGACGTTTGCAATGACGAGTCCTCCGTTCCGAGGAAGTAGATTCGAACCGTCTGTCCCTTGAAGGCAGTCACATCGAATGTCCTCAAGACATATCCCGTTGTCTTGTTCAAGTTCGAGAAAGTTCCAAGAGTCGCAAGCACCGTGTTGCTGGTATTGCGAACTTGCACCTGCAACCTGTCGAACTGGGTCGTGGTTGTTGTTTCCGCCGTCGTAATCTTCAGCCAGAAACTCAACGTCACGGTGTTCGCAGTTGCTGGAATCGTGATCGTTTGGAAGAGCGAGTCTGTGTGCGTCGTGCCATAGCCGTCGAGCCATGCATAGAACGAGCCGGTTCGCGGCGTTTGGCCGGTCGAGTTAGTGATCACTCCCGCCGTCGCGGTCCAATTCACGCTGCCCGATTCGAACCCACGGTTGAGCAACAACTCTGCTCCCGGAACGGGTGTCGGAGTTGGAGTCGGCGTTGGCTGCGGCGCGCCGGTCAACAACGAGAAGAGCAGCCGGTTTGGTGAACCAGTACCCGCGTTACTGACCTTGTTCGGAGTTGAACTGTTGATGATGGCCGCAGTCACTGTTGCTGGTGATGCGGTCGGATTTGTTTCCAGGAACAATGCGGCGACGCCAGTCACGTGCGGTGTAGCCATGGACGTACCCGAGATCGTGTTCGTTGCTGTGTCGCTGGTTCTCCATGCCGACGTGATGCTGCTGCCGGGCGCGAAGAGGTCGACGCAGGTGCCGAAGTTTGAGAACGAAGAACGCGCATCGCTCATCGTCGTGGAGCCAACAGTGATCGCACTGGGCGCACGCGCTGGAGACACGTTGCACGCATTCTGATTTTCGTTTCCAGCCGCAACGGCGAAAGTCACCCCGTCATTAACCGCATTCGCTACAGCGGTGTCGACTGCGGATGAAGCACCACCACCGAGGCTCATGTTGGCAACAGCAGGTTGGCCTGCCTGGTGATTCGACGTGACGAAATCAATACCGGCAATGACGCCGGAGTTGGTTCCGTTACCACTCGAATCGAGTACGCGAACGGCGACGAGTGTCACGTTTTTCGCAACACCAAACGTCGATCCACCGACAGTGCCGGCGACGTGCGTGCCGTGTCCGTTACCGTCATTAGTTCCGAGGCCGTCGTTGATGGCTGTGAAACCGGAGACTACGCGTCCGCCAAACTCGGTGTGGGTGGCGCGGATTCCGGTGTCGACGATGTAAGCTCTGACGCCCGAGCCGGTAGCATTGAAAGTGTAGTTTCCGTCGAGAGGCAGATCTCGTTGATCGATGCGATCGAGCCCCCACGTGGCGCCGGTCTGCGTCGCAACAAGACTGACGACGCCGTCTTCTTCAACGAACGCGACGCGTGGATCGTCAGCGAGTCGCAGCGCTTGTTGTTCATTCATGCGCACGGAAAAACCTTTGATGGCGCGATTATAAGTATGGCCGCCGCTACGATCGCCGCCGAAATCGCGCTCGAGGCGAAGCGCTTCACCTTCGACGTCGCCGACGTCATCTTTGAGGACCACAATGTATTGATTGGAGATTTTTTTATCCGCGCGCATGCGACGGAATTTAGGACCACCGTTCTGGCCCTGAACCGCAGTGAAGACCACCACAGCCACAGAAATGGCTACTAAAACAAACACGGCAAGCGTTTTCTTCATAAGACCTCCAGTGAGATAGATAGAGCTGGTTGTAAGTTGGGAGCTACACGATTGGGAGGAACAACTTTTTGGGAGGTAAGCTACTTCTGGGTTGGAAGCTAATTCTGGGTTGGCAGATGATAGAGCCAGCCTAGTATCCTGTCAATCCTGAGAGCGTAGGCCGAACGATATGGGCAAATCGACTTCCAATGTATTTGTCGCGCTCCTGCGCGGCGTGAACGTCGGCGGCAACAACATGATCAGCATGAGCTCGCTCAAGAAGAGCTTCGAGACCCTCGGCTTTACTGACGTCCGCACGTACATCAACAGCGGCAACATCATCTTCAAGTCAAAGGAAGACGCACGGAAGTTGGAGACTAAGATTGAGCGTATGTTGTCGAAAGAGTATGAGCTCGGTTCGAGAGTAGTTGTGCGTAGTCTCTCGGAGATGGCGAAGCTGGTGGAGAGTTTACCGCGAGACTGGACCGGCGACACCAACTGGCGCTACAACGTGATCTTCCTGCGTCACACCATTGATTCCGAAGAGATTCTCGCCGAGCTCGAAGTAAAAAAAGACATCGAAGCAGTGGTCTATCGTCCGGGTGCTCTCTTGTGGTCGGCGCAAGTCAGCGACCTGACGCGAACGCAGATGATAAAACTCTCAAGCCGCAAAATGTACCAGGACATGACCATCCGCAATCTCAACACCACGCGCAAACTTCATGAGTTGATGAAGAAAGCAGACGAGACTTAGTGTACCTACTCCGCGTGCTGCTTCAAGAACGTCAGCGTCTTCTGATTAAACTCATCAACGCTCTCGTAGATCGAGGCGTGTGAACAGGTTTCGAAGATCAGTAACTCCGAATTCTTAATTCCGCTAGTGAGCGGTTCGGAGTAACGTAACGAGGTAATCTGATCGTGGCGTCCGAATGTGATCTGTGTGGGCGCCGTGATGTTTGCGAGTTGTGATCGTGCATCGTGCGCGAGGACTGCGTTTGATTGTTGTATGAACGCGTCGACTGACATCAGCGGACGGCTCCGCACAAAATCGCACAATGATTGAATGTAGTCGTATTTCGTCGCGTACAACTCCGGTGTTAAGCACCACGGAAAGATCGCTTGAATCACGAGCTCATGAACGCTCTCGAGTGCTTTGGCCATTACCTGCCATCCCTCGACGACTGTTTTGAGATAAATGTCACTGTTGGTCCAGGGACTATGCAGCGAGAGTGATTTCACTTTGTCAGGATGTTTGCCGGCGAGCCACATACCGATCGCGGCGCCGAGAGATAGGCCGGAGATGTGTGCACGCGAAATTCCCGCGGCTTGCATGAAGGCAGCGACGTCGTCTGCGTATAACTCGGTGGTGAAGACGCCGTCGGGCTTATCGCTCTCACCTGTTCCACGCAAGTCGAGTGAGATACACGTAAAGTGTTTCGCATACTCGGCCACTTGAAATGCATAACAAGCGTTATCAGCAGTGAGGAACGGGATTAGTATTAAAGGCTCTCCGTCGCCCTGTTGCTCGTAGTTGATGGAGATGCCGTTGGCGGTAATTCTGGGCATGTGCAGCTCCTTTGTGGGTGTCAATTTGGGGGAGCCGCATTATACTCCCGCGAGTTCAAAACGAAAGGTTTTCGAATATGGATATCGAGACTTTGCGCGACATGTGCCGCGCGCTGCCCGCGGTGACGGAAGATATCAAGTGGGGCCACGACCTGTGTTTCTCCGTGGCCGGAAAGATGTTCTGTGTCGCCGGGCTGGAGGGACCGCTGACGGTTTCTTTCAAGGTGAAGGACGAAGAGTTTGACGAACTATCGAACTCACCGGGAATGCGCCCCGCGCCCTACGTCGCACGATACAAGTGGGTGCTTGTCGAGGACCCCGGCTGCCTTAACCGTAAAGAGTGGTCGCACTACGTCAAACAGTCATATGAGTTAGTTCGCTCCAAACTCCCCAAAAAACTCGCCCGCCAGCACGGTCTGGCGTGAAAGTTAGACCTTCGCAGACAACTGCGGAGCGCCCGTCATTCAAAACCTAGATTCTTCATGGAACGGGCGGCCAAGGAGGACCGCCCCTACAGTTGTAAGCTACGGCCAAATCTTTCATTATGCTAAGGCTTGGTCGCGCTTTCGAGAGTGTCGATTAACAAAAGAATCTCGGCAGCCATTCCATAGTGCAAGTCCGGCGCG
>DASTTS010000592.1:0-2147 GCA_035760085.1 Pyrinomonadaceae bacterium
GGCGCGAGCAGGAGTTTGCGGGACCTCGGACACCGGTAGAAGAATTGTTAGCGGGCATCTTCGCGGAAGTGCTGAAACTGGAGCGCGTCGGATGCGACGAAAACTTTTTCGAGTTGGGCGGGCATTCGCTGCTCGCGACGCAGGTGGTGTCGCGCGTGCAGTTGGCGTTCTCGGTGGAGTTACCGCTGCGTTCTTTATTTGAAGCACCGACTGTTGCGGGACTAGCCATACAGATCGAGCAACTGCGCCACGCCGGGAATGGCGTGACGGTGCCGCCGCTGCGCGAAGTGGAGCGAAGCGGGAAGTTGCCGCTGTCGTTTGCGCAGCAGCGCTTGTGGTTCATCGATCAACTGGAGCCGGAGAGCGCGGCTTATAACATTCCGGCAGCAGTGCGATTGCGAGGAAAGCTGAACGTCGAAGCGCTGCAACAAAGCTTTGCAGAAGTAGTGCGACGACACGAAGTTTTGCGCACCACGTTTGCGACGGAAGCCGGCGAGCCGCAACAGGTGATCAGCACGGACTACGAAGTTGAGTTGCCGCTGCTGGATTTCAGCTACTTGCCGGAAGCTGAGCGTGAGACTGCCGCACGCGAGTGGGCAGCGCGAGAAGCAGCGCAACCGTTTGTATTGAGCGAAGGACCGTTGCTTCGTTTGGGATTGGCCCGTTTGAGTGACGAAGAACACGTGCTGGCTGTGACGATGCACCACATCATCAGCGACGGTTGGTCAGTAGGCGTGCTGATCAGAGAAGTGAGTGCGTTGTATGAAGCTTACAGTCGTGGCGAAGAATCACCGTTGGCAGAGCTGACAGTGCAGTACGGCGACTTTGCCGTGTGGCAGCGCGAATGGCTGCAAGGCGCGGTGCTGGACCAGCAGCTACGTTACTGGCGCGAGCAGTTAGCCGATTTAGCCCCCCTAGAGTTGCCCACTGATCATCCAAGACCACCCGCCATGAGCTATCGCGGTAAGAGTGTGCAGTTTGTCGTCCCGCCTCAACTGCTGGCACAACTGCGAGAGCTGGCCCACAAAGAAACTGCCACTCTCTACATGACGGTCCTCGCTGCTTTTCAACTGCTCCTCTCCCGCTATTCTCAGCAGGAAGACGTCGCCGTCGGTACGGCGATAGCAAACCGTAATCATCGCGCGACCGAACCACTGATCGGCTTCTTCATCAATCAACTGGTGATGAGGACGTCTTTAGCCGGCAACCCTCGTTTCACGGATTTACTGAAACGCGTCCTCGACGTAACTCTGAATGCTTACGCCAACCAGGATCTGCCTTTTGAGCGACTCGTGGAGGAATTGACCAACGAGCGAGATCTGGGTCGCGCACCGTTGTTCCAGGTGATGTTTGCCTTACAGAATGCACCCATCGAGGAGCTGACTTTCAGCGGTTTGCAACTCGCCGAGTTTGAGTTCGCGTACGG
The DNA here is from genome assembly GCA_035760085.1 of Pyrinomonadaceae bacterium. Classification (GTDB taxonomy): domain Bacteria; phylum Acidobacteriota; class Blastocatellia; order Pyrinomonadales; family Pyrinomonadaceae; genus PSRF01. Next base: position 1,427 of record DASTTS010000592.1, read on the forward strand.
CAAGACTCAGTTTGACCTCACCGTCTCGCTCGCGGAACACCAGGCCGCACTCGAAGGCGTCATCGAATACGCCTCCGACCTCTTCGAACACGAAACGGTCGAACGTCTGGCTAATCACTTTCTGATACTGCTCGACAAGGTCAGTCAAACACCGCAAATACGTGCGGCGGAAGTTTCGTTTCTGACGCCTGCCGAAGAGCGCCAATTGTTGTTTGATTGGAACGATACGCGACGGACAAGCGTGCAAACCTGGTCCGTGCCGCAACTGTTCAGTGAGCAAGCGAGGCTAACACCCGACCGGATCGCTCTGCTTTATGAAGACGGAATGCTGACGTACCGCCAGTTAGAGCTGAAATCAGATCAACTGGCGCGCTATCTCAGCCGGCGAGGCGTCAGGAACGAAACGCCAGTCGCAATTCTTCTCGATCGCTCTATCGATTTGTATGTCGTGCTGCTGGCGATCCTCAAAGCAGGCGGCGCGTACGTGCCGCTGGATCCGAGCTCACCACCGGATCGACACTCATTCATCCTGCACGACACCAATGCCGTGTTGCTCATCACGACCACACACCTGCTGAATCGTGTGGCCGAAGAGAAACCCGAGACGATCCTGATCGACTCAGAATTTCCGGCAGCCGCGGAAGCGCAGTACGTCAACAGCGACGGAGATAATCTCGCTTACATCATGTACACGTCCGGCTCGACTGGACGACCCAAAGGC
>DASTTS010000593.1:0-17090 GCA_035760085.1 Pyrinomonadaceae bacterium
AAGGCGGGCGGCGTCTGCCCCCTGCGCAGGAACTGACGCACGGGCGGCCACGGAGGGCCGCCCCTACAGTTGTGGCTGATCACGCAACTTCCTTGGAGGCGCCAGGTGGGCAACAACTGTAGGGGTGGCCCTCCGTGGCCACCCCTGCTGTCATTCGGTGCGGAGGGCGATCAGCGGGTCAACTTTTGTTGCGCGGCGCGCGGGGATGTAGCAGGAGACGAGGGCGACGAGGAGAGCGCCGAGGGAGACGACAATAAACGTCAGGACGTCTATTGGCCCGAGGCCGAAGAGAAGTGACGACATCACACGAGTCAACGCGATCGCGGCTACGAGACCGATGGCCGTGCCGATCGCCGCGAGTTTCATTCCGTCACTGACGATAAGCAAAAGAACGTTACGCCGTTGCGCGCCGAGGGCCATGCGGATGCCGATCTCGCTGGTACGCTCAACGACGTGATACGACAACATGCCGTAAATACCAGTCGCCGCAATCAGCAATGCGAGCAGACTAACCGTTCCGGAAAACCATGCGCCCGTTCGCGCCGGTTCCAACATACGCCGCACATTCTCCTCCAGCGGCTCCGCCGAAACAAAAGCGTCTTTGTCCAACGAACGCGCCACTTCTCTAACAGCGCTCACGCTCGCTGGTAGATTCTCATTCGTTCGCAACACAAAAGTTAGACCAGTTAACCTGGACGGCGACGCCGGCGTGTAGAACACTGGACCATCAACTTTACCAACCTGCCTGCTACTAATGTCAGCAACAACTCCGATAATCTCGTGCGATTTGCCCTCAGTCTCTTTGAAGCGCTGCCCGATCGGGTCGGCGCCCGGCCAGAAACGATTGGCCATCGCCTGGCTAATGACTGCCGGTGATGCGCCACTACGAGCATCCTCTTCGGTAAACTGCCGGCCGCGCCGGATCGGAACGCCGAGAGTTTGAAAGTATTCAGTAGAGACCGTGTTGGCGCCTACGTTCAATGATGATCCACGGCCCTCGACGTCAATGATGGTATCGCGCGTGCCTGAGAATGGGGCTACTTCTGCAAGACTCACTGATCTGATCACCGGCAAAGCTTTCAGGCGATCGAAGAGTTGCGAATAGAGTGTCGCAGCACGCGCTTCGTCGTAACCTTGCGCGCTCAAATCCAGCGATAAAAGAAGTAGATTCTTCTGCTCGAAGCCGAGATCGGTAGACTGCGCTTGTTGTAAACCGCGCACGAGCAAACCGGCTCCGATCAGCAGCACAAGCGAAACTGCCACCTGACCAATCACCAGCAGATTGCGTAATCGCGGCCGTGAGACGCGCGCTTTACTCTTCGACGACTTAAGAGCATCCACCAGATTCGGCTTTGTAGACTGAATTGCCGGCGCTAGTCCGAATACGACACCGGTGATCAGCGAAATCAAAAACATGTAACCGAAAACAGTAGCGTTGGGTTTGAAGTCGACATCGAGACCGATCTCAGGAATCGCCGAAAACAGGATCGGCGGCAAACACACGGCCAGCACTAACCCGATAACACCGCCCATTACGGCGAGAAGCAAACTTTCGGTCAGCAGCAGTCTGATCAGGCCCGACCGGCTGGCTCCGAGCGCGAGTCGTACTGCAATTTCTTTTCGCCGTGCCGCAGAACGTGCAAGCATGAGGTTCGACACGTTCGCACATGCGATCAGTAGCACCAAACCTACTGCCGCCATCACGAGGATCGCGATCGGTGCTCCTTCGCTGCGAACTTCAGGAGAGTTGAGCAGCGATCCCGGCATCACATTGACAGTTGTCTTGCGTCCCGGAGAGTTGTGGTCCGCCTGGGCCGCGACGAGCTGCATCTCAGCCTGCACTTGCGGCAACGAGGCGCCATCCTTCAATCGCCCGATCGCATTCAGCCAACTACAGTCGGGAACCTCCAGAAGTTTATTGTCAGGCACCAAAGCGGGCTGCATCGTTACCGGAATCCAGACGTCGGGAACGATCATCTCCGCGCCGCGGAAGTCTGGCGCTGCGACACCAACTACAGTGAAGCGCTGGCGATTCAATGTGAGCGCAGTGCCGATTACGCTTTGATCGGATCCGAACCTTCGCTGCCAGAAACTATGACTGAGAACAGCGAGCGGACATTGCAGTGGCGTCTGGCATTCCTTGTCGAAAAAGGTGCGGCCGATGGCGCTGCCGCCGCCGAGTAGTGAAAAGTAATTGTCGGTAACCATGAGGCCGTTGATTCGCTCAACGTTGTTACCGCCGAGGTAGAGTTTGATATCCGCAGCCGCGGCCAGACCGGAAAGTCCTGTGACTCGATCTCGATAGTTCAGGTATTCAGGATAGGAAAGCAGCGCTACGTTGCCTTCGACCTGACGCGAATACTCGCCTTCCAGAATTTGATAGACGTTTACGACGCGGTCCGGGTTCTTCACTGGCAATGGACGGAACGCGACGGAGTACAGCAGCGTGAAGATGCTGGTGTTTATGCCGATGCCCAGAGCAAGTGTTAATAGAGCAGCCGCAGTGAAGTTGCGGTGCTTCAGCAAAGATCGCAGTGAATAACGCAGATCATGAAACGTGCTGTGATACACGGGAAGTCTATACTATAAGGCGGCGGAATTGGTTTCAGAAACTTTCTTGTAAATCCTGAAAATCCTGTAATCCTGTCAACAACTGTCTAACCGAAGAACACGTAGACAGGATTACAGGATTTTCAGGATTTACAAGATAACGATTTCAGCTTGTCGGCATGCCGCCCTGGATGTCGACATATTCAAAGCTTGGGCCAACCGTCTGCCCACTCTGGTCGCCCGTGTCTGTCTCCATCAGGGCGACGGCGGAGGTGCGCAAGTCGTACATAACGCCAATCGCTGTTTCGAGTTGTGAAGGCTCGCCGTTAAATGTGTTGTGCAGCGAATTGAGCAAGGCGCTGTAGTTGTATGCGAACGCTTCAATGCGCGTGCGCGCGTGCGTGCCCGGAGCAAAGTCGGCGATCTTGCAATTCGGGCGCAGCGGCCACACGCCTGAAGGATCAAACAACACAGGCGCACCGCCGTAAGCGAAACCGTCCGGTGTGGGTATGATCTTCCGTCCGGCGGCGATTTCACCAAACCGGTAGAAGTGCGCCGGTTGTCCGGGACTAGCAAACGGACTTTCCGAAGTGCCCTCTCCTTCAAGTTTGATCAGATCGATAGCCTTACACGCAGTGTAAGGATCAGTGATCACAAACAGCCTGTCGCCAAACCAGTCTGGTGAGTCCACCTGCGGTGGCGCGGTAGTTTTGACAAAAATCGACGGCCCCAACGCCTGAATCTGATCCTTGATTGCATCGTAGAACTGCCCGATCGTCGCGTATTGAACTGATTCCAGCTCGACGGTTTTTATCGGGATCGGATGCTCCGGCTCTTCAATCGCCATGAACGTGTTTTTGACGAGGTCGATCGAAAATGCTTCGATGCCGACTTGTAGATCACCAATATTCATCGGCAAAGGTCCGGGATATTTTGGAATAAAATCCCGCGTGTTTATTGCCGGATACCCGCCGATCGCGATCAGGATGTTTGCAGCAATCGCCATGTGCAGCATCTCTTCGATCACGATCTCCTGAATCTGCCGCGCGATCTGCACGTTGGTGCCACTGCGCAGCGAGAACATGGCCGTCAGGTAGGGCGGGATCGTGCTGTGCTCGAGCATGATCGCGTTCTGGAGATAAACGCCGAGCTCATCTGCGCTGGCGGCAGAACGAATACCACTGATGATTTCAGGTCTGAGTTTGATCATCACTCGCCTCCCGATTCCCGTTCGAGTTTGGCACGTCGTCGCGCTTTGAATTGGCGGATGAACAGCGTCTTGCCCGCACCTTGTAACGGCTCGGGTTCGACCGCTGCGGGCGGCTCGGCAGGCGTCACCGGAGCTTCAATCTGGACCGGTTGGGTCGGCGGAGAACCCAGCAACGGTTTTCCATCAGTCCCCGGATTACTTAACCACTTCAAAATGGTGTCGCGATCACCCGCGGCAAGATCGCGAGTCACCGGCATGTGGTTGGGATCCTCGATGGGCAGCGAGAATGCGAGTTTGAGTATCGCGATCCGTGGGACCACCGCATCGTAACTATTCAAATCAACGACGTACTGGCTCATGATCGGATACAAGTTGCCGTATTGCGTAAAGAGCGGCTGGATATCCTGATACCACGTCGGTCTGTCAGGAACGACTTTCTTATCAAACACGAGCACGCTGATGTAGTTCATTATGTTGCTGATGTATCCAGCGGGCTGATCGGCGAGTTGATAGTCGATGCCGTAGAGTTGGCCCGCAATATAGCCGCGCGGATTTTGTGGTCCATCGGCACTCGCGGTCAGGTCGAGAGTCGCACGACCATTCGCATCCGTTGAGACGCTGTCCAGGTATTCGAGCGCATCTGTAGGTGTGCCGATGTCAGGAATAGCAGCCGTGGGCCGGGTCGGCGGAGTGACGGTTGGACCACCACCTGAGCCGCCCATAAACCCTTCCGTAGAACTCAAATTGATCGCGGTGGACGCCAGCGGTTTGCCAAACTGAGTTGCATAAAACTGAACCTGCCTGGTCTCTCCAGGATTCAGGCGGTAGACAAAAGAATCCGCACGCACATACACGCCATTGATCGACTCCTGCATCAGCACGTTGTAAGTGGAAGGAGGCGATCCGGGAAGAGGTGTCACAAGCGTCAGCGGGTTGGTTGGGACAAGTTGTTGCGCCTCCGTGTTCGTGGTCAGATCGAAAGTCTGTACGCCCGCTGTTTGCGTGTACCACGTTTCATTAAGATACGGCACCTCACCGATCAAAACGAGGTCGCTGCTTTCGACGGTGGTGATGCGCGCCTGCGGGTTCGTTCGTAGCACTCCCAATTGCACGGTTCCGAGATTTGTCGGCGCGCCGCTGGCATCGACGATCGGGAATGTATTTCCAAAATCTGCGGTCAGCGACTTACCGTCCGGAGCCAGAAGCGCTTGCAAGCTGTTCACGTTAGTCGGTGGCACGGGAAAGTCATCCATCGTGAGGAAAGAGAGCATTTGGCGGCCAAGCACAAATTGCTTCGGCTCGCCCCGACGATATGGTCCAATCGTGCCGACGAGATGGCCCATCGTGTAGCGCGGCAGCGAAGGGTCGCGGCCGAAGCCGTACACATTAAAGTTAATGGACAACATGTCATCCTGTGTGGCTGCCTTGAGTGCGGTGAGCAGGTTCGAATCAATGTTCCCGGACCACACCACATGGTCGAGCACCGATTGATAATAGGCGCAAAGTTGCTGGTCCATTTTCACGCCCGTCTGCTGGCGCTTCCACAAATTGGTAAACGGTGCCGGTTTGAATTCCCCCTCGAATAATGCCTCGGCGTGTGGACCAGCGAGCCGCACTTGCATTCCAAAAATCATCGAGACCATTTGTTGTTGCGGATCGAGATCGACGAGTTTTCCGGGAGCGCGCTCGGTGGAGTTTTGCACCGTCAAACCGATCACGGCGTCATCTTGCGGGGTAGTGAGCGCGCGCCCGTCAAGAAATCCGCCGGTGACTGAACAATCAAGTATGCGGAAAACGGCGGTTCCCTTTGGGTTCCAACTCCCATTGACATTCATTTGCTGGTACTCAGGCACAAACGAATCGTTCTGAAACATTCGGATGTCGTTGTTGATCGTCGAAACGTCAGCCTGAAACCAACCGCGAAAGTGGATCCGCGGCGAATCAAGATAACTCATGGCGTCGTTCTCCTTACTTTCATGGGACTCGAGAGATGAGACGAACTCGCGTGTAAAGTCGCGCGCTACGAAGGTTGAGCAACGCGGAACATACTCTTGCTGCTCCACGCTGTCAATAAAAACTTGCTGCTACGTGATTTACTAATCTGAATGAGAAACCGATGCTGATACGAGCTTGATCAGAGCCAACAGGGCCATGAACTCACCTGTGATATAGGCCGTATACCACGGGAGCTCGATGGAAATAAGGAACAGCACCGGAGCCACGATGCATATGAAACCAATCGCGAAGGCGAGGGCCTGTTTCGGAGCATTGCGACGCAACGCCAGCCAGAGCAAATAACCCATGGCGAGGAAGATTGCACACGGAATTCCATAAACATCGAGGGAATAGTAGATAATTGGAGCAAACAGCAAGAAGGTAACGATCAAGGTGAGGACCAGCGTGAGGGCAAATCGCAATCTCGGAAAGGGCCAGTCAGTCTTTAACGGCCGCTCACCTGCTGACTGGCGCAACCTTTCCAGGTCTGACTCGCTATAGCCGCGCTTCTGCAACTCCGCACGCGCCAGGTCCAACGCGTCACCTCGATACTCAGCCGCATCGAGAGTCACTATTTCCAGCAACTCCTCAGCCGGCAGCGTAGCCATACGGCGCCTCAGGTTGTACGAGTCAACACTCATTGATCACTGCAAGATTATAAGCGCCGAGTAGGCATTTTACAGAACAAATTCGTTGACAAGGCGAAATGCCCTTGCTATACCAGCACAACCGTTATAGCCGTTAGCGTTCCCCCCGTTTCCGAGCCCAGATCCAAGTACCACTTCGTTCCCCCGACAACTGAATTGTCTTTGCATACCGAGCCGCAGGGAGGGGAGTTATGCCGTCAAAAAGGTCAGCACTCGCACTGTTCACGTTCTTTCTACTTTGTGTCACTACCGCCGTCGCCCAGACCGATCGTGGGTCGTTATCCGGCCACGTCACCGATCCAAACGGCGCTGGTGTAGCAAACGCCAAAGTCACCGCCACCAACCTTAATACAGCCGAAACTCGCGAGGTCCAAACTTCAGAGAACGGGACCTACACGATCCCCGAGCTCAAAGCCGACCCATATAAAGTGACGGTGGAAGCGCAAGGTTTCAAAACCGCTTCCGCGGAAAACATCGTGGTCGCGGTTCAGGTCAATCGTACGCTGGATTTCAAGCTCGAGGTTGGCGAGATCAGTAGCGTCGTCACGATTTCCAACGACGAGGCTCCTGTCCTGCAAACGGAAACACCCGTGCGGCAAACGAACGTGAGTGAGCGGCAGGTGAAGGAGTTGCCGTTGCTGGTCAGCTCCGAATTCTCCGGACGCACGCCCCTGTCCTTTATTTATCTCGACAGTAACGTGACGCAGGGTAGCGGCGCGCAAGGTACTGATACCACGCGTTTTCGTGTCAGCGGCGGACAAGCACTCGGCACCGAGATCTTGATCGATGGCGCGAGTACACGGCGCACGCAAAACGGCACGTTCTTCTCGGAAGTCGCGCCCGGCCCAAATGCATTTCAGGAGTTTACGCTTTCAACCAGCAGTTATTCCGCGGAGTTCGGCAACTCATCCGGCGGCGTCATAAACTTCACGCAAAAGAGTGGTGGAAACGATTTTCACGGCGAGATCTACGATCTGATCCGCAATGAGAAATTAAACGCAAACACGTTTCGCAGCAACGCCCAGCGAATCGATCGCGCGCGCGACAATCAGAACGATTTTGGTTTCAACATCGGTGGTCCAATCACCCTTCCGCACTTCGGCGAAGGGGGACCAATGGTTCACCAGTTCCGCAATCGCGCCTTTTTCTTCTTTAACTACGAGGGCTACCGGTTCACTGAAGGCTCAAACAACATCATTACCGTTCCGACACTGCGAATGCGGCAGGGAGACTTTTCCGAGCTGCTGACCGATCCGTACATCCTGAGTTTCTTCGGACACGGAATACAACTTTACGATCCGCGACAGCCGGCGGGCAGTCGTGTCGCGATTCCCGGTAATCGCCTCGATTTGTATCTCGGCGGCGCCAGGATCGATCCGGTTGGCATAAACTCACTCCAGTTTTTCCCGGCGCCCAATGTGACTGGTCCGAACGGTTCGAGTGTGTTTCGCAATTACCTGTCAGTCGGACTCAGACCAACAAACATGAACCAGTACACAACGAAGCTCGATTTCGTTGCGTCTGACAAACACCGGCTTTCGGGCAGCTTTTCACATCGCAATAACGATCGCATCGCCGGCGATCCAGTTCCCCGGTTCCCGCTACCGTTCACGTCGCAGGGAGCTTTCAATCAACTCTTCAAATCGATTCTCGTTCGCGTCCAGGACGATTACACATTCAGCCCCACGGTCCTGAATCACTTCAATGTCGGGTTCACGCGATACGACGTTGCGAATCGTAATACTACCGATCCGTTCGATACGGCATCGCTCGGTTTTCCCGTTAACGCAACTCAGAACAGCGCGTTTCCGCGACTCGGTTTTCCAGGTTACGGCGATCCGACAAGCTCGGCCGATCCGCGAGCTTACCAGGACATCGGCTCGAGTTTTTTCACCGATCACATCTTCGATAACGCGTGGCACGTCTCTGACTCGGTCACGTGGATCAGCGGCAAACACTCGTTCAAGTTTGGCGGTGAATTTCGTACATCGCAGTTCAACTTCCGGCAACGAATCGATCCCGGCGGCTCATTCAACTTCCGTCACGATCAAACTGCGGCTGATTTCGATCCCGACGGCGGTTGGCCCATCGCCAGCCTGATCACGGGCGCGACCGAGTTCTCGTTCAATTCAAACAACTCGATAGATCCGCAGTTTAGACAAATCACGCACGGGTATTTCGCACAGGACGATATAAGGCTCACGCCGCGTCTGACTGTTAACCTCGGCATCCGTTACGACGTGCCGGGCCAGCGTTATGAAGCACGGAACTTCTATCGTGGTTTCGATCCGAATGCGATCAATCCGGAAGTCGGACGTCTCGGTGCGCTTGCAGGAGCAGCGGGACAAGGTGGCGTGCAGGCTGCGGAACGTGCCCTCGTCAAGACAGACTATTCAAACATTGGTCCAAGGTTCGGCGTGGCTTATGCGTGGAATGATCGCACAGTCGTGCGCGGCGGTATCGGTCTCTACTATTCGCCGATCATTTACGGCTTCGAAGGTCAAAACGAGCTGAACACCGGACTCATCGGTTACAACACCAGCTCCGGTCCACGAACGCCGAATGGCCGGAACGCGCAGTTCTTCCTGTCGACATACCCATCGATTCCTCCGATTGCGCCTGACAGCCAGTTCATCGGATCGGACGTACAGTTCTTCGATCCGGATTTCCGCACCGGACGCACTCTGCAATACAGCTTCGACGTGCAACGCGAATTGCCTTTCAACTTTGTCGCGTCGGTAGGCTATATCGGCCACCACGCCACGAGGCTGCGATCGAATTTTCAGCGTCTGAATGGGCTTCCACTCAACGCGCTGAAGTTGGGTTTTCCGGTTTTGAATATGCCGCTGGCGTATGCGCTTGCGAATCCGACGATCGTGTCGTTTGCGTCGAGTGCCGGCGTGGCGTTACCGTCGTCAACAAACGCAGTCTTTCCCGGATTCACGGGCAGCGTCGCGCAATCGCTGAAACCGTTTCCGCAGTACAACCGCATCAACAACATCCTTGAAAGTCAGGGAACGAGCGACTACAACGCGCTTCAGGCAAAACTCGAACGGCGCTTTTCACGTGGTATCCAGGCGGGAGTGTCTTACACGTTCGCCAAACTCATCACTGACGCTTCGGAAGATCTATTTGGTGGCTCACCGCTCGGTGGAGTATTGCAAAATCCATTCGATCGCGAGTCGTTCCGATCGATCTCGCCAAACAATGCACCACACGTGCTCGTGATCAATTATTTGATCGAGTTGCCGTTTGGTAAGAACAAGCGTTACCTGAACAGCGGCGGGATTGTGGATAAGCTTGTCGGTGGTTGGCAGGTCAACGGCATCAATCGATACCAGTCAGGCGTGCCGCTGAGTTTCTTCACGTCCGATCCGCTGTTCACTGACTTCCTGCAACTGACCGGATATCTCGGAAACCTGCGTTTGAACCCAACCGGCCAGCCGTTTGAAACCGACGGTGCGTTCATTAACGATCGCTTTGGGCGGCAAGCGATCAATCCGGGGGCGTTCGCGCCGCCGCCACAGTTTGGATCGGGCTTCAACAACAATCCGAGCGGCGCGCCGGTCGGCTCTGCTGCTTACGCTGCGTATTACGCTGATCCCCTGCGGTTCTTCGGTACGCTCGCGCCGGCGCTCAGCAACGTGCACTCGACGCCTTTCTATAGCGAAGACGTGAGTTTGTTGAAGAAGACACATATAACGGAGTCAGTGACGTTTGAGCTGGGCGCGGAGGCGTTCAACTTGTTCAATCGCACGTATTTCTTCTTCCCGACTACGGACCTGCGGGATGCTTTCAACTTTGGGTTTCAGAGTGTTGGGGCAAACAATCCGCGCCGGGTGCAAATCCGGCTGCGGCTGCTTTTCTGAAGTATCTTGTAAATTCTGTTCATCATGTAAATTCTGTCACCGCTTACGATGAATAACACGCTCGCCATAGTTATCTTGACCCTCTTGATTTGGACCAGCGCGGTCGGTCAGGTTAACGATGGCGTTGCGGCGTTTGAACGTGGCGACAAGACAAGAGCAAAGCAGCTCTTTGAACAGACGCTGAAAACTGATCCGCGGAACGTCGACGCGCACACGTACCTCGGCATGATCGCGGACGACGCCAACGAGCTCAACGAAGCAGAGCGACACTTCGCTGCCGCAGCTACTCTCGCTCCAACTGAACCATCTACACGAAACAACTACGGCGCGATTCTCCTGCGCCTCGGCCGCACCGCCCAGGCGCAGAAAGAGTTCGAAGCATCGCTTAAATTAAACGCAAACCAACCAAGCGCATTAACCAATCTCGCACAGATTTATTTCGATCGCGGCCAGCCTGACGATCTGCAGATGGCTGGTAGTCTTCTAGAGCGCGCTGTCGCCAACGGTGTAGACGACGCAAGGATCTACGCAGCTCTGGCGGCAGTCTATGAAGCAGACGGGCACTACGAGAATGCGATTCCGGCCATGCGTCTCGCCGTGCAACGCGATCCACAGAATGAAGCGTATCACTTTCGTTATGGCCTTCTTCTGACCGATTCACATGCGCCCGCGGCAGGCATCATTCGTTTGCAGGAAGCGCTCAAGCAGTTTCCGAATTCCGCACGTCTCTGGTTAGCGCTCGGAATCGCTCAGCTCACGTACGGTCAGAACCAGGATGCAGAAAACTCCTTTAACCGATCCCTTGCACTCGACACTAAGCTGGTGCCCGCGCTCGCGTATCTCGGTATGACCTACAGTGAAAGAGGCTCGTACGAAAAAGCTATCGGCTTCTACGAACAGGCAATCGCACTTAATCCGCAACTCGCCGCACTGCATTACTTGATCGCAGAGACACTACTCAAGACGTCAAACCCTGACACGGATCGCGCTGTGAAGTATCTCAAGCGCGCTACGGAGCTCGACCCGAATCTCGCATCCGCTTACCTGACGTGGGGACGACTTTACGTTCGCGCAAATCGTTATAGCGAAGCCGCACCGCTCCTGGAGCGCGCGGTTTCTCTGCAGCCTGAGTTGCTTGAAGCTCATTATCAACTCAGCCGCGTGCTCGTAAAATTGAAGCGAACCGATGAAGCGAATCGAGAGCTTGCGATCTTCAAAGAACTAAGCGAAAAGCAGAAGGCGCGAAACGAAAGCCGCGAGATCGTCCGCCGTCTCGCAAACGTGAGGTTCTAACCTATGGAAAGGTTCTCTCAAATGTCGACATTGCGAAGACTGGTCCAGGTAACTGGCGTTTGGCTCCTGCTCGTCGTCACTGCGCTCGCTGTGCAGACCGAGCGGTGGTCGGAGCAACGCGCTCGCGATTGGTACGCGCAGCAGCCGTGGCTCATCGGCAGCAACTACAACCCCGCAAGCGCCATTAACCAGCTCGAGATGTGGCAGGCGGACTCGTTTGATCCGAAGAGAATCGATCTGGAACTTGGTTGGGCCGAAAGTCTCGGCATGAATACCATGCGCGTTTACCTGCACGATCTACTCTGGCAGGACCCGGAAGGTTTTAAGCGCCGCCTCGATCAGTTTCTTACGATTGCTGCGAAGCACAAGATCAGACCAATCTTCGTATTGTTCGACTCGGTTTGGGATCCGGACGCCAAGCCTGGCAAACAGCGCGCGCCTCGTCCAGGCGTACACAATTCGGGTTGGGTGCAGAGCCCGAATCGTACGACGTTACAAAACCCTTCGGAGTATCCTCGTCTTGAAGCGTATGTGAAAGGTGTTGTCGGCCGCTTCGCGCGCGATCAGCGCGTGCTAGCGTGGGACATCTGGAACGAGCCCGACAACGAAAATCCTGGCAGTTACAACGAACTCGAACCAAAGAACAAACTTGAACTCGTGTTGCGTCTGCTACCTCAGGCATTTGCGTGGGCGCGTGCAGCGCAGCCCGAGCAACCGCTGACTTCAGGCGTGTGGAAAGGCGACTGGTCCACTCCCGAAAAGATGACGGCAATGGATCGCTTACAAATCGAAAATTCAGACGTCATCACGTTTCACAACTACGACTCGCCGACCGAGTTGGAAAAGCGGATCAACTGGCTCAAGCGCTACAACCGTCCGATGATCTGCACGGAATACATGGCCCGTGGAAACGGTAGCTTCTTCTTCGGTGGTCTGCTGGTCGGCAAGGTTCACCGCGTCGGCATGATCAACTGGGGCCTTGTCCAGGGTAAGACACAAACACACCTGCCGTGGGATTCCTGGCAGCATCCGTATGTCGATCGCGAACCGTCGATATGGTTTCACGAAGTGTTTCGCACGGATGGCACACCTTACATTCGCGAAGAGGTTGAGTTCATCAAACGGATGACCGGCAAGACGAAATAATTGTTGAAAAAACTTTCCCGCAAAGGCGCAAAAGCGCAAAGAAACCTCTTACAAACGCGGCAGCGCTTTGCGCCTTTGCCCCTTTGCGCGAGAAAAAGTTTTCCCAGGTGAGCCATCGAAAAGCACAAAAAGATCTGTTAATCCTTTTGTCTCTTGTGGCGGTTGTCTTCGGGCAGCCTCACCTGGTAGCAGCACAAGCGAGGGCGTCGATATCGATCGATGCTCGCGCTGTTGAAAACCGCATCAGTCCCCTGCTCTACGGACAGTTTCTGGAATTCATGTACGAAGGCATCAAAGGAGGACTGCACGCCGAGCTGATTCGCAACCGCGGTTTCGAGGAACCGCCGAACGCAATTGGTCTCTCACGCAATTGGGAGCGTTATCCGGACGATCGAAACGACGATTACGCACTCACGTTTCATTGGGACGACAAGCACGCCTTCCCGCCACAACGCGAAATTAAGATCGAGAGTGATGTGAAGGAACATTCGCTGCGCGTCGAGGCTGGCGATGGTGTGATCAAACGTCACGGCATTTATCAGCCGCGCATTCCCGTGAGGTCTCGTCTGGAATATCGAGGTTCCTTCTGGCTTAAGACCACAGATTACAAGGGCGACGTCACCGTTGCGCTGGAATCGGACTCGGACCAGCATCAGGTCTACGCTGCGACCAATATCACCCAGATCACTCTGCGCAGAGGTGATTGGCGACTGTATCGGTTCTCATTAATACCAGATCGAAGTGACCCACTGGCACGCGTCGCGATCCTTTTTCCGGGGCGCGGAACAGTCTGGATCGATCAAGTGTCGTTAATACCTGCGGATGTCGCGGATGGCTATGTACGTCGAGATGTGTTCGACAAGGTCGCATTATTAAAGCCCGCCTTCATTCGCTGGCCGGGCGGTAACGTAGCGCAGGACTATCGCTGGCTATGGGGGATCGGACTCCCTGATGAGCGCGTCACATGGACCAACCTTTCGTGGAAGAACGAACCGGAACCAAGCGACTTTGGCACAGATGAGTTCATCATGTTCGCGCGCGCTGCCGGTGCGGAGCCTTCAATCACTGTCAATGTTGAAGGACGCGGAGCGACCGCAGCAGAGGCCGCCGCCTGGGTTGAGTATTGCAACGGTCCGGCAACGTCGAAATACGGCGCGATGCGTGCCGCCAATGGTCACCCGGCTCCGTTCAACGTCAAGCTTTGGGAAGTTGGAAATGAGATCTGGGGCAACTGGGTACGCGGCCACTCAGATGCTCAAACGTACGCGGGTAACTACAACCGCTATGCGCAGGCAATGCGGGCTGTCGATCCGTCGATCAAGCTGATCGCAGTAGGCGACAACGATATGAACTGGAACCGGACTGTGCTGCGCGAAGCCGGACGTAACATTGATTACCTCGCGATCCATCACTATTACGGGCGACGCGAGTTGCGAGGCGATCCGTCGAATTTGATGGCACGACCCTTGTTCTTCGAACGTTTTTACGCGCAGGTCGAACAATTGTTACGCGAGCTCGGGCTGGGCGATCGTATCAAGTTGGCGATCAATGAATGGGGACTCGATCTGCCGGCTGAGCGGCAGTATTCGATGGAGTCGGCGCTTTACGGCGCGCGGCTCATGAATGTGTTTGAGCGATCGGGCGACATCGTTGCAATGAGCGCTGTTTCTGATCTTGTTAATGGCTGGCCCGGCGGGATTATTCAGGCTGGGCGACAAAGCGTTTTTGTTTCGCCCATCTATCTGGTTAACCAACTCTACGCGGAACATCGCGGCGATGTGCGACTGAGAAGCAGCGTCAACAGTCCGACGTTCAATACATCTCATGAAGGCTCAAACATCCCTTACCTTGACGCTGTGGTTAGCCGGACCGCGGATGGCAAAACTGTCTTTATTAAAGCGGTGAATACGAATCAGACTAATGCATTACTAACAACGATCACGATTGAGGGCGTGACGCCGGTGAGACAAGCCGAGTTGAAAACCGTCACCGCCCCATCACTTGATGTCTCCAATGATTTTTCAAAACCTGATGCAGTGTCGATTCGAAAAAGAATGATCGCGAGCGGCCGTAGCTTTGTCGTCACTCTGCCAAAGCACTCGGTATCAGTCATCGTACTCAGAATCTTGTAAATCCTGTAATCTTGTCTAAGATTCTGATCACTCTTACACAACTTTCAGGAGGATTCACATGCTCACACGCACCTTCGCAACTTGTCTCCGCTGTCTAATATTAATTTGCGCACTCTCGGCCGCAGTCTTTGCTGGCCCAAAAACCGGGTTCACTTCTTTCGTCGTCGGTAATCCTGCCGACGCGCAACCGTCTCAGTCGCTGAGTCCGGGACTGGTTTTAATGGGCGGTGGAACGGATGTTGATGCCGCCTTCCAATGGATGTGTCAACGCGCCGGCGGCGGCGACTTTCTCGTGATCCGGACCACCGGCACAGACGCCTATAATCCTTACATCCAGCAACTGTGCCCGCAAATGGATTCAGTCGAAACAATCATAATCACGAGTGTGACCGGTGCGAATTCAGCGTACGTCAGCACTCAAATTCAAAACGCCGAAGCACTCTGGATTGCCGGTGGAGACCAGTCGACGTACGTCGCGTTGTGGCGCGGCACCGCTGTGCAAACAGGCGTAAATTTTCTGCTCAATTCGAAGCAGGCGCCCGTTGGCGGAACGAGCGCAGGACTCGCCGTACTCAGTCAATTCATTTACACAGGCGCTCTCGGCTCTGTGACTTCAAGCCAGGCCCTGGCCAATCCGTTTCATCGTTACGTCACCCTCGATCGCGACCTGTTTCAATCTTCTCTCGGAGTGAACAAACTCTACGACTCACACTTCGTGACTCGCGATCGCATGGGCAGATCGCTCACGTTTCTGGCGCGCATCGTAAATAACGGTTGGGCCGCGCAGCCTCGCGGAATCGGAATCGACGAAGAGACGGCGTTACTGGTGCTGCCAACAGGCGCGGCTACGATGGTCGGAGTGGGCGCAGCTTACTTTCTGCAAGCGCCTGGTCCAGCCCAGGTGCTCGCCGACAGGACGCCTTTGACCTATCTCAACATCGGCGTCTACAAACTCCCGCAGGGTGGCACTTTCAACCTGTCGACCTGGACCGGCACCGGCGGAGTTGCCTACACGCTGAACGTAAACAACGGATCGGTAACTTCAACGCAGGCGGGCGGAAACATCTATTAGGAGGTTCGAGGCAGGCCCAAGATTATTCCCTGGCAGATAACCGGGTGATGATCCATTTATCATTTTTCCTGGTAAAACACGCCGCATAATCCATCGGACCGCCCAAGTTTTTATCCAAAACAAATCCTTCCTGCCCGGTCGATGTTTTGACTTTGGACCATGAAGCACCCGGGTTGGATGGATCGAATATCTGTGAGTTAGCAACGTACTCAACGACGTCATAAGACAAGGTCGCAACTACAGGTGCGGTTATCCGGGGGTCACGCCGAACCGGTACATCTTTACCTTTAGCCGCAACGTAGTCTAAGGTGTGGGCTCCCTCTGGAAGCGCTCGAGTAACTTTGTCCCATTGACTGACGGTATATGGGCCACAAAACTCTGTACGGCTTTCATTGAAGGTTCCACCTTCGGCCAGAATACCCGACAAGACTTTCCATACCGAGGTGTCTGAATCCAGCTTCCATATTTTTTTAAATTCGTTGACGCCAGGTTCGATGTCGTACCCGTTGTCAACCTTCCGATCCAGAACGCTGAGAAGAAACTCTTTGTCAAAGGTATTGACCGCGATCGTCAACTGATTTCGAAACTCCTGGAATGAGGCATCCAGATTACTTTCATCGACGGGAAGAAGTTTAAGCGGAGGTTGTACTGCTCGTGGCGTTATGGTCTTTTGAGTTTCGATCTTAGCCACGCTTTGAGCCTGTGATTCGGCTGTCGAAAGCTGACACCCACCAACAAACAGTATTGCCGGGGTCAAAAGGATGGGAATAAGAGAGGATTTCAAGTGAGCATTCATGGCTAAGGAGCAGTTTCTTCAAGCGAGGACTTGGGGAATAACAACCGTCAATTTACCGCTCACACTAGCGAGTGTCAACGGTAATCGTGATTAGGTAGTGGTTCAGTTTGGGAATACGCCGAAGGCGTTATTTCAAACTGAACCATTACTCGTGATTACGCCTGTTCGAAGGTTCAGATCGTCATTTCCTGGATGCCGAGTTTGATTCCCTGCTTCTGAGCTTCGTCACGTTGTTTGTCTGACAAGAGCAATCGCAACAGGCTGATAGGCAATTGCAGCAGGCCTGTTGCGATTGCGATGACTGCGACGAACATCGCGAGCATTACTATCGGCGTGAACTCACTGGAGTTTCCAAGCCAGTACTGCACATCGGACCACCA
>DASTTS010000594.1:0-5156 GCA_035760085.1 Pyrinomonadaceae bacterium
TAGCATGATATTAATTCGCGCCGCGAATTAAATCGAAAAAACAAACGGACAACAAAAACATCGGGCGGAGCTGTGCGAAGAATCGATCTGTCTAATTTTCAGGTCGCTACGAGCGAAACCGCGCGCGACATCAACCGGCGCATCGTTCTAAATCTGATCCGAACACACCAGCCGATCTCGCGCGCCGATCTCGCACGCCAATCGGGCTTGCAGCGCAGCACTGTATCCGTCATCGCCGAACAGCTAATCAGAGAGCGATGGATCACAGAAGGCGCAAACGGCCATACAGCCAGAGGTCGCCGGCCCACGTTTCTGCACCTCAATAAAGAGCGCGTCGGCATCATCGGCATAAATGTCCGGCCAGTTACTACTACGCTCGCCCTCGCCGATCTCGACGCCAACTTCCTCGCGCAGGATTCACTGCCCACGCCACAACAGCCAAAGGAGTTTCTGGCAGAGCTCGTGCCGCGTGTTCGCAAGCTGATGAACGCGCGTCCGGAATTGACGTGTGAAGGCATCGGCGTGAGTCTCCCCGGTCGCGTCGACGTGGCGAGCCAGAAACTGGTCTTCGCTCCCAATCTTGGCTGGCGAGACTTCGATCTAAAAACACCACTGGAAAAGGCGACCCGGCTTCCGGTCGAGCTGGAAAATGCCGCTAATTCCTGCGCCCTCTCAGAAATTTGTTTCGGTCGTCGAGCCGAGGGACTCCGCAACCTGGTGATCGTCACTGTTTCGGAAGGCATCGGCTGCGGCTTGATACTCAATCATCAATTGGTCCAGGGATCGACCGGTACGGCCGGCGAATTCGGCCACGCTGCGCTCGTTCCGGACGGCCTTGAATGCAGTTGCGGTAATCGTGGCTGTTGGGAAATGTATGCCTCCAACTCGGCCGCGATCCGCTATTACTCGCAGGCCGGCTCGAGCCGTGGCCGCCGTTCCGTGACACTCGATAAAACGATCAGCTTTGAGCACCTGTTGCGACTCGCCCAGCAGGGCGACGGCAAAGCAGTTGAAGCTTTAGAGCAGATGGCAAAGTATCTCGGGTTGGGAATTGCTCCACTCGTATCAGGTTTGGCGCCGGACATGATCGTGATCGTCGGCGAGGTTACTCGTGCCTGGGAAAGAGTCGGACCGATCATCAAAGACACCGTGCGCCGGCACTCGTTTACGCGTGCGGAAACACAGGTCGTGCCGAGCGATCCGATAACTCAGCCGCGCTTACGCGGTACGATTGCTCTCGTTTTACTAAAACACTTCGGAGCCCCTTCGATAGCCTGAGGGGCTTTTCCTTTACGCATTTTGTTGTGGTCGCGAACTAATTGGTCAAAAGCCCCGTCAACCAAAGAAGGAGAGAGAGTCATGTTTACCTTCACAGCCTTTCCGAAGCGAACCAAACACAAAAACGCAGATCGATCTGCTCCATACCTGGCGCTGTTGTTTTTAGCAGTTCTCCTTGTGCCCGCCGTCACGTGGGCGCAGGTTTTGTATGGCTCTCTCGTAGGGAACGTTACGGATCCGAACGGAGCTGTTGTTTCTGGCGCGAAGGTCGAGCTCACCAACCTCGCCACCGGAGATATAGCGACCGTCATGACTGACGATCGCGGCGCTTACTCGTTGAACGACCTGCAAGTAGGCGTCTACAAAATCGCGATTTCGCGAACGTCTTTCAAAACGACAGTCAAAGAAGGTGTCCGCATTGATGCCAACAAGACCTATCGTTTCGATGCGCAACTGGAGATTGGCGGGTTAGAGGAAACGGTTCTCGTCGCTGCCGGTCTCGACGCGACGCTGCAAACCGATCGGGCTGATGTGAACGTCACGCAAACTGCGAGGCAGATCAATAACCTGCCGCTGTTCGGCAGCGTCGGTCGCAACTACCAAAGTCTGATACAGCTCATCCCGGGCACCACGAGGGGCACTGGAAGCTTTTTCCTTAACGCCAACGGCAACGGCGAAGATAACTCCGCAGCCGGTAACCCGCAGCGTTCGATCTCATACAACGTCAACGGCGTGTCGCGTTTACAGAACAACACGAAGATTGACGGCGCCAGCATCATTTACCCGTGGCTGCCGACCAATACCGTTTACGTGCCGCCCGCGGAAGCCATACAGGAGGTGAACATAGTCACCAATGCGTTCGATGCGGAGCAGGGACTTGCAGGCGGTGCCGCGGTCAACGTCAGTATCAAGACCGGCGGAAACGACTTCCACGGCACCGGCTGGGGTTACACGACAAACAGCCGGTTCAGATCGCGACGCTTTTTCCAGGCGTCCAACCAGGTAAAGAATCCGAAAGATATTCTCGCGCAGTTTGGTTATGCCATCAGTGGTCCAATTATCCTGCCGCGTTTCGGTGAGGGTGGACCATCGATCTGGAGTGGCAAGAACAAGCTCTTCTTCTTCACTGATCTCGAACGGACGACGCAGCGGAACGCCGCAGGCTTTACAGCCAGCGTCGCGCCGGCCAGTCTGCGTCCTGACGCTAATGGTAACGTGAACTTTACCGGCACGGGCATCACGGTCTATGACCCGGCGTCAAATCCTAATCCAGCGCTGCGCACGCCTTTCGCAAACAACACGATTCCGGCAAACCGGATCGACATCGCGGCTCTCGAAATCATCAAACGCTTGCCGCTGCCGAACCAGCCGGGATTCACAACCAACTTTGCCACTGCGGGCGTAGCCGAATTCAACCGCACAAACATGGATCTCAAGATCAATTACGACGGCGGTAAGCTCACCTTGTTTGGACGTTACAGCCGTTCGCCCACGCTCATCATCGATCCACCGATATTTGGCGAAGTCAGTGGTCCCGCTTTGAATGGCGGGCAACTGGGCACGGCTCCCGGATTAATTAATGTGTTTGGTATCGGCGGCACTTACACCTTCACTCCGTCGGTTGTTTTAGACGCGAACATTGGCTACACGCGCCAACGACTCGGTGCGGAAGGCTTCGATATTGTTTCGAACTTCGGACTCGAAGTCTTGCGCATTCCCGGCACCAATGGTCCCGATCACCTGCAAGGCGGTGTGCCTGCGTTTCAGATCAACGGCGGTTGGACCAACATCGGCAACGACAACACCGGCAATCCATTTCTGTTCCGCGATAACCAGTATGTCGCCGCCGCGAACCTCTCGTGGTCGAAGGGAAGACACTCGTTCCGCTTCGGAGGTGATTTTCTCAACCCTCAGCTCAATCATTTCCAGCCGCAGGGCGGCGTGTTTCAAACGGTGCGCGGCTCTTTCGGATTCAGCGGTTCCGCCACACGCAAGCAAGGGGATGATGCGAGCCTTCGGGAAAGCCAGCTCTTCCATAGTTGGGCCGACTTCCTGCTCGGCCTGCCGGCACAGGCAGGCAAGGTGGACCAACTGCGTAACCCCAACTCAGTTTGGTGGAAACAGTATGCGCTTTACGCTCGTGACCACTGGCAAATCGGACGAAGTCTCACGTTGACTTACGGCCTGCGGTGGGAACTTTTTGGTGTGCCACGGAAAGACCACACCGGCATTAACTTGTTCGATCCGGAGACGGGCAAGGTTTTCACTGGCGGGGTGAGCGGAGTTCCTTTCGACAGTGGCGCCAGCGCGGGAACCGGACAGTTTCTGCCGCGCGTGGGCATCGCTTATCGCTGGAATGACAAGACTGTGCTGCGTGGCGGTTACGGCCAGTCGGCTGATCCGAGACCATTTCAGGATGTAAGAAACGCTTTTCCGATTGCCAACATCTGGTCCATGCCGGCCATCAGGTTCAATGGCGTCGACAACAGTTTCATTCCTGTGACTACGCTTCGCCAGGGATTGATCAATCCCAGTATTCCGCCTGATCTGAGCCAGGGCATTATCTCACTACCGGCAAACACAGGAACGACGACGTTCCCGAAGGAGCCGTCGCGAAAGGAGATTCACTCATTCAACTTCCTGATCGAACGCGAGCTGCCGTGGAGATTTGTGGGTCAGGTCGGGTACGTGGGCACGCGCGCAAAAGGTCAGATGGGTTTCATCAACATCAACGCCGGTCCGCCGGGAACCGGCAACGCGGGCCGGCCATTGGCGGTCCGGTTTGGTCTACAAGGAGACATCAACTCAATTCAGCCATACGGCGACTTAACGTATGATTCCCTCCAGGCACTCTTTACGCGGCGCTGGGCCAGCTCGCTTTTTGGCGCAGCTTACACGTGGTCTAAGACGATCAACTTTGCCGACAACGATCAGGGTCCGAGAATCCAATACCTGCCCGAGAAGCAGCGCAACCGTGGTCCGGCCAGCTATGATCGAACGCACAACCTGCAAATGTATGGCGTATACGATCTGCCGTTCGGAAAGGGCCAGCGAATGGCTCGTGAAGGATGGGCCAGTGCGGTGTTGGGCGGTTTCCAAATAAGCGGCGTGGTGAGCGTCATGAGCGGTTTGCCGATCTATGTCATTCAAAACAACGCGCCGAATTTGCTCGCCGGTGGTAGCGGTCAGGTGCCGAATCAACTTAGTCCGACCATCACCACCTTTGGAGGAATCGGGACGGTAGCACAGCGTGGCGCAAGCGCGGGACGATGGTTCGACAACACGGTGCTTGGAGTAAACTGCACTGCGAATTGTGCCTGGGCGCTCGCGACCGGCCCGAGTTTTGGTTCGGTGGGACGGAATTCGCTGCGTGGTCCGGGTTTCTTCGAGACTGACTTGAGTATATTCCGTACGTTCACGATCTCGGAGAGCGTTAACTTGCAGTTCCGCGCGGAGGCGCTCAACGCAACGAACCATGCGAACTTCGCTAATCCGGCGTCTGACATCACCGGAGCAAACTTCGGGATCGTCACGAACACCTATGGACCGAACCAGTCGCGCCAGTGGCGCTTCGGACTGCGTCTAAGTTTCTAGGAGGGATCATTTCTCCCGCAAAGGCG
Organism: Pyrinomonadaceae bacterium; assembly: GCA_035760085.1. GTDB lineage: Bacteria > Acidobacteriota > Blastocatellia > Pyrinomonadales > Pyrinomonadaceae > PSRF01. The sequence continues at coordinate 4,899 of DASTTS010000594.1, forward strand.
CAAAGGCGCAAAGAAAAGCCGTTGGAAGCGCGGCAGCGCTTTGCGTCTTTGCGCCTTTGCGGGAGAAAACTTCTTCTTCTCCTGCTGATTTTGCTGCCTGGATCTGTTTTCTGTCAGACAAATGACCGCTGGATTGACTACGCGCAAAGGCGCAAAGAAAAGCCGTTGGAAGCGCGGCAGCGCTTTGCGTCTTTGCGCCTTTGCGGGAGAAAACTTCTTCTTCTCCTGCTGATTTTGCTGCCTGGATCTGTTTTCTAT
>DASTTS010000595.1:0-7977 GCA_035760085.1 Pyrinomonadaceae bacterium
GGCCGCCCCAGGTTTCCACATTGTGTTTCCGGGCTGGGGCGGCCACGGAGGGCCGCCCCTACAATTGTTTTATTCATTCCTTAAGGCGATTAGCGGTTCGACTTTTGTTGCGCGACGTGCGGGAATGTATGACGCAATGAGGGCCACACCAATCAACAGGAACGACACGATCCCGAACGTCAATGGATCGGTCGCACTCACACCGTAAAGCACACTCGTGATCGCACGCGTTGCGAGGAACGCGCCGAATAGTCCAAGCGCCGCGCCGATGATCGTCAGCTTCAATCCATGACCGAGCACGAGCTTCAGCACGTCGCCAAGCTGCGCCCCAAGCGCGAGTCGCACACCAATCTCATGTGTGCGTTGCGCGACGGCATACGACGTGATCCCGTAAACACCAATCGCCGCCAGCATCAACGCCACGAGTCCAAACACGCCGAGCACGGTCGCAGCCACCTTCGCCGGGAACAGCGCGAACTTCATGTGCTCCGTCAATGTTTTGACATCGAAAAGCGGCAGGTTTGGATCGAGCGAGAGCACCTGGCCACGCACCGCGCCAAACAGTCCTTCCGGATTGCCTTTCGTGCGCACGACGATGATGCCGCTCGAGTTGTAGTCCTGGGCCATCGGCGTCCACACAAACGGGCGCGGCTCTTCTGCGATGTTGAAATACTTACCTGCCTTCGCAACGCCAACGATCTGAACCCATGGTCCACTCGCACTCCTGAAGCTGAACCGCTTGCCGATGGCTTCCGCAGGCGTTTGCACCTCGGGCATCAAGCGCCGGACGAAGTGTTCGTTAACAACAGCGACCTGCTCGGTCTTCGCCTGGTCTGCTTCAGTGAATTCGCGACCTTGCAGGACAGGCGTGCCCATTGTTTTGAAGTAGGCTGGTCCAGCACTCGCGGTCATCGCCACGGGTGCATTCTCGCCACGCTCGGCAGGCTTACCTTCGACGTAAATAGTATTGCTGTTGTAATTGAGACTAAGCGGGATATAACTCATCACCGCCGCCGATTCGACTCCGGGCAACGTTTGCAAACGTTCGTTCAGTTGGCGATAGAACTGCTGCCCGCGCGCTTCGTCGTAACCCTGCAAGCCGAGATCGAACGACATCGTCAGCGCGTTTCGTGTGTCAAAGCCGGGATTCATCGTTTGCAGTTGCTGCAACGTGCGCACGACGAGCCCGGCAGCGATCAGTACGACTAGCGAGATCGAGATTTGCGCGACGACGAGCACGCTGCGCAGCTTCGTCTTCACCGCGCCACCCTGCGCGGCGGTGTCTTTCAAAGCGCCGACGAGATTCGGACGTGTGGCTTGCAACGCCGGAGCAAAGCCAAAGATCACTCCCGCCGCGACTGACACCGCGAGTGAAAACAGCAACACCCGCCAGTCGACACTTACATCCATTGCGAGAGGAAAATCGATCGGAGGCTTGAACGCCAGCAACACCTTCACGATCCAGAGTGCGAGCAACACGCCGACAGCGCCACCGGCAAAGGAAAGTAAAACGCTTTCAGTGAGAAGTTGACGAATCAAACGACGGCGGTTCGCACCCATCGCGAGTCTGATAGCGATCTCCTTCCGACGATCGGTCGCCCGCGCGAGCATGAGTCCGGCGAGGTTCGTGCACGTCACGAGCAAAACCAAACCCACGGCTGTCATCAACACCCATGTAAAACTAACCACCGCACCACGAATGTCGGGCAGGATAAAACCCGGAGCATCGATCCTGATCGTCTGTCCTTCGTTTGAGTCCGGATACTCTTTCCCGAGTTGTTGGCTGAGAAGATTGAGCGAAGCCTGCGCCTGGCGCTCATCAACTCCGCTCTTCAGGCGTCCAATCGCGAAGAAGTTTTTCGAGTTGCGATTGTCGATCCACGTCGCGCCGGGCTCGACCCATTCCATCATCGACGCCGGCACCCAGATTTCGGGCGAGTAGACAAACTCGGTGCCTTTGAAACCTTCCGGCGCGATGCCGATCACGCGGAACTGGTGATTGTTGATGAGCACGTCTTTACCGACGAGGCCCGGATCGCCTGCGAAGCGTCGCTGCCAGAAGTCGTAACCAACAACGATCACGGGATGCGACAGTTTTGTCTGGTCTTCTTCGGGAAGAAACGTGCGACCGTGAATTGCTTTCACATTGAGGACGTCGAAGTAGTTGCCGGAGACTTCGTAACCCCAGATGCGCTCGTTGTTGCCGCCGCGACTGAGGCTCAGCGGCACGAAGCGATAGACCAGTAAACCGGAGAGCACGTCATTGCGATCGCGGAAGTCTTTGTAGTTGGGATAGGAGAAGGCCGACATCGAATCGTCCTTGCCACGCACGGCAACGGAAACGATCTCGCCCGGGCGGTCAACCGGCAGCGAGCGCAACACGACGGTATTCACGAGACTGAAGATCGCGGTGTTAGCGCCGATGCCGAGCGCGAGCGTGATCACCGCGATCGCGACAAACCCCGGCCGCTTTATCAAGCCTCTGATTGCATAGCGAATGTCTTTGATTAGAGAATCCATAATCCGTTTCCTGTCCGCGTTAATCCGCGTTCACTCATATCTGAGAGCCACGAGCGGCTCTACCCTGGTCGCCCTGCGAGCCGGCAGGTAACACGCCACCAACGCCACTCCCGTCAACAACACGGGAATCGCCGTAAACGTAAATGCGTCCGTCGTACTCACGCCGTAAAGAAAACTCGCCAGCAGTCGCGTCACTACCACCGCCACACCAATACCCAACACCAGCCCCGCGATCACGAGCGTCATTCCCTGTCGCAACACGAGCCGGAACACATCACCCGGCCGCGCGCCGAGCGCGACACGAATCCCGAGCTCCCGCGTGCGTCGCGCCACCGCGAACGACATCACGCCATACAACCCGATCGACGCAAGCAATAACGCGAGCCCGCCAAACACCGCGAGCAGGATCGCGCCCATGCGCGCCGCGAAAAGCGAGTTCGACACGCGCTCACTCATTGTTTCCGGATTACCGAGCGGGAGGTTCTTCTCGAGTGACTGCACTTCATTGCGAATCGCACCCGCCACACTCGCCGGATCGACTCGCGTGCGCACATGCAACACCATCCCTGTCTCGTGGTTCTGCTGCAACGGAAGGTACGCGACCGGAGTCGGCGCTTCGCCAAGACTGCGATACTTGCTCGTGCGCACGACACCGACAATCTCGCGCCACGGTCCCCGAGCACCGTTGAAACTCAGACGCTTACCGATGACATCGGCGTTCTGAAAATGCCGGCGCACGAAGGCGTCGTTAACGATCACAACGGGCGGGTGATCTTCGGTGTCCTGCGCGTTGAAGTCGCGGCCCTGCAAGAGCGCGATCCCCATCGTCTGAAAGTACTTTGGACCAATCACGTTTGCGTTGACCGACTCGTTGTTTTCCGCCACCGGACCTGTGTTATCGCTGCGAAATTGATTGTCAGGACCGGCTTGCCCTTCAATCAACAAGCTGCGTACAGATGAATTGCCGCTCACCGCTGCGATGCGTGCGAGGCTCGCCGATTCGACTCCGGGAATCGCTTCAACTCGTTCCGTGACCTGACGGTAAAACTCGCGCCCCTGCGTTTTCGTGTAACGAAGCAAATTGATGTTCAGTGGCAGCCCGACGATCTTCTCAGCGTCGAAGCCGGGATCGATCGTCTGTGCCTGCCGCAAGCTGCGCAGAAACAGTCCCGCAGCGATTAGCAACACCACTGAGAGCGCGACCTGTGTGACGACGAGCAGGTTACGCAGATTAAACATCCGCGTGCGTTCGAAGAATGCAACTGCGTCATCTTTTAACGCGGGAATCAAAGCAGGTTTCGAAGCGCGCAGGGCGGGTGCGAGTCCGAAGATAACTCCGGCAAGGAGTGAGAGTCCTAAAGTAAACAGGAGCACGCGCAGATCGATCGAGAATTGGGGTGTAATCGGAAGCGCGCCTGCCGGCGGCAGCGCAGCGCTGAGCGTTCTGGTGGTCCACCATGCGAGTAACAATCCGGCGACGCCACCCAGCGTTGCGAGCAGTACGCCTTCCGTCAGTAACTGTCGCACGATCCGCCAGCGTGTCGCACCGATTGCGAGTCGCACGGCAATCTCTTTCGTTCGCGCCGAGCTGCGTGCGAGCAGAAGGTTCGCGACGTTCGCACAGGCAATCAGCAGCACGATGCCAACTACGCCCATGAGCAAGCGTGCGACTGAAGAAAGCTGTTGTCGTGCGGATGGATCGTCGCTCGCGCTCAAAGGAGAGATCGTGATGCCACGACCGCTACTCTGTTGCGGGTAAGCTTCGGCGAGTTGTTTGGTTATGAGAGCAAGTGACGTCTGCGCCTGCGCCTCAGTGACTCCAGGCTTGAGTCGACCAACACTGAACAGCCAGCGATTGGTGCGGGCTTGCAGCAGGTCGGGGTTCATTTCACCCGAATACCCGGCGCGCGGTGGTCGCATGGTCGCCTGCATCATCATCGGCACGTAAAGATCGCGAGTGACGCCGAGTTGCAGACCGTCGAAGCCTTTGGGGATCACACCGATCACGGTGAAAGCATTCCCATTGAGCAGGAGCTGGCGTCCAATGATGTTTGGATCGCCGGCAAAGCGTCCCTGCCACAAACCCTGGCTGATGACGGCGACCGGATGTCCGCCGGGAGTCTTGTCGTCTTCCGTCGTGATCACACGTCCGAGTTGCGCGCGCACACCGAGCACGTCGAAGAAGTTTCCGGTGACGATCGCCCCGGTTACCAGATCTGTTTGATCGTTACTGTTGAGACTCGCAGTGATGCCGCCCCACGCGATCAGTCCGTCGAGGACGTTGTTCTGGTCGCGCACGGCCGTGTAATCAGGATAGGAGAAGACGCTGCCGGATGGTCCATTGAAGACAAACACGAGCCGCTCGGGATCAGAAACAGGCGGAGTCTGCATGAGCGTGGCATTGACCACACTGAAGATCGCGGTGTTCGCACCAATACCCAGCGCGAGCGTCAGCACCGCAATCACCGTAAACCCCGGCCGCTTCAATAACCCTCTCGCCGCAAATCGAATATCTTTGATTAGAGAATCCATAATTTCTTTTATCCGCGTTCATCCGCGTTCTACTCATTTCTGAGAGCCACGAGCGGATCGACCTTCGTCGCTCTGCGAGCGGGCAGGAACGAGGCCACCAGCGCGACCACACCAAGCCCCACGCACACCACCACAAACGTCGCGACATCAGTCGGAGCGACACCGAACAACAAACTCTTCATTAATCGCGTCAACGCAAATGTCCCAACCGCTCCGAGCGCGATGCCGGCGATCGCGAGCCACAAAGCGTTTCCCATCACGAGTCCGAAAATATTCCCGAGGCGTGCTCCCAGCGCGATCCGGATCCCGATCTCATGCGTCCGCTGCGCCACTACGTACGACATCACGCCGTAAATCCCAACCGCCGCAAGCGCTAACGCGAGCCCTGCAAAAGCTGCCAGCACAAACATCGTGAAGCGTTGCGTTCGCACTGAATCCACCATCATGTCCTGCATGGTGGCCACTTCCATCGGCACCTGATCTGCATCGAGTTGCTGCACGACCTGTTTCACCGTTCCGAGCATCTCCGCAGGCTCGCCAGACGTGCGCGCGACGAGTGTCATGAACGAAACCGGATACTGCGCATGCGGAACGTAGACCGCGCTGGTGCCCGGTTTGTCCAAGCCATACTGCTTGACGTCGCCGACCACGCCGACAACGGTGCGCCACGGTTCATCCTCGCGACCGGGATTCCACGGCAACTTGATTCTCTTCCCGATCGGATCCTGGTTGGGCCAGATGCGGGCTGCTAAACCTTCGCTGACCACCAGCACGAGCGGAGCGCGCTCGTCGTCCTGTGTGGTTATTTCACGTCCGCGCCGGAGCGGAATATTGAGCGCCTGGAGATAACCGGGCGTCGTGATGTAGCGATCGACCATCGGCTCGCGGCCCTTTGGTGTTGGCTGAAATTCGATCTCGATGGACGTGCTATCAAAACCACCGGCAACTGGCAGCGGAGTAACTGCTCCTGCACTTACCATCCCGGGAAGTGACTGAACCCGTTTCGTAAGCTCGCGATAAAACTCAATCCGTTTCTCAGGTGTCGAATAGCGCAGCCCCGGTAAACCGAGATCCATCTTCAACGAGTGTGAGTATTCAAAACCCGGATCGACTTTCAGCAGATGTCCAACGGTTCGAATCAACAAGCCCGCGCACATCAACAACACGAGCGCGAACGCGATCTCCGAAACAACGAGCACACTCCGCAGTCGCGCGCGTCTTGTTCCGCCACCCAAACCCCTACTGTCGGCCTTCAGACCTTCAGTCAGATCAGGCCGTGAGCTCTGCAACGCTGGACCAAGTCCAAAAAGCAGCGCAGTCAACAACGACAATCCGAAAGTAAAACCGAGTGCGGGCAGGCTGAGCTCGACTGTTTGCAGTTGCGGGATCGTTTTACTACCAAGCACCTTGATAACTTCGACGCCCCACACTGCTAACAACAATCCCGTTGCTGTGCCGAGGAATGCGAGTAATCCACTCTCTGTAAGGACCTGCCGCAGCAATCGCCATCTCGATGCGCCCAGCGCGGTGCGAATAGTCATCTCGGCTGCCCGTTGCGTCGAGCGCGCGAGCAGAAGATTCGCGACGTTCGCACATGCGATCAACAACACAAACGCGACGGCGCCAAGTAACACCCATAGCGTTTTCTTCAGATCACGAACAGTGTCTTCATGCAGACCGGCGAGATGAATACCCCAATTAGTATTCGTGTCAGGATGCAGAGCCTCGAGCCGTTGCGCGATCACGTTCAGCTCGGATTGAGCCTGCTGAATCGTCACGCTTTCTTTGAGTCGACCAATCGACCGCAGGTGGCGAGCGGAGCGCTGGCTCTCGCTCGTTTCTTCCGCGGCTGGCCGGTAAAGCAAAGCTTCCTTGCCGAGCAGTGTGGCAGGCAACGAATGAAAACTCGGGGGCATGACGCCGACGATCGTGTGCGGTCGTAAATTGAGCAGGATCGACTTACCGACAGCGTGCGGATCCGAGTTCAACTGCCGCTGCCACAATTCATAACTCAACACGACGACCTGATCCTTGCCGTCCTGCTGTTCTTCCGGCAGAAAGCCGCGACCGAGCATCGGCTGTGTGCCCATCACGTTGAAGAAATCGTCGCCAACGAGCGCGGCGTTCACGCGGGCCGGCTCACCGGTTCCAGAGATGAGCGGCGTCCAGCTATTGAACGTCGTGATGCTTTCAAAGAGCGTTTGCTGCGCACGATAATCGGCGATGTCTGTCTGTGAGATCTGGCTGCGAGAGTCGCCCTCCGTACGATCGTCGCCCCAGAGTAAGACCATGCGATCGGCGCGGGGAAACGGAGGCGATTTGAGGAGCACGGAGTAGACGACGCTGAAGATCGCGGTGTTCGCACCGATGCCGAGCGCAAGCGTCAGAACGGCAACCAGCGTAAACCCCGGCCGCTTGATCAAGCTGCGGATGGCAAATCGAATGTCTTTGATCATTGCATCCTTGTATAGGTCCTATTGGTCCTATAGGACCTATTCGTACCTCAACGCCACGAGTGGATCGACCTTCGTCGCCCGGCGTGCCGGCAGATAGCACGCCAGCAATGCCACGGCCGACAACAGCGCCGGCACGAGAATGAACGTGGTCACGTCGTAACCACTGATCCCGATCAACAACGACGACAACACCTGCGCGAGCGCCAGCGACAGCAAGATCCCGATCACAACGCCAATCGCCGCGAGTCGCATTCCCTGTTGCGTGATCATCTTCATCACGTCGCGGCGGTTGGCGCCGAGCGCCATGCGAATCCCGACCTCGCGCGTGCGTTGCGAAACGACGTAAGCCATCACGCTGTAAAGCCCAACCGCCCTCAACAGGACCGCCAGGAAGGCAAACGCCACCGAGAAACTCGCCGCCATATTCGGCGCCCAGAGCGCGTACGTCTTGTGCTCGTCCATCGTCTTC
>DASTTS010000596.1:0-11574 GCA_035760085.1 Pyrinomonadaceae bacterium
ATGATCGGCCGTGTCCGCTGAGTTGAAAGTACGTCCCTGTTGTAAACGAGCACCGAGCGTCTCGAAATAGTCGCTGCTCACCGCCTCAAAAAACATTTCCGGATACTTGTCCGGCGGCGGCTCTGGTCGACCCTCAACCAGAAACGAGCTACTACTGTTGAAACCAAACACCGGATTCGATCCGCCGATCGCAGCGTGCTGCACACCGGGCAACGTACGGAGACGATTTTCCAACTCCGTCAGGAAAGCAACTCGCTGCTTGTCCTCTTTGTATTTCTCTCCACGCAAGTTCATGTGGGCCATCAACATTCCATCAACACGCCAGCCTGGATCCGAATTGATGAAACGCTGCAAGCCGCGTAGAAACAGTCCTGCCGCTGCGAGCAACACCATCGCAAACGCCACTTCGCCAATGATGAGCGTGTGTCGCAAACGGTTCTGAGATCGTCCGGCAGTTGATCCGCGCGAGTTCTCTCGCAAAGCGAGGTTCAAATCCGCGCGCGATGCCAGCCACGCGGGGATTGTCCCGAAGAGTACTCCCGTCACGATCGAGCACAGAAGTGCGAAGCCGAACACTTTGTAATCGAGCTGCACACTCGCGCCCGGCAGATCGGTGAAGAGACGACCACTAATAAAACGAACGCCCGCAAGTGCGATAACAAGACTGACGATTCCGCCAATGAGGGCGAGAATGATGCTCTCAGTAAGCGACTGTCGCAGCAGCCGCCAGCGACCGGCGCCGAGAGCGGCGCGCACAGCCATCTCGCGGGCACGCGCGGCCGTGCGAACGAGTTGAAGGTTAGCGAGATTTGCGCACGCGATCAGCAACACGAACGCCGACAATCCAAACGTGAACCACATGACGGTGCGTCCGATATCGTCAGACATCGAGCGCTGAAGCGGCTCGAGTCGTACGGTCTCACCATCGTTTGATTTGTTCTGCCTGGCGATGTTGGCGGTGAGCGCGACCATGCTTTGCTCGGCCTGCTCACGTGTGACGCCCGGCTTGAGCCGGCCGAATTCAGAGAGGTAGTTGTTGCCGCGGTTTGTCTTTCGCTCAGGGGTAAAGGTGAGTGGCTGCCAGATATCGATCGGGCCCCAGAGAATCGGATGTTCGAAGCCCGGAGGCATCACGCCGATTACCTCCACAGACTTTCCGTCGAGCTGAATTTTTCGACCGACGATGTTTGGGTCGCTGCCGAAACGACGTGCCCAAAAACGATCGGTGAGGACAACAACGTTATCAGCGCCAGGCTCAAACTCTTCGGGTTTGAATACGCGGCCGCGCGCCGGTGCCACTCCTAACATCGGAAAGAAATCAGCGGTAGCGGCGAGACCGAGTAGTCGTTCCGCCGTCTGGCCCTGTTCGGTGAGGTTGGTGCTGGTGAAGTTGTAAGCGGCCATCTTTTCGAAGACGGTGTTCTGGTCGTGCTGATCGAAGAAGTTTGCTGCGGAAAACGGCCAGCTTTGCGAGTGCGGCGACACGCGCCACACTCGTATCAACCGTTCAGATTCCGGGTAAGGGAGCGAACGAAAGAGGAACGTGTTCAGGACGCTGAACATCGCCGTGTTGACGCCGATTCCGAGGGCAAGGGTGAGCACCGCCACGACGGTGAAACCCTTATTTTTAAGCAACATACGTAGGCTATGGCGCAGATCCTGCGATACGCTCGTCATGTCGTTCTCCGTTCGATTGTGAAATCAGCAGTGTTAGAGTGGTTCACTAGGAAAACACCTTGCACGCGACGATTGTGACAGCTAATTGTTCGTGTCTTCGCCGCGATCTCTGCGTCTCTGCGTTAAATATTTCTGAGGGCTTACTTTTACGCAGAGGACGCAGAGTCCGCGGAGAAGGTTCCCTGGTTAATACCACCTGAACACGCTCAGGATGTTTGAGAAATCATCCGTCCAGGCGTTTGCGGCTGTTTGGCCTTCGAGGCGCCGCCAGTTCAGGTTTTGTGAGAGGGTGTCGAAGGCGGGTGATTGGCGCGCCATGACTACCCACTCGGACGGGTCTTTGCCTGTCTTGGGATTATGCTCTCCGTCAATAGAGTGTAGCGTGATCGAGTTATTGCGTTTCGCCAGATCTGCAAGAACTCTATCGAGCCGCAGACTGCGGTTCGAGACGTGAAACGCCACCATCCCGCCAACGGCCAGCTTCGACATGTAGAGACTAATCGCCTCCTCCGTCATGAGATGAATCGGAATCGCATCGGAGTTAAAAGCATCCAGAACGATGAGACCGAAGTGATTGTCAGGCGCATTCTGCAACTGGAGCCGCGCATCACCGAGGATAATCTTCGTCGGAGCAGCGGCGCATTTTTGTAAGTACGAAAAATACTCTGTAGTTTGCGCGATGCTGATCACCGCGGGATTGATTTCGTAGAAAGTCCAAGCCTGATCTGGACGGGCATAGGAAATCATCGACCCGGTTCCCAGTCCTACAATGGCAACATTCTGCGACGCAGCACTGGAATTAAACGCCTCAAAGATCTGTCCCAGTGGTCCATCGCGATGAAAGTACGAAAGCGGCTCGCATTGAAGATTCGGATCGCTGAACTGGCGACCATGGATGGTATTGCCGTGATAAAGAGTGCGAGTCGCGCCGGCCGGATCGAATCTCACACTCAAAGTGCCAAAGAAATTGCGCTCAACATGCATGGTCCGGTTTTGGATTTCGGAGTAGACGACGCTTCCGATCATGACCGCGCCAAGGGCGAGGGCAAACCGTACGGGACGGCTACGGAAACGGTGGTTGATGATCACCAGCGGAATTCCGAAAACTATCGCTACACCCGCGACCGGGCTGACGTCATACTGGTGAATAAAGAGCGCGAGTCCGATAGTTAGTAGAGCTACGCACGCCGGTAAAAGTAGATCCAAACGATTAACCGGTTCGCTTTTATCACGCGGCCGGATCATGCAAGCGAGCACAATCACGAGTGGATACTCGATCAGCGTGTTGAATATAGTCGGAGCTATCAACGTGTTGAAGAGTCCGCCGATCATCCCTCCGATAGCCACGCATAAGTAAAACTCCGGAAGGCGTGAAGCATCTGGTCTATCGCCGGCGAGTTTGCTGTGACACACGATCGCGGCCACGAACAGGAAACAGAGATGCAACAGCACGATTGCGGCGGTGGGCTCAGTTGCGTTTGCCGCGAGCGTTAGAGTGAGCAGCAGGGCTAATCCAGCGAGTGCGGTACTGGCGAGTTGTTCCGGCAACAAGTTCTTACGTGAGAACGCCAGAATAAATGTCACGAGATACAGCGCTAACGGAATGGTCCACAGCAGAGGTGTTGGAGCGATTTCAGTGGTGATGTAAGTCGTAACACCGAACAGCAAACTCGCAGGGATAAAGGCTAACAGGATCCAGTAAAGGCGTTTGCGCCAGCTTCCCAATAACGGGGCCAAGCCACCCTTCCTGACTTGTTCTATCTCAGTTTGTGAAGACTTCCATAACACTACCAAACAACCCATGCTCAAGATTAAGAACACAACGTACATCACAAGCCAAATTTGATTCTGACGAGACAGCGTAAACTGCGGTTCGAGAATCAACGGATAACTCAGCAACGCCAGCAGACTGCCGCTATTACTAACAGCAAACAAGAAATACGGATCCTTTGCTGACGCGTGACCCGTACGCGTAAACCACTTCTGTAACAACGGACTCGTAGTTGAAATAACAAACACCGGCAACCCGATCGCGCCCAACAGGTAAACAAAGAGCGACAGCGCCGGATTGCTTGCGTCGGACATTGGACCAAGCTTTCCAGCAAACGTAAGCGGCAAGTAAAGACATGAAAGCAGCAAAATCGAGACGTGCAGAATTGCCTGCTTGCGAGCTCCTATCCGCGCAGTTAGAGCCAGCACGTACGAATACCCCGCCAACAACAACACCTGAAAAAAGAGCATGCAGGTATTCCACACTGCCGGCGTTCCCCCGAGCCGGGGTAAAAGCATCTTTGCCATTACCAGTTGAATCCAAAACAGCAGAAGGGCGCTGAGGAAGATCGTAGCTGCAAACAAGAAACCCACTTGTGCTTTTTGTGCCTCTTTGGTGGCTAAAGACTTAATTGCCTGACTTACCGGTGGATGTATACTGCAACCGGCCCTATTTTCGCCAGCCACGCACGAGCGAATATGAGAAGAGTTGCGAAGACAGTGTCAGTGATGTTCTCCGTCGTAGTTCTTGCGGCGGGGCTGCTGGCCTGGCGTATTTACGCATTCGGCAACACTTCGTCTAACGCGCAAGCTGACGCGGCAGTAGTGCTCGGTGCTGCCGTCTGGACCACAAACGTCTCGCCGGTCTTTCGTGAGCGAATCAATCACGCGCTTAGTCTTTATAAGAAAGGCCAGGTACGAAAACTGATATTCACCGGCGGCCAGGGAAACCCGGGCGAGCCGACCGAGTCGTCCGCCGCACGCGATTACGCTCTACAAAGCGGAGTTCCGGCAAACGACATTCTGATCGAAGAGAAATCGCATAACACGTATGAAAACATCGTGTATGCGAAGCAGCTTGCAGACACACACGGGATCAAGAAGGTGCTGATCGTTAGCGATCCCTTGCACATGAAACGAGCGATGTCGATGGCCTCGGACGTCGGCCTCACTGCCGATCCTTCGCCGACGCCAAGCACGCGATATCAGGGAATTAAGAGCCAAATAGGTTTATTGGCCCACGAAACGTATTACTACACCGGCTATCTACTACGTCGCCCGTTTCTTTAAAATCCTCGGAACGTGACGCGCTTTACTTAATAGGAGCAACATTCACTAGTCGCAGGAAGCTATCTACCAGCGTCTCCAACTTGTTATCCGGCGTCGCGGTCTTTTCATTGTCGCTATGACGATTATCAAATTCCTTTAAATAGTTCGCCATTACTCCGCCTGGCGTCACGCCTTCACTGTCCCAGTATCCGACTGCGTCATAAGCCTTCTTCGCGTACCATGGCCGCGCGAAGCGCAAGGACCGTTCAGTAATAAATGGTTTTAAATCAGTGGTTGATTTGCCCGCCACCTTTTCCACATATTTCTGGCTGGTTCCTGCGGCCGTCGACTTCGTAACAAGATACATGTCACGGAGAATATTTGATACTTTCACCTCGCGGCCCGTCGGACTTTCCGATGCGGGCACTGCTTTATAAACCTCAACAGCGACGTACCCATGAATATCACCAAGCAGCTCATCAGGCGGAGCCTTGTCTGCTGTAAACGTTTTGAGTGAAGCAGAGGCGTTCTTCTTTACATACCGGTCCACCAGATATTCCGCATAAGCTTGTCCTAAGTCACCGGCCCACGTTGCAAAATCAAGTGACTCGCCTTTGCTGGCCGCTTGCAAAATTATATATTTCAAGTATTTGTCAGGCTCATCCAAAGGCTTCGGTTGAGCCTTAGAAAAGCCGCTGAGCTTTGCGTCAATTCCAGCCATAACGTGCCCGATATCAACTTTTCCTAAGCGTGTGTCCAGTTGCAAGCTGCCTTTCTGCGGTGCAATTTGTTTCATATCGAAGCGAGTTGCGATCGGATCGGGTTCTGTCTCGATATCAACGTTCGATATCCCCCGGCTGGCGACGAGGATCTCCCAGTTCTCATCTGAGAACCACAACTGCCTTACTTCGCTTACAACCTGTTCTGGAGTTGCCGACGGATACTGCTTTTCGACCTGTTCCACAAAAAGGATGAAATCCTCGATCGTCGTAATCTGAGTTTTTGCTGGTCCTCTTTGGGCCACGAAGTTCACTGCATAGGTGTTCTCATCGACAACGTATTTCTTAGTTCCCTTAAGAACGATGACGGCCATGTCGATGCGACTTTGTTCTTCCTCCGTGGGCTTGAAGGCCGTGCCCTCTTTAGCTTTCCGTTTCTCTGCCCGCTTCAGTTCGACAAACGCCTCTGCTACGGTCGGAAATTTCACCTCAATAACTATCTCCGGCACTTCGAATGCGCTCGCGCTCACATAGGTGATGAGCTCGGTTGAGACATAGCCCGTCAATGCTTTTCCGCCGAGTTCAACTTGAACGTGCATCCAATTACCTGTATGTCCAATGACAGTCACGTCTGTTCCTTTAGGAAGGTCGGCAAGAGTGTTGCCATGCGGATCATCGGACGCTTTTGCCGGACTGCTTCGCAGTGAGGCGGTCCACGTGTTATCGATCTTGCCCAGCCACGGAAAGCTCGTGCGTTCAGGCGCTGGTTTGCGCTGGACCACCGGGACCTCATCCGCGTGACCCTGCTGGATGGTGTGCGCCAGCTCATGGGCCAATAGCTTTCTTCCGTCGTCATTCTGAAGACGCAACTGGTCCTCGCCAAGCACGATATGCTCGCCGGCTGTGTATGCTCTTGCACTCACTGCGTTAGCTGAAGAGGCAGCTTTACTATCATCATGGATACGGACGTTGCTGAAATCATGTCCGAAGCGTGGTTCAAAAAACGCACGTGTTGAGGTGTCAAGAGGTCGTCCGGAGGAATGCAGCACATCATTGACAATGGATGGCGCTTCAGCAGGCACGATCCCGCCGGCACCGGCACTCTTCATCTGTAAGTGTTCGTTTGCGCCTGGCCCAACCGAGCCCTGCGGTTCGGACATACTCGTCACTTGTTCGGCAATGCGGTCTGCTTCCTGTTCGTAAGGATCGCTTTGTTCACCGATGGTTAGTTTTGCCTGAATAGGAAGGAGAAAATGCAGCACTGCCTGATTGCCTACATTTTCGTGAAGCCTTGCGAGCGGATGAGGAGCCGGTTGGTTTGTCTGTGGTTCCGGCGTTCGAGTTGGGGATTCTTCGAGAGGCGTCTGTTTTTCTGCGCTCTTCTTCATCGAGATCACTCCGTCGTCCCGTGGTAGGCAATCGACACGCCAACAGAAATAATCCGGTTATCTGGCTATTTTTCGAGGTGCGGAGGAATAAGCAGGACTTTTTTGTCCACCGTTTGTGAGTGGCTAAAACCGCTGTGGAGCGCCGCTCACGACACGCACCGTGTCGCGGGCGATCAGTAATTCTTCGTTGGTTGGTATCACAAAAACCGCCGCGCGAGAGGCGTCAGTGCTGATCTGGCCACCTTTATTAGCGCCGTGCTTCGAATTGAGTTCCTCGTCGATCTCTACTCCGAGCCAGTTCAGGTCGGCACAGATGCGGGCGCGGATCTCGGCTGAGTTTTCACCGATGCCGCCCGTGAACACGATCGCTTCGGCGCCGTTCATCGCCGCAAGGTAACTGCCGATATATTTGCGCGCCCGATAACAGAAGATTTCAATCGCGAGACGCGCGCGACGATCGTCGTGCTCATGCGCTTCGGCGAGCAACTCGCGCATGTCGTCAGTAAGTCCGGAGATACCCAGCAGTCCTGACTGCTTGTTGAGCAGAGTCTCGACTTCACGCGAAGTCAAGCCTTCTTTCGTCGCGATCAAATCCACGATCGACGCATCGAGATCACCGGAACGCGTGCCCATCACGAGACCTTCCAACGGCGTGAAACCCATCGAGGTGTCGATGCTGTTTCCACCTTTGATTGCGGCGATAGAGCAACCATTACCAAGATGCAGCGTGATGATGTTTGTTGCGTCGCGCGCAATCCCACGCTGTTTGCGATAACGGTAGGCGACGTAACGATGCGAGGTGCCGTGAAAGCCGTACCGCCGAATGCGATGACGGCGATAGATTTGATACGGTAACGCGTAGAGAAACGCGTGTTCGGGCAGTGTTTGATGGAATGCGGTGTCAAACACGGCAACTTGCGGGAGGGCGGCGCCCAAGGCGGTGCGCGCGGCGACTATGCCCTGAATGTTTGCAGGATTGTGTAACGGAGCGAGCTCGATGCAATCCTCAATCGCTCGCAACACGTCATCTGTTATCAGCACCGAGTTGGTGAAGTGTTCGCCGCCATGAACCACGCGATGGCCCACGGCATGAATATCGGCGACACTCCGAACCTCGTCGATGCCCGACTCTTCGGAGATGGCCCAACGAAGAATGATCTCCACTGCGGCACGCGTGTCTCTGATCGGCTCGGCAAAACGCTTCGGCGGTTGGGCGTCAGCAGTAAACGTAACGATGCCCGCGCCGCCGACACGCTCAACCAGCCCGTGCGCCAGACGCTTGTCCGCGTCCTGTTCGATTCGCTCGAGATCAGTCGCGATCAATTGAAACTTGACGGACGAGCTGCCGCAGTTAAGGACCAGTACGTTCATGATTCTGTAAATCCTGAAAATCCTGTCATCCTGTCTAACCAGGCCACTTCCAATCACGAATTTCAGGCATATCTTCGCCGTGCTCGGTGATGTAACGTTTGTGCTCGAAACGCTTGTCGCGCATCTCCTGCAACAGGTGTGCGCCTATCGTTTCCAGCTTAGGCACGCGCTCAATAACGTCCATCACCAGATGAAAACGATCGAGATCGTTCAGCACTACCATATCAAAAGGCGTCGTGGTTGTGCCTTCTTCCTTGTAACCACGCACATGCAGATTCCCGTGATTGGTGCGCCGGTAAGTCAGGCGGTGAATCAGCCACGGGTACCCATGAAAAGCAAAGATGATCGGTTTATTCGTCGTGAAGAGTGAATCAAACTCTTTGTCGGAAAGTCCATGTGGATGTTCGCTCTGTGGCTGTAGTGTCATGAGATCTACTACGTTGACGACGCGAACCTTCAGCTCGGGAAAGCGCTGCCGCAGGATATCAACCGCAGCCAGTGTTTCCAGTGACGGCACATCACCCGCGCAAGCCATCACGAGGTCTGGCTCCGCGTCGTCGTCATTGCTGGCCCAATCCCATATTCCAATTCCCGCGGCGCAATGGTTCATCGCTGCGTCGATATCCAGATACTGAAGCGCCGGCTGTTTGCCTGCGATCACGACGTTGATGTAGTTGTCACTGCGTAAACAGTGGTCCATGACTGACAACAAACAGTTCGCGTCAGGTGGCAGATAAACTCGTACCACGTCAGCCTTCTTGTTCACCACATGATCGATGAAGCCCGGATCCTGATGGCTGAACCCGTTATGATCCTGTCGCCAGACGTGCGACGTGAGCAGGTAGTTCAGCGAAGCAATCGGCCGCCGCCACGGAATGTCGCGCGTGACCTTCAGCCATTTTGCGTGCTGGTTCACCATCGAATCGACGATGTGAATAAAAGCCTCGTAACACGAAAACAAACCATGCCGGCCCGTCAATAAATAACCTTCGAGCCAGCCCTGACAAAGATGTTCACTCAGCACTTCCATCACGCGACCATCCGGCGACTCGTGCTCATCGGCTGGAGACGTTTTCGCCAGCCACACTCGATCGGTAACTTCAAACAGCGCATCAAGACGATTTGACGAAGTCTCATCTGGTCCAACAACGCGGAAGTTACTTTCACTCAGATTCAGCTTCATGACATCGCGCAGAAATTCACCAAAAATGCGCGTTGCTTCAGCTTCGACAGTGCCAGGCTTTGAGAATCGCAGCGCGTATTCGCGGTAATCCGGCAACTTCAGAGCTTTGAGCAACAAACCGCCGTTCGCATGAGGGTTAGCGCCCATGCGGCGCACGCCTTCAGGAGCAAGTGCAGCGAGTTCAGATCGTAGCTTTCCGCTTTCGTCAAACAGTTCTTCGGGCTTGTAGCTCCTGAGCCACTCTTCCAGCATCCGCAAGTGCTCAGGATTCTTTGCCGGTTGCGACAACGGCACCTGATGAGAACGAAACGTTCCCTCGACCGGCTTGCCATCGACGAACTTTGGCCCGGTCCAGCCTTTGGGTGTGCGCAACACGATCATGGGCCACTGCGGGCGTTCAACATGATTACCGTCGCGCGCGTTTGTTTGAATCGTGCGGATCTCGTCGAGGACGGTATCGAGTGTTGCAGCCATCAGTGGATGCATGTGTTCGGGCTCGTCACCTTCGACGAAATAAGGTTTGTACCCGTAACCAACGAGTAAGCTGGTGAGCTCATGCTGGCTGATACGCGCGAGCACAGTCGGATTCGCGATCTTGTAACTATTCAAATGCAGAACCGGCAGCACTGCACCATCTCGCGCCGGATTGAGAAACTTGTTTGAATGCCAGCTCGCTGCGAGTGGTCCTGTTTCAGCTTCGCCATCACCTACAACACAAACTGCGAGCAAGTCAGGATTATCAAACACGGCTCCATACGCGTGTGCGAGGGAATAACCGAGCTCGCCGCCTTCATTGATCGAACCGGGAGTCTCTGGCGCAACGTGACTCGGTATCCCGCCGGGAAACGAAAACTGCTTGAACAGTTTTTTCATCCCCGGTTCGTCCTGTGAAATGTTTGGGTAGAACTCGCTGTACGTTCCTTCGAGGTAAGTGTTCGCGACGAGGCCCGGTCCGCCGTGACCCGGTCCGGTGACGTAGATCACATTCAAATCGCGCAGCTTGATAACGCGATTCAGATGAACGTAAATGAAGTTCAAGCCCGGCGTCGTTCCCCAATGACCTAACAGTCTTGGTTTGACGTGTTCGAGCTTCAGCGGCTCGCGTAGTAACGGATTGTCGTAAAGATAGATTTGGCCGACCGAGAGATAATTCGCGGCGCGCCAGTACGCGTTCAGCAGCCGGATCTCTTCGGCAGATAATTGCTTCACCTTGCTCTCCATGCTATTGCTCCCTAATGTATTTAGCCACGGATTAACACGGAAAGCACGGACACCACATGAATGAGGCACTACGCGCCGAGCTGATTAAGATGGATGAACACGATCAGGCGGTGCGTGCGGAGCTCGCCGCCGATGGGTCTCTATTTGATGGATATCACCCGCGGATGGCAGCGGTTCACGATGCGAACGCGGCGCGCTTGCGCACGATCATCGCGACTCACGGTTGGCCCACCGAGCATCTGGTTGGAATTGATGGCGCAAAGGCCGCACATCGTATCGCCCAACACTCGATCAATCACCCCGACTTCATGCGTGAGTGTCGACGACTTTTAGACGAGGCAAGCACGAGAGGTGAAGTCCCTCGCTGGCAGTTCGCATATATAGACGACCGCATCCGTGTGTTCGAAGGCTCGCAGCAACGTTATGGCACGCAGTGGCGCGGCGGCCCGAACGGCCTCGAGCCATATCCGATCGAAGACGCTGTTCGTGTTGATGAAAGACGCGCAGCCCTCGGTCTTCCGTCACTTGCGGAACTCAAGCCTTCAACAGATCAGGAAACGTCATGGAACGAAGAGACAGCGCGACGCATGGAACAACAGGAGCTCGCCTGGCGCCGTGCTGTAGGATGGATTTAGGGATCCAAGCCGGGGTTCATTGCGGGTGCAGGACTGGTGAGTCCGCGATTTACAAGAGTCGAGCGCAAGACAACGCTTAGTTTGGCGGTGCCTTAATTCAACTCTGCGTAATCTCTGCGTTCTCTGCGTCTCTGCGGTTTACCTGTTTTTGCCGGTTCTTTTTACCGCAGAGGCGCAGAGGACGCAGAGATTACGCAGAGAAGATTTCAAATTAGGGAGCTCAAAAAGAGATGTATTAAAGAATATTCGTACATCTCGTTCCTGGAGGAGTGGGTTTATGTGGTCGATCAAGATGGAATCGTGATCGCTAAATGGCACAGCGTTTCGCAGTGAAAAAACCC
>DASTTS010000597.1:0-16939 GCA_035760085.1 Pyrinomonadaceae bacterium
GATAGCTACCTGCGACTGCTCGTGAACGCCGACACGCTTGCACGCGTGAAGCGTGGTGATAGTGCGAGAGAGATTGTGGCGTCGTGGAACGTAGGACTACAGGAGTTCCGGAAGGCGCGTGAGGCAATCCTGCTTTATTAACCGCGGATTATACGGATCCATTTACGGACTGAATTGATCAGAAAGAATTCTTGCGCTTTCTGGAATTCGTCGATCGTGATCACGCGCTCTTTGATCTTTCCTTGCGCCAACAGGTGCTTTCGGAATACGCCGGGTAGTAATCCGCTTTCGATCGGCGGCGTGAAGAGCTCGCCGTCAATCGAAACGACGACATTCGCGATGCTCGATTCTGTGATCTCGCCTCGTTCATTCCAGAAGACAAGCCCGTCAGCGCCCGGTCGCCGCGTTGTCTTGTGATATAGAAACCGATCCGACGAATCGACCGGCTCCGGCGCGAGCTGCACACCTTTCAATTCACCCAACAACTCAATCGGTACTACCTGAATTTCTATCCGCCCATCCTTCCACAACGTGACTTTGACTTTGAGGGAACCCTCCGGATTATCGAAAGCGATCCGTTCCAAATCCGCGTTAATCCGTGCTCCAATGAAGCCGAAATACTCAGCCGATTGGTTGAGTCTCGCTACATGATCCTCGAGCAAAAAATATTCCCCATCTTCCAGCAGGATCGATTCAAACAACTGAAACTCCACCGGTGTCGCACGCAGAAACCGGCTCTTCACCAAACACTCTTCATACTCGCGCTCAGCAGTCGAATCGATCGTCACGCCGCCACCAACACCAAACGTCGCGACACCTGATGCGCTATCAATCACCACCGTGCGAATCGCGACGTTGAAAACGCAATCACCACCCGGCTTCAACAACCCGATCGCTCCCGTGTACGCGCCACGTGGAAAACGCTCGAGCTCGTTAATGATCTGCATCGTGCGAATCTTCGGTGCACCCGTGATCGATCCGCACGGAAACAACGCGCTCATCAGGTCAACCAAATTCGTTCCATCCCGCAACGTCGATTCGACTGTCGACGTCATCTGCCAGACAGTTTCAAAGCGTTCGAGATCGAATAACGACGACACACGCACGCTACCGGGAACAGAAACCTTGCCGAGATCGTTGCGCAGCAGGTCGACAATCATCACGTTCTCGGCGCGATCCTTTGCCGAGTTTGCCAGCCAGTGAGCCAGCTCGCGATCTTCCTCCGGCCAACGCCCGCGCCGCACTGTGCCCTTCATCGGCCTCGTGATCACGTGATTGCCGCAACGCTCGAAGAACAACTCCGGCGACAGGCACAGCACTTTATAACGCCCGAGATCGAGATAGACGGAGTATTGCGCGCCCTGGGCCACACAAAGATCCTGATACCAGGCAAACGCGTCGCCGTCGAAAGATGAGGTTAACGGGAATGAGTAGTTGACCTGATACGTGTCGCCGGCCGCGATGAGCTCGCGAATGCGTGATACGGAGCGATCGTACTCTTCGCGTGTGACGAGAGGTTTCCATTCAGTTGACGAATACGATCCGCGTTGCTCATCAGCAGATGCATTGTCAAAAACTGCGGCCCACGCGAGTGGAAAATCCGAAGGTGCATGTGTGACGAATGCCGAATCGAATGCAGGTGCGGCTTCGTAGCTGAGCAGCACCGCGACGTGCGAACCGGATCGAGCCTCACGCTCGGCGAAGTCGAGGACTGGTATAACGTCGTCAATTCTCGTGGCGGTCCTTGTAGTCACCCTCAGCAGCATACAGGATTACCAGATTTTTCAGGATTAGCATGTATTACCGATTCTAATGGAAAGGATAAAAATCTTTAGCTACCATTATTCTTAAATCTGTCTATAATTCGTCCGAAATTTCGTAGCTCAACCCATACTCCAAAAGCCGAGGATAAAAATGAGAAAACCTATCTGTGCGGTTTTGTTCTTAGTGTTCTGTCTCGTCATGGTTGCAAGCGGGCAGGGAACCACGTCGCGCGTAACAGGAACGGTGCAGGATGCCAACGGCGCGGCGGTAGCCGGAGCGATGGTGACCCTCACCAATGAAGCTACCGCAGTTTCGTTTACGACCGAGACCAGCGATAGTGGCGCATACGCCTTCGATTTGGTCCAGGCTGGAAAGTACACCGTTACGGTCGAGAAACAGGGATTCAAAAAATACATCAGCCAGGCAAACCCCGTTAACGTCAACGTCCCGGCGACAATCAATGCATCGCTCGAAACCGGCGGTTTGACTGAGACAGTCACGGTCCAGGCCGGCGCCGAGCAAGTGCAAACAAGCACATCAGGAAATATCGGCAGCACGATCGAGCAGAAAACTCTCGAAGCACTTCCCATCGTCGGCACGCGCGGACGCAATCCGCTTGACCTCTTGAACTTTCAACCGGGCGTCGTCATCGGTGGCAACACCGGCGGCGCCGTGAACGTCAACGGCTCACGCGATCGCGCTTTCAACTTTACACTCGACGGCATCGACATCAACGAGTCAACGGCGGGCGGCTCAAACTTCACGCCGCTTCGTCCGAATCCTGATTCGGTGCAGGAGTTTCAAGTGGTCACGAGCAACTTCACCGCCGAGCTCGGTCGCAGCAGTGGCGCTCAGGTCACACTCGTCACGCGCTCCGGCTCGAACGAGTTTCACGGCAACGCGTTTGAGTACTACCGCACGCCGCGACTCGATTCGAGGAGTTATCCGATTACGATCGCAGGTCAGCCTAAAGAACAGTTCGTGCAGCACATCTTCGGCGGCAGTCTTGGTGGTCCACTTTTCAATCCGGGATTTGGCGACGGTGGACCCGGTTGGGCGAAAGACAAAGCTTTCTTCTTCGTCAACCTCCAATTCCTGCGCGCTTACGACACGCTGCTCGTTACGCGAACGGTGTACACACCACTCGCGCGACAGGGCATATATCGTTACGCGGTTGGCCAGGCGAACGCGCCCGTGGGAGGAAGCAACCCTGCATCCGTTGATATAACTGGCGCGCCCATTCTTCCGAACTGTAGTGGAAGTATCACAACTAAGTGTATTAAGACCTACGACATCGCCGCCAATCCTACCGGAATCGGTTTCGACCCGGCTCTGAGCGCCGTCATCAACGCGATGCCGCTGCCGAACAATTACACGGTTGGTGATGGTCTGAATACGGCCGGATTCAATTTCGGCTCACCGCAACATGAAAAGCAGTATGACTTCGTCAGCAAGTTTGATTTCAACCTGCGCGATAACAGTCTGCTGTACGTGCGCTATGCTCAGGGAAGCCAGAGCACGTTTGGCGATTCAGCAAATGGTGGACGTCCGATTTTCCCTGACACACCAAACTTCGTAGACACGAGTCGCACTCCGAAGAATCTCGCTGTTAACTGGCGCTGGTCTCCAAGTCCGACCGTGACCAACGAAGCGATCTTTGGTCTCAGCAAGTTCTTCTTCACTTTTGCGACGCCTACTCCCGATGAGTTTTTCCCCTTTGCCTTTGTTAACGCCGCCACGCCCAACACGAATTTCTCTTACAACGCGCGCGGCGTGCGCACGCTTCAGTTTATCGACAATCTGACATCGGTTCGGGGCTCACACACGCTTAAGGGCGGCATCAATTTCCGTTTCAATCGACATCGTGATGACCGTTCGAGCGTCGCCGCTTCAGCGATCGAGCCGGTGGTGAGCTTTAGTAACGCTGAGGCTTTGTACACGGCCTTCGGTCTGCCCACGACGGCCGCAAATGGCATCAACGCAACTGACTTGACGAGATTGCGAGGCACGATCGCCGACCTGCTCGGAAAGGTCGGAAGTGTGTCGCGCGCTTTCGTTTTGGATCCGGATAATCCGAGTGCGTTCCTGCCGCCGGGAAGCCGCTGGCTGAATGAAGCTGATTACACCGAGTTGGATTTTTATTTCCAGGATAACTGGCGTGTTAGATCAAATTTCGTTTTGGATCTCGGTGTGCGCTGGGAACCGAAGTTGACTCCGTCGATTGCGAATGGAAGACCGATACTGGTTCCGAATCAACCAGTGAAGCTGGGTGCGGCACCATCAAACACTCTGAAATGGGTGGAGGGTGAGCTGTTCGATAGCGACCTCAGCAAGATTTTGCCTTCGGTTGGTTTTGCGTGGGATCCGTTCAAGACAGGCAAGACTTCGATTCGCGGCAACTACCGCATCGCTTCAGATAGGATCGCGACGTTCCTGTTCGGCTCATCGATCTATCAGAGCACACCAGGCAACGCCGTTGGACCAACAAACTCCGCTTTCGGCAACGCCGGTGGTCTTTTCCGCAATATCGCGCCGGTGATTACGGCTTTGGTGCCGTCGCAAACTCCGGACGCGTTGCGGCAGCCGGCGCCATTCAGCACGGCTGCGACGAACGTCATCGATCCCGACCTGCAGTTCCCGCAGGTGCACGAGTGGTCGTTGAGCTTTCAGCGAGAGATTGGAAACAACGTTGTAGAACTTAACTACATTGGGAAACACGCAGTACATCTGCTCGGCGGTTACAACGTCAACCAGGTGAATATATTCGCGTCGGTTCCCGGAGTGGGTGAGTCGAGCTTCCTCGAAGCATTCAATCTCGTCAGAGCGAACTCTTCTTACAATAGTCCACTGATTAATTTGCTCTTGACCGGCAACGCCAGCAACAACGCCGGCACCGCGCGGTTCCGGGCACTCAATGGAACGAACATCACGCAGGGAAGCGTGGCTGCCGCGGCGCTGGTTGTTTCACAAAGGACCTGCACGCTTCCTGCCGATGTCACGGGCGGCGTTTGTACAAATGCACAGAGCGGCCAGCGGTTGCTGGATCTGCGCGGCTTCCCGTTCTTCTTCCAGCGGTTTCCGCAGTTCACCGGTGGGTTGAACGTCTTTGACAGCAACGACTATTCAAACTACGCCGGGCTCCAGTTCATCTTCAAGCGTCGCATCAACCAGGGGCTCGGATTCCAGTTTGGCTACACGTTGTCGAAGTCGAAAGATAACCGTTCGTGGGATCCGTCGCTCAGTACCGTCTCGACAGGATCAGTCCAATCAGCCTCGAGCACACCATTTGATCTACGCGATCGGAATTTGAACTATACGTGGTCCGATTTCGATCGGCGCCACGTGTTCCAGGGCACGTACACTTACGATTTACCGTTCGGCAAAGGCAGGACGTTCTTGTCGAACATGCCGAAAGCTCTGAACTACGTCATCGGTGGTTGGGAAACGGCGGGCACAGTGCTCTGGATGTCGGGCAGACCGTTCACGGTTTACTCGGGCATTAATACGGTCAGCAACGTGGTCCAATCGACTGCGGACTGCAACGGTTGCTCGAGAAACAGCGGTACGCTCGTGCTGGAGACTGGTCGGAACTTCTGGTTTGACCAGGCCACCCGCAGCCAGTTCTCAGCGCCCGCGCCCGGCTCAATCGGAAACACCGGACGCAACTTCTTCCTCGCTCCGAACTACTTCCAGTGGGACGCGTCGCTGGCGAAGAAGTTCCGCATCACCGAGCGCGTGAGTTTCGATCTGAGATTTGACGCGCGCAACGTTTTGAACAACCCGTCGTTTGATAACCCGACCGCCGT
The DNA here is from genome assembly GCA_035760085.1 of Pyrinomonadaceae bacterium. Taxonomy (GTDB): domain Bacteria; phylum Acidobacteriota; class Blastocatellia; order Pyrinomonadales; family Pyrinomonadaceae; genus PSRF01. Next base: position 5,571 of record DASTTS010000597.1, read on the forward strand.
GATCACCTCGAATATCTTCGGTCGCATCAACGACAGCGTGACGAACAACGCACGCCGCATCCAGGTCTCCGGCAAGCTGAGCTTTTGATCATCTTAAGAAAGGTTTCTCACGCAACGGCGCAACGACGCAGCGAAGTTATGAATTCTCGCTGCGTCGTTGCGCCGCTGCGTGAGAACTTCTTCTAAAACTGAACCTTCAATGCAAACTGGATTACGCGCGCGGCTTCGCCGGTCTGCACGATCGTCTGTGTAGATGGCGGCGCCACGCCGGCACAGCACGACGAGGCGAACACGCTCGAGCGGATGCTCGGCGAGCCTGTTGACGCGTCGCGCGGGTTATCGAAGTTTGTGTGGTTGAAGGCATTGAACATCTCGGTCCGGAACTGGATCTTGACTCGCTCATTTATCTGGAAGTACTTGATAAACCCGAAGTCGACGTTCCAGTAACCCGGTGCCACAAAGATGTTCCGACCGGCGCCGTTCTGGCCCGGAGCGGGAATGCAGAACGGCTGACTCAGATCGACACCGCAAGTCAACGGATTCACCGGCTTGAACAACACCGGCCCTGCCAGCGGCGATCCTGGAAGTTCCTGAAGCTGCGCTGATACCGGAGCTTGTACGCCGGCACGGCTCTCGTGACTTCCATTCGAAGTGAACGCTCCACTGCGAACAGCGAACGGCTCACCAGACATCTGCGTGTAGATCGTGTTGATGGTCCACCCACCGAGTATCTGATTCACAATCCCTGAAGCGTTGCCGAGGAAGCGGCGACCACGTCCGACCGGTACTTCCCAAACGGACGCGCCGGTGAGAACGTGCGTGCGATCGAAATCCGATCGTGCACGCTCCTCACGAAAGTTGCGAATGTCTGTTGGCGTGCGTGAGTTGGTTGTCGAGAGACCACCACCAGACGAAGCGCCGACCGGATCGACCGATTGATTGTCAATCGACTTGCCGAACGTATAAGCCAAACTCAGACCGAATCCCGTGCTGAACCTGCGGCGCAATGTGAACTGCGCGGCGTGATAGTTCGAATCACCGCTGTTGTCGAGATAAGTGATGACTGCGAACTGCTGGTTGGGTCTTAGCTTGAGTCCCAGCGTATTGTCTTCAATGCGTCGCGCGAAACTGCCGGCGCCGTTGATATCGAGCTCGTTGGTTGTCGTGGTCGAGTTGAGAAAACTCGTGGCCGCAGTTGCGCTCAATCCACCCTGCGTTTGCAATTGCGATAGCAACGGCGGAGCCACGCCCGTCACCCCGACCGGACAACCGCTACCCGAAGGATTGCAGCCCTTTGCCCGGTTCGCCTGCATGATCAGGAACGACGGAATGATCGAGTCGGGGTTGGTCTGGTTGATGTCGTAAGCCATGAACAAGTGTTCGCCACGGCGACCGATGTACGCAGCCTGGCCCACCAGCCCCCACGGCAGTTCGCGCTGCAAGCTGAAGTTCCACTCGTGAACTGTCGGCAGTTGCATCTTCGGCGCGAAGACCGTAATTGGTGGTGAGTTTGTTCTGAGTTGTTGCGGTGGCGTCAACAATGACGATGGTTTCACTGACGGCGCGGGCAACTGCGTCGGAAAACCGCCTGCCACTGTCTTGTTGATATCCGGTGAATTCACGCAGCCGGCGGTGATTGAAGTGAACGCGCCGGCGGTGGCGTTGTACGAAGTCGTACAACTCTGCACGAGACCCGGAATTCGGCCTGCGGCCGCCGTGACTTGGAAGGACGAGATCGTATCGAAGGCGATACCGTAGCCGAGCCGGATCACGCTTGTGCCGTTTTCTCCGAAGAGATTACGCATAAAGCCCTTTTTGAAATCAGGACTATAAGCGAGGCCGAAGCGTGGTCCAATGGCCCACTTGAAGTCGCCCTCGTACCAGCGCTCAGCCGGAAGGAAACTGACTGCGCCCGGTTGGTTGACGACCGGCGTCGCGGGCAGTGGCGTGCCTGCAATGGGCGTCGCGGCAACGAATACATTCGATTGCGGCGACGTGTTTGCCGGAGGATTGATCTCCCAGCGCGCACCGTAGTTCAGCGTGAGATTCGGACGCACTTTCCATTCATCCTGGAAGAAGAAGTTGTATTGATCGAGATTGTGTTTCTCGGCATACAACGTGATCTCGTCGCCGATCTTGAACGGCAGGAACGCATCGTCCTGAAGGTTTGAAATGAAGACCTGGTTCATCGAAGCCGGCAACCCGTAGAGGTTGTTGATCAGGCTTCCGAGAAGCGTTTGGTCGGTTGAGTTGATGTTCGGAGCAACTCTGAACCCGGAGTTACCCGTCGTCCCGAGAAACGCAGGACGCGTAGTCGCAGAGAAAGTCACCGACGGTGTGACGTTGATGCCGCCCGGTTGTCCGCGTTGGTCCACGTGCCGGTAGAAGCGGAAATTCAAACCCATACGAAACACGTGCGAGCCCTTAAGTACGCTCAAATTGTCGAGCACCTGCGGCGTCGTCACCCAGCGCGCGGTCCGCGGCGTGTTGATGTAAGGCTCGCTGATGCTGTTGAAGTCGTAGGGCGGCACATCGGGCCACGAAGGATTTGCCTCACCCTGCGTAAACAGGAAACCGAAGCGACCGTAACCGGCAGTGAACTCGTTCACAACGCGTGGCGAGAACACGCGACGCCAGCCAATCGCAAGGTTTGAAGTGCGACGGAATACTTCCCCGAGCGGCGGGTTGTCCGGATAAACCTGCGGCCTGCCGTTTAGGGGATCGCCTTTCAGCGTGTTGTAGTCAGACCAGAGATAACGGGCAAACACGCTGTTGTTCACGTTGATGTTGTGATCGACACGGAAGTTGATTGCCGGACCACGAATCTGAGTCGGCGGGTTCCAGAGAAACGTCGCGGTGTTTAGACCATCACCAGCCGCGGCGAAGTTATTGGGCAACGGGTATGCTGGAAGCAAACCTGCGACTGCCGTATCGATCGGTCTGGCGGCGGTGTTGTTGATCGGGTCTTTGATGTTGTACGTGCGCACGCAGCGCAGCGAAGTTGGTGTGGCACACAACGGAACAACGAGCGCGCCCGTGCTTGGATTAACCAGCAGGGTTGAGTTGCGTGTGATCGTGGCGGTGCCAATCACGAGCGGGTTCGCCGGATCGGGAACGAAGTAACGGAAGATACCGTTACGTGCTTCGTTCGTGTAGACCACCGGGAAGCCGAACGTTTGATCGATCGGCTGCGTGAAGTCTACGCGGTTGTACTGGTAACTTCCGAAAAAGAAAGTTTTGTTCTTCCTGATTGGACCGCTTAGATCAAAACCGAACTGTCCGAGCCTGATCAGAGGTTTCGGCGCATTCTGCGCATTCGCGTACCACTCATTCGCATTCAACGCTTCGTTACGAAGGAAGTAGAAAGCGTTCCCATGAAAATCGCTGGTGCCGCTTCGTGTAGCGATGGAGACGGATGCCCCACTGTTTCGACCTTCTTCGGCGGTCGCGTTGTTGGTCGTGACTTTGTACTCAGCGGTATTGTCGGGCGTGATGCGGTAAAGATTCGAGACGGGATTCGGCACGCTCGATTCGTTTGCCTCGATACCGTCGATCGTGACGTTGAAAGCGCGATCACGCGAGCCGTTCACGTGCACGCCTGATCCGGCGCCTCCGAAGGAACGTTGCACTACGCCGGGTTCGAGTACCAGCAAGGTCAACGGATTACGGCCATTGAGTGGCAATGTCTCTATCGCCTTTTGCTCCACCACGTTGCCAATCGTTGCGTTTGCGGTTTGCAATTGTTCGGGCCCGCCCTGGACCGTTACAGTTTCAGAGACTTGTCCGATCTCCAGCGCCACGTCGACTGTCAAAGGATTGTTGACCTCGAGATGGTTTCCGGTTTTCACGAATTTCTTGAATCCATTTTGTTCGACAGTCACGGTGTAGTCGCCTACGGGAAGTGCTTCGAAGGCGTAGACGCCGGAATCCGTCGTGGTTTGTGTTTGTGTTACGCCAGTTGCTTCATTGGTGATTGTTACTGTTGCGCCGGCGACCGATGCTTGTTTTGCATCGACCACACGGCCGGTGATTCGAGATGTGCTGGTTTGTGCTGCCGCCGTCGACGAGCAGACAGCGATTAAGACCACTGCGAGTAGTAGTAGGAGAGTGGGACGCATGGAGAGACCTCCTTTTGATTGTTAGCGAGACGGGAAAACTGATTGCGCAACCGCTTGCAGGGCGGCGCTGGAAGGAGCGGTCCGGGATCACCGCAAACGCCGGAAAACAAGATTCAAATTGCGATGGCGGCAGTATATCCCTGCGTGATTTGGCGTCAAGGTTTTAAAATAGGAAGCCACAAAAGGCATAAAAAGCACAAAGTTATTTTTTGTGCTTTTTATGCCTTTTGTGGCTAAGGCTTTCCTAACGGCTATCACGAATAATTATCAAAGAGATAAGAACATTTAGCTTCTATTATTCCACCGTTCAGCCTATAATCAGGCTCTTCGTACCAGAGCAACTCAGAAAAACGGACCAACAGCTGGCAGCGGTGAAAACGAGTCTCTTCTTCAAGTCGGCAGCAGTGCTGTTGACTGCGCTCGCGCTTGGCATCTTCGTGGTTGCGCGTGTGGCTGTCGACGTGCATGCTACCGCGCCCACCTACGATCTTCTGATCACCAACGCACGCATTGTCGACGGCAGTGGCAATCCATGGTTTCGCGGTGACGTTGCGATCAAGGATGGTCGCATCGCACGCGTTGGCCGTTTAGGACCAGAGACCGCCGCTCGGACCATCGACGCTCGCGGTCAAATAGTTGCTCCCGGCTTTATCGACGTTCACACACACGTCGAATCGATCTACGGCCAGCCTGCGGCTGAAAACTTCGTGCGCATGGGTGTGACCACGCTCGTCACTGGAAACTGCGGCTCGTCAACGACTGACGTGGCCGAGTTTCTCGGTCGCATAAAAGAGAAGCCACTTGCAGTCAATCTCGCGACACTCATCGCGCACGGCTCTGTTCGTCGCAAAGTGATCGGACTCGGCGATCGCGCGCCCACGCCGGAAGAGCTGAAGCAGATGGAGGCTCTCGTCGAGCAGGGAATGAAAGACGGCGCCGTCGGTCTCTCCACCGGATTGATCTACGTGCCCGGAACTTATGCGAAGACCGATGAGATCGTCGCGCTCGCGCGTGTTGCGGGTCGTTACGGTGGTCTATACGCGACGCACATGCGCAACGAAGGCGACAAGGTGGCGGACGCGATTCGCGAGAGCATTCAGATCGGCGAACAAGCCGGACTGCCTGTCGAGATCTCTCACTTCAAGATCAGTAATAAGAAACTGTGGGGACAGAGTCCGATGACGCTTGGCCTCGTGCGTGAAGCTCGTGCACGCGGACTCGTCGTCACTGTCGATCAATACGCGTACACCGCGAGCTCGACGTCGCTCGAGTCGCGACTGCCGTCATGGCTCCGGGCCGGTGGACTTGACGAAGCGAAGAAGCGACTGGCTGATAAGGCCACACGTGAACGCGTGATCAGCGACACGAAAGAGGCGTTGAAGCGGAGTGGTTTCAAAGACTACGGGTTTGCCGTCGTCGCTTCGTATGGCCCCGACAAGTCTTTCAACGGTAAATCGATCGCCGAGATCACAAAAGAAGTTAAGAAGAAGAGCGACATCACCAGCCAGATCGAGCAGATGCTCGAGATGTACGAAGCGGGCGGCGCGGCGATGATCTATCACGGCATGGGTGAAGACGACGTGAAGCGGATCATGCAGGAGCCGTTCACGAGGATCGCGAGTGACAGCGGCGTGCGCCAGATCGACGAGAGCGTCCCGCATCCGCGTGGCTACGGAAACAACGCGCGCGTACTCGGGCGTTACGTGCGTGAGCTGAAGCTGATATCGCTCGAAGACGCGATCCGGAAGATGACGTCGTTACCGGCGCAGACGTTTGGCTTTCGCGATCGTGGATTGATTCGCGAAGGCTTCGCGGCTGACCTTGTGATTTTTGATGAGAACACGATCAGCGATCAGGCGACCTTCGATAAGCCACACCAGTATCCGTTAGGGATCAGCTACGTGGTCGTGAACGGTGCGCTCGTCATCGAAAACAACCAGTTGACCGCGGCTCGCCCGGGCGCCGCTTTACGCGGACCGGGCGTCGCCCTCTACGATCCTCGCTTGGAAACAACTGTAGGGGTGGCCCTCCGTGGCCACCCGTCCGTGAGCCCGGCACCGAAAGACGAAGTCCGCGCGCTCTGGGTCGTGCGCACAACGCTCACGTCACCCGAGAAGATCCGTCAGCTCGTCGCTTCTGCTGCCGACAACGGCTTCAATACTCTGATCGTGCAGATTCGTGGTCGCGGTGACGCGTACTACAAATCGCGTGTCGAGCCACGCTCGGCCGACTTGAAAGCGCAGCCCGAATCATTCGATCCACTCGCGTTCACACTCACGGAAGCGCATAAACGCGGATTGAAAGTTCATGGTTGGTTGAACACGAACCTGCTCGCGAATCTCGACGCATTACCCGCACAGCCGGATCACGTCTACAACAAGCACCCCGAGTGGCTTGCGGTTCCGAAGCCGGTTGCAGCCGGGCTCTATAACGTGTCTCCGAAGGATCCAACTTACCGGCAGAAGATTGTGGATTGGTCGAAAGCAAATCGCGGTGAGCTCGAAGGTGTTTACACCGGACCCGCGAATCCGAAGGTGCGCGATCATATCTACAACATCTGGATGGACGTGCTAAAGCATTATCCGGTTGACGGTTTGCACTTCGACTACGTCCGGTTTGCGAGTCCTGACTTTGATTACAGTCGCACGTCACTCGAGAGGTTTCGCGAGTGGCTCGAGCCGCAGCTAACTGCCGCTGAACGAAATCAATTGAAGCAGGCGTTACAGGCGAATCCACTCGCGGCGCCGGAAATGTTTCCCTTGAAGTTTGCAGACTTCCAACGCGCGCAGGTAACGACTCTCGTCGAACGGATCTATCGCGCGGTCAAGAAGCAAAAGCCGGAGACGTTAGTCTCAGCGGCCGTATTCGCGAATGATGAGAACGCGTTCACGCGTCGCTTCCAGGACTGGCGACGCTGGTTGCAGATGGGAATTCTCGACGTGGCGTGCCCGATGGCTTACTCGACTGACACCGCCGTCTTTCAAAAACAGATCGAGATAGCGACGACGACCGCGCGCAACGCGAAGCGTCAGGTTTGGGCCGGCATCGGTGCGTATCGAATACCGTCGGAGTCGGCGATTGAGAAGATCAACGTCGCCCGCACTCTGAACGCGAACGGCTTTATTCTGTTTTCTTACGACTTTACGGCGCAGCGGAGCGAGCTAAATCCGGACGGCGATTATCTCCAGCGCGTGCGCCGCGCCGCGTTCTGAATTAGCCACAAAAACGCACAAAATGTTTTGTGCTTGTTTGTGGCGTAACTTGTTGCCGCATGAACCAACTGTGTGTAAAAATACCCGGACTCGTTTACGAGCACCATCTTTCCAACGACAACTGTTTGTCTGAGTTACGAAAAAACACAGGTGTATTGTGGTTCTCCCAGCGCCTTGCCGGCCTATGCGTTGCTACGCCCAGACCGGCCGGCAGGCACCATCCACTAACCCATGAAAAGGATTACCCCATGAATCGTCACATCCATCTCAAAACCATTATCTCGTTGCTGACACTGCTGTTCGCGCTTAGTGGCGCGGCAGCGGCCCAGGAAATTACAGGCTCACTGACGGGAACTGTCAAAGACGCAAACGGCTCTGCTGTTAAAGCCGCGGCCGTCTCAGTTACCGACACTGAGAAAAAAATTGTAGTGCGCACCACTACGACTGATGACGACGGCGCCTTTACAGTCTCCGACCTGCACGTTGGCGTCTACGACGTTACCGTGGAAGCGCCGAACTTCAAGAAACATCTTGAAAGTAACGTCAAGGTCGATGTGGGACAGCGACGTGCCCTTATGGTGACCCTGGAGGTTGGTAATGTTGAGGAGGTTGTCACGGTCGAAGCAAATCCCGTGGCAGTGGAGTTGAGTACGCCAACCGTGTCGACGCTCATCAACGGTGATCAGGCACGCGAGCTGTCGCTCAACAACCGCAACTGGGTACAGCTCATAACTCTCTCGGCTGGTGTCACCAATGACCTTGCGGATCAGGTGTACGTCGGAACGACCAATCCCGCCGGCCAGGCCAATACGGTCAACATTTCAGTCAACGGTGCACGCAGCGCGCAGAACACCTACACGGTTGACGGCGCGGACGTGACCGACCGCGGCTCGAACATCACCATCCAGGCTTATCCGAGTGTCGACTCGATCTCGGAGTTCAAAGTGCTGCGAAGTTTGTTTGCCGCAGAGTCGGGACGTAGCGGCGGTGGTCAAATCAACGTTGTGACGCGCGGCGGTGGCGAAGAGTTTCATGGTTCGTTTTACGAGTTCGTGCGTAACGACATCCTGAACGCCAACGATTTCATCTCCAATCGCAATAACAATCCTCCGTTCGGACGTGAGGAAAACGGCAAGGCGAAACGCGCTCCTTTTAGATATAACGACTATGGCTTCACGGTAGGCGGACCTGTTTACTTCCCCAACTTCGGTGAAGGCAATGGTTCGATGTTTACTAAGGTGGCGCGCACTTACTTCTTCTTCTCAGAAGAACAGCGCAAGGATCGTCGCTATCCATTGCTGGTTGCGCCGGCAGGTGTTCCTGACCTGGCAATGCGACAGGGAATTTTCCCGATCGATATCTGCTTGAGCGCGTTTACGCCAAATACCACCGGCGCGGCTCCGTGCACCAGCGTGCTTCCCCGGAACACGCCGCTTTCATCGATGGTGCCCATCAATCCAGTCGCTCAGCAATATCTGACTAATATTTACAACAAGCTTCCGGCGCCGACTGATCCGGTAACGCGCGGCTTAACGTTCCCGGCGTTGGGTGTGTTTGACTTCAGACAAGAGATCATCAGGTTGGACCATGCAGTGTCGGACAAGCTGTCGATGTACTACCGTTATGAAAACGACAAAATCCCGACAATCGATCCAAGCTCGCTTTTCTCCTCCGGCTCAAACTTGCCGGGAGTTTCAACGACAGAGACTCAATCGCCAGGAAAAGCTCACTCGTTCCAGACCACGTACGTCGTGAGTCCGAGCGTCGTTGTGGTTGGCCGTTGGAACTATGGTTACGGACAAATTCTGAGTGAGGACATCGGCACGATCGCACTCGCGAATTCGCCGATTCTTCCACCGCTCGCATTCGAGAAGACGCGCGACTTTGTCCCGACAGTAGCGGGAAATGGTTTTAGCGCTCTTACTACCTTCGGCGACTACGACAACTTCTCCTGGAAGCATAATTTCTCAGGAGACTTGAGTTGGCTACGCGGGCGCCACGCGATGAAATTCGGAGGCATGTACTCCATGTACCGCAAGAATGAAAATGCGCTTGCGGGTAACAATGCGGGTGCGTTTAGCGGTTTTCTCAACACCACTCCAAACAGCGGTGTGCAAACGAGCACCCTCGCCCCGAACGCAGCTTCACAGGAATCCAACGCCACGAGACGTGCCAACTTCCAGAACTTCGCAAACTTCCTGGTCGGCAATAACGTGACGTTCAGTCAGGCGGCGTTTGACTACGTAGCTGACTTGCGGCAGTTCACGGTTGAAGCTTATGCGCAGGATGAGTTCAGGCTGCGGCCAAACCTGACCGTGTACTATGGAGTTCGCTATTCGTATTTTGGTTCTCCGTACGACAAAAACGGCAGGCTTTCAAACTTCGATCCATCTCTTTTCAACGCCGCGAAAGCTCCTCAGGTGACGGGCGCGGGCAATCGCGTTCCCGGCACCGGCGATTTCTGCAACGGCTTGATTGTTAATAGTCAGAATTTCCAAACGCTTGGTCTGTGTGTGCCGACTGCTTCTCCGTACGGCAAGTACGTGGTCAAAGCTCCGAAGGGCGACTTCGCACCGCGTTTTGGTATCGCGTGGGATCCATTCGGCAAGGGCCAGACTTCAATCCGCATGGGCTACGGCATGTACTATGACCAGGTGTTGAATGGAACTTACGAACAGAACATCGGCACGAACCCGCCCTACCAGCAGACGTTCACCGTCAGTGCTGTTTCGTTGGGTAGCGCCGCTGTAACGCCGCGCCTCGATCGACCGGTTCCGACCGGTATTCCGGTGACGGTCGGCGTATCGAATACGCCGTTCAGCATTCGCGCAATTCAACCGGACTGGCATGATCCGTACATGCAGCACTGGTCACTCGAGTGGCAGCAGCAGTTCAGCAACGACACGATCTTCAGCGTTGGTTACTTCGGTTCGAAGGGCACGCACTTGATCGGCGCCTACGAGCTCAACGAAGTACCTCCGGGATTCGCCTTAACCGCACGTTGTGCGACCGGTGGGAACACGCTTCAGACACCGAACGTCACAACCGTTCCGTGTCAGACGGCCGGAACTTACTTCGGCGGCACGGGTGGCCAGTCGTCGAACATTCTCGATCAGATCAGGCCGTACCGCGGTTATCGTTCAATCAACATGATCACGCCGCAGTTCAACTCGAACTATCACAGCTTGCAGACAATGGCTCAGCGTCGCTTCAAAGAGTCGTCGCAGCTCAACGTTGCTTACACGTGGTCCAAGAACATCACGGACAACCAGACGGACCGCAGCACGGCTCCGGAGAATTCCTACAACATCAGGTTGGATCGCGGGCTTGCTACTCTCGACCGTCGACACGTGTTCACTGCCAACTACATCTACGAGCTGCCGTACTTCAAGAACGAACAAAGCCTCAAGGGCCACGTTCTCGGTGGCTGGCAGTTTTCCGGCATCGTGTATTTGCAGAGTGGGTTGCCGTTTACGGCGACCACCAACTTCGACGCGGCTGGTCTCGGCAATGTTCCCGCACTCGTCGCCGGCAACCGTCCTAACGTTATCTGCGATCCGAATGCGAATGCTCCGCACACGTTCGAGTCGTGGATTGGTAACACGCCAGGCAATTCATGTTTCCAGATCAATCCCACCACGGGAACTGGAATTCAGAATGTCGTGGGGAATGCGGGTCGTGGCACGATCATAGGACCGCCGACCAAGCGTGTGGACTTCTCGACGTTCAAGAACTTCCGCTTTGGTGAAACCTGGAAACTGCAACTTCGTGGTGAGGTTTTCAACATTTTCAACAAGACGAACTTCAGGGGTATCACGAGTCTGGCGATCCAGAACTTTGGCAGCACGTTCGGAACGATCAGCACGGTCCGCGATCCGCGCACGATTCAGCTCGGCGCGAAGTTAACGTTCTAAGTAAAAGTCAGAAGAAGAAAAAGCCGCGGATGAACGCGAACAAACGCAGATCTGCGTTTATTCGCGTTCATCCGCGGCTAAATAATTCATGGAGACTCTCTTACTCAAGAATGCACACGTGGTGC
>DASTTS010000598.1:0-3616 GCA_035760085.1 Pyrinomonadaceae bacterium
GGATCGGTGCGCATGCCGCCCGACAACGTCGTGATCCAGGCAAAAGACTTGAAGCTCCCGAAGGAGGCATGGCTGATCGCCTACTGCGCTTGACCAAACGAAGCTACCAGCGCCCGTGTGGCGCAGGAACTTCGACAAGCCGGTTGGACCAAAGCAAGAGCCCTCATCGGCGGCTGGGATGCGTGGCAAGAGACCGAGCGTCCTATCGAACCCAAATCCGTGTAGATTCTTATTATGTTGATCCGTGTAATCGCTGCGCTTATCTTCATCACGCTGATGGCACCGCCGGCTCAAACTCAAAACAGACCACGCGCGCGTGAGGCCGGTGTCATCGTCGGTGTATTACCGACTGGTCCACTCAACGCGATCACAGACGTCGACGGCGTCCTCGTCGGCCACACAACGATCATCCGCGGCGACAACATTCGCACCGGCGTCACCGCCATACTCCCGCACGGCGGCAATCTCTTCCGCGAAAAAGTCCCCGGCGCGGTGTTTGTCGGCAACGGCTTCGGCAAACTCGCCGGTTCGACTCAAGTCAACGAGCTGGGCGAAATCGAAACACCGATCCTCCTGACCTCAACTTTGAGCGTCCCGCGCGTCGCCGACTTCCTGATCGACTACATGCTTGCCCTTCCCGGCAACGAAGACGTGCAATCGATCAATCCACTAGTGGCAGAAACGAACGACGGCTACCTCAACGACATTCGCGGCCGTCATATCTCGCGGGACGACGTCTTCGCAGCCATCAAAGGCGCAAAAAGCGGCGCAATCGCGGAAGGATCGGTCGGTGCGGGCACCGGAACCGTCGCATTTGGCTTCAAAGGCGGCATCGGCACGTCCTCCCGCAAGCTTCCGGCGCGTCTTGGCGGTTTCACCGTGGGAGTTTTGGTGCAGTCAAACTATGGTGGAGTTCTGACCATCAACGGCGCTCCGGTCGGACGCGAATTGGGCCGCTATTATTTAAAGGACGAGCTCTCGGAACCACCCGCTGAGCGGCAACCCCAAAACCAGCCAGACGGCTCGATAATCATCGTCATTGCGACCGACGCCCCACTCGATGCCCGAAACCTCAACCGTTTGGCAGCCCGGGCGATGATGGGCCTGGCGCGAACGGGCGCTTCCGGCAGCAACGGCAGTGGCGACTACGCCATCGCCTTCTCAACGTCAGCCGATGTCCGCATTAGACCGTTGAGCCAAAATGAGCGAAACATGCCGCGGTCTGTCAAAACACTTGCAAACGATGCTGTCTCACCACTGTTCCTCGCCGTCATCGAGGCCACCGAAGAAGCTATCTACAATTCATTATTTAGGGCCACAACGACTACGGGCCGGGGCCGAACGGTCGAAGCGCTGCCGTTGGACCGTGTCCTCGAAGTCCTCCGCAAGCATGGTCTAACTGTGCCTGTGCGCTAGTCGCACTATCACGACAAGTTCACGGTGGTCTAACCTTTTCATATTGAAGAGAAAACTGTTTGACACTCCTATGATGGGTGCATAGAATCCCTATCGAACCCCCACAATTTGCAACTCAGACGGAAGGGAGTTAACGATGGCTTCGAGACTTAATGTTCGTGTCAACCGAAAGAGACCGGAATCCATGACCCGGCAGATTCGGGAACAACTCAATGACTTGATCGAGGCAGGTGAGCTTGCGGCCGGCACGTTGTTGCCGAGCGAACGTGAGCTTGCCAACACGCTGAAGGTCGCGCGCAATGTTGTTCGCGGAGCGTACGAGCAACTGATGGATGCCGGTAAGCTGTCGAGTGAAGGCCGCAAAGGAAGATCGGTGAGTAGTGGTCGCAGCGGTGGTCGCACCACAACGAAGAAGCGTTCAAGCGGCAAGGCGTCGAAGAAGGGTGGCAAAGCGCGTAAAAAGTAATGCGATATTGTCGCGCTTAACTAATCCTCGTGTTTGTACTACCGCTTGCTCACGAATCCAATCTATTCAGTGGCGGTCGGAATTTCTTTGCCAAGCGCAATGATCTCATCTCTAATTGCGTTTCGTTCCGCGAGCAGCCGCACAAAAAATCTCCTCCTCACCAGGAAAAACTTCAGTACGCGTAATCCCGCGATCGACTTATCAAGCTCCTCGAAAAAGACGATCGCGAGATAACCGCAAAACGGAATCACTACGAGCACCAACAACGCCGGTAACCATCCGGAGAAGACATATGCCAGCACCGTCAGTACGATCCACGTGAGTGGAAACAACAACATCGCTGAGATGATCTTGATCGTTGAGATCACGTCGTCCGAGTCGCGCGAGAATCTTGTAGCGAGAAAGCCGCCGAGCCTGTAAGCCGGGTAGTGGGCGATTGTTCCGATCACTGCTGGTCCAAGCATCAGGAGAAACAGAATCGACCGGCGCACGATCGCCGCGAAGACTCTCGACGTAGAACCTGGTGGTGCGAGCTCTTCCGGATCGACGCCTGCCTGGCTCAACTCCTGCTCGAAGCGAATCATTCTCGTTTGCAGCCTGTGCAAGCGCTCGGGTTGTTGCTGCTGCACGATCGGATATGCCTTGATGAAGCGCTGTTGTAAGCGCAGCTCGTCCTTAAGGCTCTCGGCCTCGCCGTTGTTTGAAGCGGACGAGAAGATACGTTCAGCACGCGCGGTGGTTTGCAGCTCTTCTTCGTGTTGTGCGTCAAGGATGACTTCGCGCAGGGCCTTTTCGATCTTGCTCGATAGCGCGCGAACGGCGTCGCGTGGAGGCGCGCCGTCGGGTTCGAGTGTAACGGGTTCAACGTTGATCGGACTGCCGAAGTAAAGGAGTGCGTCGCTGCGAAAGCGCGTTTTCGAGGTGTAGTAAAGTCCGGCGGGAACGATTTTCAAGTCGCGCACTTCACCGGTTGAGACGGCGGCGAGTGAAATTCGTGCGGCGCCGGTTTTGATCGGTTTCAAGCCGGGCGCGTCGTGCGAAACGCCTTCCGGGCAGATGCCGATCGTTCCGCCTCGTGCGAGCAGTTTGCGAGCGGCGATGAATGTTTCCTCATTTTTTGTTACGTCCTGGCCTTCGTCCTGGCGTCGATAGACAGGCAACGAGTCGAGTTGCTTCACGAGATAGCCGATGAGGGGCATGCGAAAGAGCGGCGCTTTCGCGAGGAATGAAACGTCGCGCGGCGCGAGACACAGGAGAAACACCGGATCGACAAGCGCGTTCGGGTGATTCAGGACGAAAATGACCGGTGTATTGAGCGGGACGTGTTCGACGCCCGTGACCTCGATGCGCTGGAAGTAAATCCTCAACGCCAGTCTCACGAGAGCAACGATGATCCGCCGAATCATATCTTGTACATCATGTAAAATCCTGTAATCCTGTCTAAAACTGCCTTTCCCTACACGCGTGCCTACCCTTACCTATGGCATAATAATCGTGCTTTCCCTATCGATTCAAAATTTCATTCGCTTGAGGAAGATCCATGAAGCGCTCCATTGCTGTCCTTACTGTTTTACTGATCGGTCTATGCTCGCTCGCCGCGGCCCAAAACCGTTCCTACACGATCGAAGATTTGCTCAAGGTCCGTCGCGTCAGCGATCCGCAGGTCTCGCCTGACGGCAGACATGTCGCGTTCACGATCGGCGATGTCAACTTCGACGCTAATCGCGCCGTCAA
>DASTTS010000599.1:0-2197 GCA_035760085.1 Pyrinomonadaceae bacterium
ACGTTCGATGGCTTCCCGATGTTCTCGCCGGACGGAAAGAAGCTCGTGTTTGCGTCAAACCGGAATGCGAAGGTGCAAGGCGAAACGAATGTGTTCATAGCTGATTGGGTGGAATAAATTTCTCACGCAGCGGCGCAACGACGCAGCGTTAAAGCGTCTTCTTTGCGCCGTTGCGCCGCTGCGTGAGACAGAAAGAAGCGACTTATGAAACTGCATAGATTTACATTCCTCCTCGCCGCTCTCTTATTAGCGACGACAGCAGTTGCTCAGCAGCTTGAGCCTTCGGCTGATAAGCTTCAGCAGCACGTCACCTACCTCGCGTCTGACAAATTAGACGGACGACGCACGGGCACCGAGGGCGCGAACGATGCTGCACGTTACATTGCCGATGAGTTCAAGAAGCTGGGTTTGCGACCGGGCGTCGCGCGTTACCGGCAAACGTTTCCGTACATCGGGCGCGTGGAGCTCGGCAAGAACAATGTCCTTTCAGTGCGAGGCGAAACTCTGCGCGCCGGCGAAGACTGGATGCCGCTCGGCCTTTCCGCAAACCAGAAGCTCGATCTGACCGGAGTCGTATTTGCCGGCCACGGCATCACCGCCAACGAGCTCAATCACAACGATTACAACGGCACTTACTCGAAAAGCCAGGTTGCCGTGATCCAAAAGGGCACGCCCGACGGCGACAATCCACACGGAAGATTTACCACTGCCGGTCAGTTGCGTTTTAAAGTCGCGGCCGCTCAAAGCGCCGGCGTAGGCGCGCTTTTTATTATCTCGAGTGAAGACGATCTCAAGAAAGATGCGCTCGCAACCTTGCGTTACGACAACGCCGGCCTGGCAGGCATTCCCGTTGCCGTAATTTCGAAACAAGCCGCGGAAAAGTTAACGAACGCAAAAGAGGTCAAGCTGACAACCGATGTCGTACGTGTCGAAGTACCTGCACACAACGTCGTCGGCGTGATCGAGGGATCGGATCCAGTTCTAAAGAACGAGAGCATCGTCATCGGCGCGCACTACGATCATCTCGGCCGTGGCGGTGAAGGAAGTCTCGCAGCGCGCGCGGGTGAGATCCATCACGGCGCAGATGATAATGCTTCGGGAACTGCGGGCGTGCTCGAGCTCGCGCGTATCTTTAGTGCACAACGACCAAAGTTAAAGCGCACGCTCGTCTTCATCGCTTTCAGTGGTGAAGAGGAAGGATTGCTTGGCTCGAATTACTACGTCAATCATCCGCTCGTTCCGCTCGACAAGACAGTGGCGATGATCAATATGGACATGATCGGTCGGATGAAAGACGGCAAACTTTCGATCGGAGGCGTTGGCACGGCGAAAGAGTGGCGGCAGCTCATCGGTACAGGAGAAACGTTTGCGCTGACGCTGAACGAAGACGGCTACGGTCCGAGCGATCATTCGTCGTTCTATATGAAACAAGTTCCCGTGCTCTTCTTCTGGACTGGAAATCACAACGACTATCACAAACCATCCGACACGTTCGAGAAGATCAATTACAACGACGAAGCACGCATTTTGACGATGGTGTCGCGTATCGTGAGAGAGATCGACGGCGCCGGCCAGCGACTCACCTTCATGACTGCAAAAGCCGAACCGCCGCGCGGTGGTGGCTTCCGTGTGTACCTCGGAACGATTCCAAACTATGCCGACAGTAGCGATGGTTTACTGCTTGATGGTGTGCGTGACGATTCGCCCGCCGCAAAGGCCGGACTGAAGGCTGGTGATCGGATCGTGAAGATCGGCAATCGCGACGTGAAAAACGTTTACGACTACACGTATGCGCTGGGGGAAATGAAAGCCAATCAGGAGTATGTAATTGAAGTAAAGCGGGGAGAAGAGAAGCTAACTCTGAAGATCGTACCTCAGGCCAGAAACTAATTTAGCCACGGATTACACGGATGTAATCCGTGGCTCAAAAATGTTACCAGCGGGGCTCACGCTCGTAACGATCGTTATCGCGATCACGGCCGCCACCGCCGCCGTAACCACCACGACCACCGCCGCGTCCACCACCATAACCACCACGGCCGCCACCGCCACGGTCAGTTCTCGGCTTGGCTTCGTTGACGGTAAGATTGCGTCCGCCGAAGTCCTTGCCATTGAAAGCCTCGATCGCTGCTGCTGCCTCTTCAGGGGTTGCCATTTCGACAAAAGCAAAGCCGCGCGATCGTCCTGTTTCTCGATC
>DASTTS010000600.1:0-2601 GCA_035760085.1 Pyrinomonadaceae bacterium
GGCGTGTTCAGTCGCATCGACGATCGTCGGCGTCTCTTCCCAGGTGCTGCCGTCGGTTTTTGTGATCCATGACCAAACATAACCAGCCTCTTTCGGCACCGCGGCATGAAGCTGCTCGGCGTCTGTAAGTAACGGGCTGACGCGGAAAGTAACACCCATGCTCTTCAAAGCATGCGCATAGTAGACCGACGGGATCTCGAGTTTATAAACCGGCAAGATCCCACTCGTCGCGTGAACAACACCGCGCGGATCCGTCAGAATCGTGAGCGACAGCGGATCGTCCGCTAACGTCAAACTCAAATCATCCGAGCCAGCCGTACGCGGACGAATGCACGGCGTAGTCAGACCCGGTTTGTAGAGCACATCGTCATCAATCTCAACGTCGTCGAGTGTCTGCGGCGCGTGGAATACATTTTCGAGCTCGCCATCTGCGGTCTCTTTCCAGAACCCGACAAGCCCGTCGTTGAGAAGCTGGAATTCGCCAAGACGCAGCGGGATGACAACCTTTTCAAAGCCATGAGTCGTGCGGGCATAGCCCGAAGGCGTAGGATCGAGAAAAGAACATGACTGGTTATTCTCGCCGAGTATCTTCTCGAGGCTACAGTTGAACCATTGTCCCCAGTCATATCCCAACACGCACCAATCGTGATCCGCGAACGCCTGCCAGTAGGGAGACTTCTGCAACCGCGTCGCTTTGCCTCCCTGGATTGTTTCATCGTCAACCGTTTCGTGATGCGTGGTCTGGCCCATAAGCTGGAGATCGACCCGGGCGCGCACAACGGCGATGGGACGTCCCATGAGCAATGCGAGCGCCTCATGTTGAGCAAAACTCGCCGGCTCAATCGCCTCGATCGAGCTATCAAGCGTAGACAGGAAACTTTCGAGGAAATGCTGCCGGATCTTGATTTCCTCTGCCGTCATCGTGAGACCCGCAACCAGCCGTCGCACCAATCGACGCAGATGCGGATCGGGAATCTCGCCGGCGCCGATGCGCTCTCCACTTCCCGGCGCAGGTGTCCATTGGGCCAACGTATCGATCGAACCCAACGCGCGACCGGTGTTGTCATAGACCATCACGCTATTATCGAAATTGTTAGGCAGCAGCCAGCCGCAGATCGGCGTCGTCGCTGGAACGCTATTCATCTCCACTTCATCACTGCCAGTCTGCCCGGAGAGCGCCGCGAGCCAGCGGAAGTTCAGCCGGGCCGGTGTGGCCAATCGCGGTTGGAGATAGATCTGGTTTTGTAAATTCGGATCGCTCAGACTGTTGCTCGTGACGACGCGCGTTCCCTGCAAAGTCGCGTTCCACTGCTGGCCGAACGTATCCATCAATCGCAAACTGTCGAGACTCAATGTGCCGGAGCGGATCGGATTGAAGACGATGCCCGACCGCGGCGCCATCGGATGGCGCGGTCCTACCGCGTTGGCGACGGCGGACGTGAGATCGGTGTTTGCCTCCATCGGATCTTCAATGGGAATCTGGAGGACTTGCTGTCGCGTCATGAGCGCTGCATTGAAACCACCGAGCGCTTGCGACAAAACCAGCTTACCGTCGAGTTTTGAGAGGGCATGGATCGCGCTGTAAACCGGATCTTGCGCCTTTTGCTCATCGCTCCAGGTATTGCCGACTGTGTGGTTCGCGCCGCCGGCAACGGGCTTCGCATCATAGAAAGCTTTTAAGTCGGGGACTGGCATGAGAACGGGATTGCCGTCAGCGTCTTTTTTGTCTTCGACAAATGGTTTCTGCTGCTTTAGCCACGGAATCTTTTCGCTATCTTTCGTCGGTGGCGTGACGTTGTGCTTTGTCTTGAACCAGTCGATGAGTCGATTTACATAATCGGCCTCGCTATTGGCCGCGCGATCTCGACAATCAGCGAGTGTTACCGTTTTAAGGAAGTTACGAAGATTGGTATCGAGCTGCGTGCTTGCGGTGGGCGTCATCAAGCAACGGCCCGTGTAACTCTTCGCGCCGACGAAAGGCAAACTGTCTGGCAGATCAAAGTCGGGCTTGTTTTCACTGAGTGTAAAACTGCCGGTGATGAAATTCGGTTCGTAGTCCCACGTGTTGTGAATATCAGGGTTTTGCTTGCGACCGGTCTGTACCGGTTCCACCAAAACACTCCATTCAAGAATGATCGGATGCCAGGGAGGTTTGGACTGCGTCTGAATACCCGGATCGTTTGGACCAGCAGGCTTCAACGTTTCCACTGCATTTATGAAACCTTCGGTTCCCGGTGCGTCCGGTACGTTGAGCACGGCGCACGGGAGATCTCCGTCTTCGCCATGGCGTGGCGTGGAAACCGCGACTGGACCAGAAAGCAGTACTACTGGATCGGTCGGACGCCAGAAATTGTCTGCCGCCTGTCGCGTGATCTCGAACTTATCGTTGATCTGAGTCGCGAACAGCGTATCAATCAAAGTGTGCAAGCGCAGGATCACCTGCACTGCGAGATTGTCATTCGCAGGATTCTTCGGCTCGAGAGCATTAGTAGCAAGAATCAAACTTGTCGTGGAACTCTTTCCCTCTGCTTTGACTACTTCATTGTCGACCAGCAACTTGCCTGCTCTTCCGACTTTGTCATTAACCCTGGCGACATCCTG
>DASTTS010000601.1:0-3672 GCA_035760085.1 Pyrinomonadaceae bacterium
CTCGACGACCGGCCGCGCAAGAAGCTCCAGATGAAGACTCACGAGATCGAGCGGATCTCGCAGACCCTCGGTGGCAATCTCGGCGTGCTGATTCTCGCGGGCGGCGAGCCGTTCACGCGTAAGGATCTCCCGGAAATCGCACGCGCGTTTTACACGAACAACCAGCTCGAATCGATCTACATCATGTCAAACGGGCAGATTCAAAAACGAATCTTCCCGGACGTCACGCGCGTGCTTCAGGAGTGTCCGAACCTGAACGTTACGATCGCGCTCGGTATCGATGGCCCAAAACTCGAACACGAAAAGATTCGCCAGAAACCCGGCTCGTGGGACATCGCGATCGAAACCGCACGGCAGCTTCAGGCGATTAAGAAGGAATACCCGCGTCTCGACGTGCAAACGTGCACCTGTTTCATGAACTCGAACCAGGACACGATCTTCGAGTGGTACGACTTCCTCAAATACGATCTGAAGCCTGACAAGGTAAACTTCAACTACATCCGTCCGCCTTCAGCCGATCCGAAAGAGCTCGACATCGATCACTCCCGCTACGCGAAGCTCGCGCAGATGATCGACGACGATTCGCGTCACGCTGCGATCAAAAACAACTACGGTGGCGACGCCGGTTTCTTCAAAGCCGCGATCGATATTTACATGCACGGTTTGATCGCGAAGACGCAGGAGACGCAAAAAGCGCAGATGACGTGTTACGCGGGCACTGCGGGCGGCGTGATCTACGATGAAGGCACCGTGTCGTCATGCGAGAACCTCGAGCCTGTCGGCAACCTGCGCGATTTTGACTGGAACTTCCAGAAGCTCTGGCTGTCGCCGGCGATGCAGGCGCGTCGTAAGAAGGCGCACGACGGCTGCTTCTGCACGCATGAGTCGAACAGTTATTACCCGTCGCTGCCCTTCAATCCCGGGCACTTGATCCAGATCAAGAAGCTCGAGCGCGAGATGAAGAAGGCGCGTAAGGCAGTGGAGAAAGCGGAGCACGCAGGTGTCCCCGTTGCGGATTTAAACTAGCTTCATAGACAGAAATGCAGCAACGCATCCCGAAAATACTGGTCATCTCGTCTGACACCGGCGGCGGACATCGCTCGGCTGCGGCCGCGATTGTCGCGGGTGTGCAGAAGTTTTTCGAGGGTGAGTCGTATGCGATCCGGGTCGTGCGTGCTGTGGAAGAGTCGCATCATCTCAGTGCGAAGTTAGTGCGGTTGTACAACTGGATACTGCGCAACCGGCAGCACTGGATGAAGTATTTTTACTGGTTGATGAATCGCGTTCGTCCGGAAACGAGCGAGTTCTTTCATAAACGTTGCGTCGGTTACGTTGCTGAGCTGTTTGAGCGCTGGTGCCCGCACATCGTCGTCAGTGTGCACCCGCTGACGCAGCACATCTTCGCGCGCGTGCTGAAGGAGTTGAATCTCGCGGGACGTATTCCACTCGTTTCCGTAGTCACCGATCCGTGTTACGGCTTCTGGAAAGGCTGGGCGTGTGACGATGTGACGCTCTATCTCGTCGCGAGCGAGGACGCACGTAGACAGTTGATCGATTACGGCGTCTCACCCGAGCGCATCAAGATCTCGGGGCTGCCGGTGCATCCGAAGTTTGCGTATCCCGGTGAAGAAGCGGCACAAGCAGCACGCCGTGCACTCGGCCTCGATCCCGAAAAGTTTACCGTTTTCGTCAATGCAGGCTGGATCGGCGGCGGCAATATCCCGCAGATCTTCCGCGAGCTCGTGCGTGGCGAGCTGGACGTGCAGGCGATTTTCCTCGCGGGCAAGAATGAAGACTTGCGTGTGGCCGCGGAGTCGATCGCACTCGAAGCACCGTTCCCGATCAAGGTGATCGGATATTCAGACGAGATCGAAAAGCTGATGAGTGCGGCGAACGTGATGATCTCGAAGCTCGGTGGCTTGACGACATTTGAAGCACTTGCGTGTCGCGTGCCGATCATCGCGGACGTGATCACGGAACCGATGCCGCAGGAAGCAGGCACTGCGAACCTGATCGAGGAGTATGGCGCGGGCGTGATGCTCAAACGCTCGAGCGACGTCGTTCCGGTCGTGCGACGCATGATGGAAGACGAAGTGCACTACTCACGCATGCGCGCGGCGACGGTTGGTCTTGCTATTCCAAACTCAACGCGCCACATTGTTGAAGAGATTGCCGCCCTCATTCCGAAACCTGAAACTCCCGTCCTCAGCGAAGTCGCTTCTGCCTGAAGCTTTCTCTGCGTTCTCTGCGCCTCTGCGGTGATTTGTGTCAAACGAATTCTTAACCGCAGAGGCGCAGAGAACGCAGAGGTTGCGCAGAGAAGATTCGAAAAGAAAGTCTTGACAAGCACTGCTCAATAAACTAAGAACCTCCTGTCTCAATCACAATTGATTTCTCACTAACACGGGAGGACCATCATGCCGGCTCGTAAAGCATCCGGAAAAAAAGCAGGCGGTAAAAAATCCACCAAGAAAACCTCGCGAGTTGAAAGCGGACCCGTTCCACCATACGGCGATCCGATTCGAAAGGCGATTGCACGTGGCGATCAGCGCGAGATGAAAAACGTCGCGGCTTCAGCGCGCAAGTATATCTCGGACGTGCAGGCAGCACTCGATGAACTCGACAGTGCGATGCAAAAATCCAGTAAGAAGAAATAGCGCTGACTAGAGCGGGGGCAAGCCCCCCTTCCTGACTTGTTCCTATTTTAGGCGCTCAGATTAGAACAAGTCAGGAAGGGCGGCTTGCCCCCGCTCTGACAGTGTGTTTCTGGAGCTATTTCGATGGCTGGCCCAACGCGTTATTTGTCTGCGCGCGACCGCGCCGCGTTCACGCCTGTGCATGCGGTGTGGGAGATCACGCTCGCTTGTGATCTGAAGTGTCACCATTGTGGCTCGCGTGCAGGGAAGCGCCGTCCTGACGAGTTAACCACTGAAGAGTGCCTCGATCTCGTGCGTCAACTCGCTCGCCTCGGCACGCGCGAAGTAACGCTGATTGGTGGAGAAGCCTATCTCCGTCGCGACTGGCTCGAGATCATTCGAGAAGTCCGCGAACAGGGAATGGACTGCACCATGCAGTCCGGCGGGCTCAATCTTACTGATGAACGAATCAAGGCGGCTGCGGACGCCGGTCTGCAAGCACTCGGCATTTCGATTGACGGCTTGCGCGACGTTCACGACCGGTTAAGAGGCGTGAAAGGCTCATTTGACGCGGCTTTTAAGGCGCTTCATTCGATCAAGCGTCACGGCCTCAGTTCCACCGTCAATACTCAGATCACTTCGCTTGTTATCCCGCAATTACGCGAGTTGATGAATCTCTTCATCGAGGCGGGTGCGAAAAGCTGGCAGGTTCAACTGACGGTCGCGATGGGCCGGGCGGCGGATAATCCGGAGCTGCTGCTTCAGCCGTACGAACTGCTCGAGCTGATGCCGCTGCTGGCCGAGTTGTACGAAGAAGGCGCTGACAATGGACTGCTGCTTCAGCCCGGTAATAACATCGGTTACTACGGGCCGTTTGAATCGATATGGCGCGGCAATGGCGACGATCGAGTTTACTGGACGAGTTGCAACGCCGGACAGAACACGCTCGGCATTGAGGCTGATGGCACGATCAAGGGTTGTCCCTCGCTCGCAACCTCTACTTACGCTGGCGGCAACATTCGCGATCTCAGTCTCG
>DASTTS010000602.1:0-6527 GCA_035760085.1 Pyrinomonadaceae bacterium
GTATTCCCGCTGGTTCAAACGATTAGCCTCTTTCATACATGAATCAATAACGAGTTCAACCTCGTCCGCCGATAAACGCTCTAATTTATTCTCCTCAAAAATTCTTAGTGAAGAAGGATGACTGGCGCTAAGAACGTCCCGCAGATTTGATAAACCAGCCAGCCCGACCATAAAAGTATTACAGCCTCGGCGGTACAACCGCTCAGTAAGTAATTTGAAAAATGAACCCAAGCCGAGGTGCTTAGACCCGTTGTCTGCTTCGTCTATAAGCAGTAGAACACCATCATGCTTTGCACTTAGCGGAGAGAATTCTGCACCCCCTGCAAATTCGATTCACGGTGTCTGCGAGTGAGTACGCGAACTCTTCAAAGACAGTATCTGCCAGTTGTTGAGTTTCGTTTGGTTTGATACTCACTCCTACAGCCTCGACTCTTTGAAGAAACTGCCACGTTTTCTGGAAAAAAGTCCGGGCTGCCTCTGTGTTAGACAGCGCGCGCCGTAAGCCAACTTCAATCTTCGAAATCAATCCAAGCTGAGTGGTGTTTTGATCGATATCCGTGTCAATCACCAGAAAGTTGACGGTTTCATTTTTAGCAACTGGTCCCAAAACCAGTATGTTGCCCTCGGCGACCGCCTTTATGTAGTTTAGGAGTGAAGATTTTCCTATACCTCGCTCACCAGTAACCATGAAGTGCGAAGGATTCTTCGACCGTGTCTGAATCAGACTCGTCTCAAGACGATCCAACTCTTGCGTCCGTCCGACGAACATGCCCGAACTGACCGGAGATCCTGGTTTGAAAGGGTTAACTTTTGCCATTTAATTCTGTCGATCGAGTCAGAAAGGTACTTACGTTCTTACGCGTCACCTTCGCTCGATTAAATTCGACCTCCCGCCATTTTGCAACGAAAACTAAGAAACGGGCTCGGATGGTGGGGCTTCGAAGAGGTTCGGTTGGAAGTCCGCGATGATGCCTCAATCATTTATCGAATGCGGACATCAAAGCGGACATGCAGAAAAAAAATGGCTCCGCAGGTAGGACTCGAACCTACAACCCTTCGGTTAACAGCCGAATGCTCTGCCATTGAGCTACTGCGGAATAAGCGCCCTCACATAGCTGAGATTCGAAACTATGTGCAGGGCGCGAAGGCGTTTTTATAACAAATGGGTTCCAGAGCGTCAAGGCGGCGACAAATCAACAACAGGCGGCGACAAATCGACTGCACCACGACCACAAATCGCGCGGTGCGCTACCTCTCACCGCTGTGATCTGTGGCTAAACTTGCGCTCCGCAGTGATCTGCGAGAATATCTCCAGCCCAATCTCCTGAAGGAAAATATCTGCATGGAACGCCGCACTACATCCTGGTTTAGTCAGAACCTAAGCACGGAGATGCCGCTGGTCGCTTACGGCCACGCCGGTCCTCCGCTGCTGATGTTTCCCACGGCCGCCGCTGATTATCTCGAGTACGAGCGTTTCTATCTCGTCGACGCGATCAAGTCGTTCATCGAAGCAGGGAAGCTGCGGGCTTATTCAATCAACAGCGTCAACCGTTACAGCCTGCTCAACGAGCAGATGCCCGCGCCACTGAAAGCCGAACTGCTGACGCGATACGATCGCTACATCGTCGACGAAGTGCTGCCCTTGATTCGCAAAGACTGCGGCGATGGCGAGAACCGCCCCTTGACGACCGGCGCGAGTTTGGGTGCGTTCCTTTCAGTCAATGCTTACTTCAAGCACCCGGATCTGTTTCGTGGAGTGATCGCGATGAGCGGCAGTTACGATGTGCGCTCTTATTTGAAGGGTCATTACGACGATAATGTCTACTTCAACAATCCTGTCGATTATCTTTCCAACCTGAACGACGACCACTATCTGCCACTGCTTCGCAAAGCCGACGCGATCCTGATCATGTCAGGGCAGGGAAACTACGAGGCCCCGGAGCGCAGTCGTGCGCTGTCAGAGATTCTTCACTCCAAAGGCATTCCTCACACGTTGGATCTTTGGGGACCAGACGTGGACCACGACTGGCCCTGGTGGCGCAAGATGCTTCCCTACGCGTTAGGCAAGTTACTTTAAGAGAGATCGATCAGCGACGATCGGTGGTTACGGTTCGCCGTCGCCCTTCTTTCCCTTCTTCTTCGCGGGCTCGGCTTCGCGTGGTCGCGTCGCTGGCGGCGGCGGAGTGTCAACCTTCGGAGTTGTCACTTCCGGTTTCGGCTGAGGCGCGGCCGTCTCGTCTGTCTTCGGTGCAGGCGGCAATGTCAGTTGTTCGAGCTTTGGCTCGGTACTACCGGCGGGCAGCGCGTTCTCGTCAGCCGCCTCTTCAGCGGCTGCCGCAAATTCAGCACGCTCGGCCGCGAGCTCACGTTGACGCTGCCGGAAGAGTTCGCGCATGTCCTCAGGCATGTTAGGCGGCTTCGGAAAATCTTCCTTCTCCTTGTCTTTCAGGAAGGTCTTCATAAATTCCACGAACATCGGCAACGCGCCCTTGCCGCCGGTCATGTCGTTACCGAGCGGTTTCTTCTTTCCGGGGTAACCCATCCAAACGCCGGTGACATACGTTGGCGTGTAGCCGATGAACCAGACGTCAGTGTGATCATTCACCGTGCCAGTCTTTCCAGCGACCGGAACGCCAAGCGCATTTGCGGCGGTTGCAGTGCCACCAGTGACGACGCCGCGCATCATCGACACCATCGTCAGTGCGACATACTCATTAACGACCTTATAAGTGGTGCGCGGATCCCACTCTTCGAGCGGGCCGCCGTCGCGGTCGAGGACTCTGCGAATCAGGTGCGGTTCAACGCGGATGCCTTTGTTCGGAAACGCGGAATACGCCGAGACCATTTGATCAAGCGGCACTTCAGTCGCGCCGAGCGCGGACGGAAGATACGGCGACATCGGAACTTTGATTCCGAAACGTCGCACCATCTGCGCACCAGTTTGAATGCCGACTGTTTGCAGCAGATGCACAGCCGGAATGTTCATCGACTTCGCGAGCGCGGTCTTCATCGGCATGTCCGCGTTGCCGAGTGAGCCGTCGTAGTTGTGCGGCTGCCAGTCGCCAATGCTGATCGGCGCGCCACTCACGGGCGTGTCAGGAGTCATGCCCCATTCAACCGCCGCCGTGTAGACGAACGGTTTGAAGCACGAACCGGTTTGACGATACGCCTGCGTGGCGTTGTTGAATTTGTTCGTGTAGAAGTCGTAGCCACCGACCATCGTGATGATCTCGCCTGTCTTAGCATTGAGCGTCATCATCGCACCCTGCACGGCAGGCACTTGCGAGAGTTCGACGGTCAGCTTCCGGTCCTTTTCGTCAACCTCTTTGATCTCAAACTCGGCGAGATGTCCGTTCTTGAACTCATCTCGCGGTTGACGGTGACTCCAACCCATGTCCGCGGCCGTCAGCGTCGCGGTGAAATTTCCAAAACGAACTGTCGCTTCGTTGCGCGCCTTGTCGACCTTCATGATCAGGCCCATCAAGTGGCGGCCGGTTTCGTAGTCGTTGCCGTACCAGTCCGGGTGCTTGTAGTTATTGAGCTCCTGTGTCGTCGCCGGGCCCTCGCCGTTATTGACGGTGGTCGGAATCATCGTGTAGGCCGAGCGCCAGCCGGTGTGTGTGCGGTCGTAATTACGCAACCCAGCACGGACCACCTCGTACGCACGCTTCTGCGCCTCGACATTGATCGTCGTGTAAACGGAAAGTCCACCCTGCGCAACGCGAGTGGTGTACTTGTCTTCCAGTTCCTGGCGAATGAACTCGACCGGGTAATCAAACGGCGACGACTTTGGTTGCGATTGATAGTAAGCAGTATCGGCGAGTTGAATCGGCTTGGCTTTCGCGTCGTCAGCTTCTGCTTGCGTGACGAAACCGTTCTTCGCCATCAAGTCGAGAACGAGATCGCGACGCTCTTTAGCGCGCACGGGATTCGACGTCGGCGAGTAATCACTCGGAGCTTTCGGGATGCCGGCGAGCAGAGCGGCCTCGCCGAGTGTTAGATCCTTGGCCTGTTTACCAAAGTAAGTCTCAGCGCCAGCCTCCATGCCATACGCGTTTGCGCCGAGAAACATATGGTTGGTGTACAACTCCATGATCTGGTTCTTGGTGTAATAGCGTTCGATCTGGAGCGCGAGGATCCACTCGTTGACTT
This sequence comes from Pyrinomonadaceae bacterium, assembly GCA_035760085.1. GTDB lineage: Bacteria > Acidobacteriota > Blastocatellia > Pyrinomonadales > Pyrinomonadaceae > PSRF01. The sequence goes on from DASTTS010000602.1 coordinate 4,153, forward strand.
TACGGGTGTAGGTTTGTTCCTTCGAAAGGAACAGGTTCTTTGTAAGTTGCTGCGTTAGCGTAGAACCGCCCTCGACTCTGTCAGTGGTGAGGTTCTTCCACGCGGCGCCCATGATGCGAATCGGGTCGATGCCAATGTGGTCGTAAAAGCGGACGTCTTCCACGGCGAGAATCGCGTTCCTCAGGACGGGGGGAATCTCTTCGTACTTGAGCGGGATGCGTTTCTCGAGCGCAAACTCGCCGATTACCGTCTCGCCGTCGTCGGCGTAGACGCGAGTCACGACGCTGGGGCGATAGGTCGCCAGTGCCGCGACTTCGTTTGCGGCGCGCGAGTAGTTGAGTTCGTAGGCCGCAACGATTCCGGTCAATCCGCCCGCGGCCAACGCGAGGAGCAACACGGCCGGCAACCAGAAACGGGCCAGGAGGTGTCTGCGTTGTTCGGGTGGTGTATTGATGATTGCTTTGGGCGAGTATTTAGAATTTACAGCCATAAATTGGTTTTCCCCCACGACAACCTTGCCTTTATCGACGACGGTCGGACAACGTGGCTACCCACAGGGCGAACAAATCGCCACAGGGCGCCGAAATTATACTGTGGAGACTGCGGATTTCTGGAATCGCGCTGCAACCTTTATAATGACGGTGCTTCGCAAACGGGGGCGACAGGCTTCGACAGGAACCTGAACGATCGTCGCGATGCATGCCGGGCTACCTTATGCAGCTCGTTAAAACGCGTAGGGAAACACAACTGCCAATAACGAATTGGCTCTCGCTGCCTAATTAAGCACCGAGCGTCTCGCCGCAAGTTGCTCATGCGCGCGGAATGAGATGTCACTTAGATGAGCTGGCCCGCTGCTTCGGTCCGTGGCAGTGGGCGAGACCAAAGTCGGGCTAGCTCGTGTCGAGGTCTTGTCGCTTCACTGACTCGACATTGAGCGAATTTTTATCGGCTCACTTCGGTGGGCTGGTAAAGAAAGAGAAGCGACTAAGCATGTAGAGTCCTTCGGCGTTGGTTTTTGGATCCGAGTTCAATTCTCGGCGCCTCCACCATAATCTTGAACTGCGGGAGAGCCACCCCTCACTCCCCTTGAACGAATCGAGAGACGAACAATGAGCACCACAACTACTCACTTGATGACTGCGGAAGAATTGTTCAACTTGGAAGATGACGGCTACCACCGTTATGAACTCGTTAAGGGAGAACTCCTCACAATGTCTCCAGCCAATGATCGGCATGGCGCCGCGACCATGACGCTATCGGCCCTGCTATATAACTATGTGACGGCACACGATCTCGGTGTACTCCGTGCCGCGGAAACGGGATTCAAGCTAGAAAGCGACCCGGATACTGTACTCGCACCGGACATCGCGTTTATTTCGCAGGAACGAGCAGGCCCTCTTACGGACTTCTTTCGAATTGGGCCGCCCGATCTTGCTGTTGAAGTGCGATCACGATGGGATCGAAAAGGCAAGATCGAGCGCAACACTGCACTGTGGCTCGAGCTTGGCGCGAAGTCTGTTTGGAACGTGGATCCCGGTAAGCACACGGTCGAAGTAGCGCACGCGGATGGCAACCGTTGGCTTTTGCATGACCACGACGAACTCGTCGACGACACCGTGCCCGGTTTTCGCGTACTGGTTTCAAAGATCTTCGAATAGCCCCAGAAGCGATAACATTTGGACCGCAACCTTCCCATCGGCATCTTCGACAGCGGCGTTGGCGGACTCACGGTGTATCGCGCCCTTCACGAGCGGTTGCCAAACGAACGCTTCGTCTATCTAGGCGACACAGCACGCGTCCCGTACGGAACAAAATCACTCGCCACAGTCGAACGCTACGCCGTCGAAAACTCGCGCTTTCTGCAAGCACATGGCATCAAGCTGCTGGTCGTCGCCTGCAACACCGCATCAGCACTCGCACTTCCGGCGATCCGCAAAGCAGTAACAGTTCCGGTCATGGGCGTGATCGAGCCCGGCTCGCGTGCCGCTGTCGAGATCGCACACGGCGAGAAGATCGGCGTGATCGCTACGGAAGCCACCGTGCAGAGTCATGCTTACGCCCAGGCGATCGCGGCGATGAGCGCCGGCGTCGAAGTGATCGAACGCGCCTGCCCATTGTTTGTCTCGCTCGCGGAAGAAGGTTGGGCCAACTCCGACGTCGCGCGCATCGTCGCGCAGGATTATCTGAGTGAATTCAGGCAAACGACGATCGGCGCACTGGTGCTCGGTTGCACTCATTACCCGATACTGCGCGACGTCATCAGCGAAACTGTCGGCGCAAACGTAAACCTGATCGACTCCGGCGCCGCCACTGCTCGCGACGTCGAAACGCTGCTGGAAAACTCCGGCCTCACCCACGACGAGCCCTTGGGACTT
>DASTTS010000603.1:0-19051 GCA_035760085.1 Pyrinomonadaceae bacterium
AGCTTTGCACAAAAACTCCGGAATCCCACCCACGGCAGTGGGTGGATTGTTTCAAATTCTTTCTACAGAGAGAGCCCGAACCGAAACATAATCCCACCCACGGCAGTGGGTGGATACTTCAAATACTTTCTTAGAGAGGACTTGAACAATCCACCAACTACCGTTGGTGGAATTCCATGGCAACTATTTAGATTTTGGTTAGAAAGCATCTGAACCAATCCACCCACTGCCGTGGGTGGGATTTCCGACTTTTTGCGCAAGCCTCTCACCACCTACTTGCCTCAAAAGTCATTGGGATTGTTAAGCCTCCGTGGCCGCGCGTTTCACGGATAAGCATGGTTTTTGAATAACGGGCGGCCACGGAGGGCCGCCCCTACAGTTGTTTGTGACAGCGGTTTCCAGACTAAATCGTATCGGAGTGCGCGAGACGGATTAACTGTCAATATTGACAGTTGAACTTCTAACCGGGTATCGCCGGTATGAGATAGAACATTAGCGCGATGATGGCGTAAACCGTGATGAGTTGTACTCCTTTGTACCAGTTAGACTGCCCGTCGCCGCAAACCATTGCGCCAATCAGCACCGCCATAAACAACGAGCCAATCTCAGCGCGACTAAACGCGAGCTCGAGCGGTTGCGGCGCGATGAAATAACTCGCCAGCACCAGCAACGGCGCCACAAACAGAGCGATCTGTATACAACTTCCGAGCGCGATCCCTACCGACAGGTCCATCTTGTTCTTCCGCGCCATAGCAATCGCGGAACCACTCTCCGCTGCACCACCGACAACCGCGACAAACACAATGCCAATGAACACCTGCGACATACCCAGCGCCTTGCCGGTTTCTTCAGCAGCACCAACCAGAATCTCGCTCATCCACGCGGCAAAAACAGATGCTCCGAGTAACGTAATCACAGCACGAGCGACTCCCCATTGTTCGCCGTGATGTGCTGAATCGTGTTCAGTTTCTAAACTGGCGAAGAGGCTCGAATGTGTTTTGAGTGAATAGAGAATGTAAAGCGCATAAGCGACCAGCAGCAAAATGGCGATGCCGATATTTAACAGTTGTTCCTGACGAATCACTTCGTTGGGCGCAAGGACGCGACTAAATGCACTCGGCACCGTCATGCTCACGGCAGCCAAAAACATCATTGTGCTGTAGGTACGCGCGGCGATCGGATTGAATCGTTGATCGTGAAAGCGGATGCCGCCGGTAAAAAAAGCGATCCCAAGCGCAAGTAGTAAGTTCGCCAGTATCGCGCCGACCAGCGACGCTCTGACCATGTCGAGATAGCCTGCCTTCAAAGCGACGAGCGCGATGATCAATTCCGGTGCATTACCGAAAGTGGCATTCAACAACCCGCCTATGGCATCACCAGTACGAGTCGCAATCTGTTCAGTCGCATGTACGATCTGCGCGGCAATGGGAATGATTGCACCAGCCGCCAGAAAGAACAGCACCGGTGCGGAGACGTGGGCCAGATGTTCCACGGCTACAGTGATCGGGATCAAGAGCAACAACCAGTTCATCGGACTACGCAGAAAGTCGGTGAACGGATTACGTGGAACTGCGGCTGCTACTTCAGAGGCACTCGACATTTTGATTTCCTCAGTGGGCGCTTGCAGAAAATCCAGAGACCTGACGGTGACGCTGGATAATTGCAATCGCCTCGTCGGCGTCGTTCACGCAGATGGGAATGTTCACATCGTCAGCATCAATAAGCGGTGTCTCGAAGGTGAGCATCGAGTCGCGCACCCACTCAATCAGACCGGGCCACAGCTTGCCGACGAGAATCAGTGGTGTTTGCTTAAGGTGACGAACCTGAAGTAACTGCCAGATCATCATCGTTTCCAGAACAGTACCGATGCCTCCCGGCGCGACGATGAACGCATCCGATGCCAGTACGAAGTGATGTAAGCGCGTGAAGAACGTGCGATGCTCGTAGGCGAGCTCAACAAAGGGATTTACTTCCTGTTCGAATGGAAGATCGACCCGGATGCCCACGGATTTGGCGCCTTCAGCCGCATCGACACCTTCATTTGCCGCCTGCATCAACCCTGGACCACCGCCGGTAATGATGTCGCAGCCCATTGCGGCGAGCGCCTTGGCGGCGCGTTTCGTCTCGTCGTAAGCGACCGTGCCCGGTCTCGCTCTCGCGGATCCAAAAATCGTTACGCGATAACGATCCCGGTGTGAAGGCTGGAGGCGCGTCAGGTTATTAACGACATCCCATAGACCCAACACAGAATCAATCAGGACTTTCTTAACCGCTTCTTCGTCAGCAAGGCTTACGACATTGGATCCCTGGGGGGTGTAAGTTGCACTCATGTTTCCTCGTTTCTGTGTAAATCCGTGGTTCAGATTTCAATCACATCGCCTAACACCGGTCGTTCTGTCTGCAAACCAAAACGTGAATTTATGAGATCGCCGAATACCTGCCGCGCGCGATCCTCGCCGTGCGTAATAATCGTGCGCGGTCGCGACGGCGCGATGGTGCTGAACCAATCAAGCAAACCTTGCTGATCGGCATGAGCACTGAAACCACCCATCGTATGAATCGAAGCGCGTACCGGAACTTCCTCACCAAACATCATCACTGACTTTGCGCCGTCGACTAACTTTCGCCCGAGCGTGCCAGGCGATTGAAAACCAACAATCAAAACAGCCGTTTCCGGTACCGGCAGGTTGTGACGCAGGTGATGCATGATTCTGCCGCCGGTGCACATCCCACTTCCGGCCATGATCATGCACGGTCCTTTTTCGTTATTTAAGGCCCTCGACTCTCCCGGCGTACTACACGGACGAGCGCAATTCAAACTCCGCAACAGCTCACCCGACTGGACCATTGCGAGCGCTTCTTCATCGAAAAGTTCGCTGTTTCTTCCGTAAATCTTCGTCGCCTGGATCGCCATCGGGCTATCAAGAAAGATCGGGAAACGTGGCAACGTTTTTCTCTTAAATGCGCCGGCCATTAAATAAAGGAGCAATTGCGTGCGGCCCACGGCAAAGACGGGCACCAGGACCTTGGCCTTGTTGTCAATCGCTTTGGCAATGATCTCTCTTCCTTCGATGGCGGTATCGTGCATCGAGCGATGATTTCGATCGCCATACGTCGATTCCATGATCACCGCATCAGCTTCTTTGAACGGCTCCGGATCGTTGAGTAGCGGCGCACCACGTGGTCCAAGGTCGCCAGAGAACACGACGGTTTTCTTGTGACCATTTTCACTCACGGTCAATTCCACACTGGCCGAGCCGATAACGTGACCGGCATCGACGAGACGGGCCTCGATACCAGGAGCAACTGAAAAACGCTGGTTGTATTTGACCGGAGTAGCAAGCGGTTTCAGCTTGCGAACGTCGGCTTCCTCAAACAGAGGCTCCAATGGCGGTAACCTGGCGCGCGCTCTTTTCTGGTTCTCACGTTTCAGATCCTGTTTTTGTAGCGCGAGAGAGTCTTTGAGAATCAACGTGGCGATATCGAGCGTCGGACGCGTCGCATAGATTGGACCTTTGTATCCGTTGCGCGTTAGTAATGGCAGGCGGCCGATATGGTCCAGGTGCCCGTGTGTAAGCAACACCGCATCAACCTTGCCACCCTCGAGTTGTGCCTTACGCCGGTTCTTCGCACTCTCCTCTTTCCGACCTTGAAAGAAGCCACAATCAACCAGGACGCTCGCCTTATCCGTAACGACGTGATAGGCAGATCCAGTCACATCACCGGCTGCACCATGAAAATGAATCCTCATCGATACTCCTCGCTAGAACGGCCAGCGCCACTCCACGACATCGGGCCTGTCGACCCCGTAAGCGTGGGCATACTGGCGGCAAGCAATCTGCATGTTCCTGAATTTCTCTTTCGCATGGGCACCGACTGACTGTAATCGAGCAACACGATCGATGACATCAATCGCGAGTGTGTAACGATCGATGCCGTTGGCGATCGCCAATTCCATCGGCGTGTTTATATTGCCGCGCTCGTTGTAACCGCGAACGTGCAGGTTAGGATGATTGGCTCGATTGTAGGTGAGTTTATGAATCAGCCACGGATAACCGTGGAAGTTGAAAATAACCGGCTTGTCGACTGTGAAGAGACTATCGAAGTCACGATCGCATAAGCCGTGTGGATGCTCTTTATCCGATTGCAACTTGAAGAGATCCACTACGTTGATGAAACGGATCTTGAGATCAGGATACTCGGAGCGCAGTAAAGCAGTAGCGGCAAGTGCTTCCTGCGTCGGAATATCGCCGGCACACGCCATGACGACGTCCGGTTCCACACCTTTATCATTGCTGGCTTGTGCCCAGATGCTGATGCCTTTGGTGCAGTGTGTGATTGCGGTATCCATGTCGAGATACTGCAAGTGCATCTGCTTGTCGCTCACGATCACGTTGATGTAGTTCTCGCTGCGCAGGCAGTGATCGGCGACGGATAAGAGACTGTTGACGTCCGGTGGCAGGTAGATGCGTGTAACTTCAGCGCGTTTATTCACTACTACGTCGAGAAAACCCGGATCCTGATGAGTGAATCCGTTGTGATCCTGCCGCCAGACAGTTGACGTAATCAGAAGATTCAACGAAGCAATGCTGCGACGCCATGGCATCTCATTACAGATCGACAACCACTTGGCGTGCTGGTTGAACATCGAGTCGATAACGTGTGCGAAGGCTTCGTAAGTCGAGAGAAAACCATGCCGGCCGGTGAGCAGGTATCCTTCCAACATGCCTTCCACCGTGTGCTCGCTGAGCATCTCGACGACACGTCCATCCGGCGAGAGCTCGCCACCATCGCTGTCTTCCGGAAAGTAATCGGCGAGCCAGAGTTTTTTGCTGGTCTCATAAACTGCATCGAGCTTGTTTGACGTGTTCTCATCGGGTCCGAAGATCCTGAACGTGCTCATGTTGAGCTTCATTACGTCGCGCAAAAACTTCCCGAGCGGCTTCGTGTTTTCTACTTCAACGCGGCCCGGATTCTCGAACTTGATCGCGTAGGTTCTGAAGTCCGGCAAACGCAGATTCTTTTTGAGCTGACCGCCGTTCGCGTGTGGGTTGGCGCCCATGCGGCGGTTACCTGCCGGCGTCAGGTCGCGTAGTTCTTTGCTGAGGTGCCCGTCCGCGTCAAACAGAGCTTCCGGCTTATAACCGCGCATCCACTGTTCGAGGAGTCTCAGGTGGGCCTGGTTCTTCTTTACACCCGCGAGCGGCACTTGATGTGAGCGCCATAAACCTTCGACTTTACGTCCATCAACTTCGGCAGGCGCTGTCCAGCCTTTCGGTGTGCGCAGTACAATCATGGGCCAACGCGGTCGGGTCGCCGTGCCGGAGCTTCTGGCTTCTTGTTGCAGTGTGCGAATCGAGCTGACGCAGTGGTCCAACGTCGCCGCCATCGCCTGATGCATCGACTCTGCATCGGATCCTTCAACGAACAGAGGCGTGTAGCCGTAACCTTTGAACAGGTTTTCGAGTTCCTCGTGACTGATGCGCGCGAGCAGGGTCGGATTGTTGATCTTGTAACCGTTTAGATTGAGGATGGGTAATACCGCACCATCGCGAATGGGATTGAGAAACTTGTTGATGTGCCAGGATGTAGCGAGTGGGCCAGTCTCAGCCTCACCATCGCCGACTACAGCGGCGACGATCAGCTCCGGGTTGTCGAACGCAGCGCCGCAAGCGTGCGACAGTACGTAGCCCAATTCCCCTCCCTCGTGAATGGATCCGGGAGTTTCAGGTGTGCAGTGGCTGCCGATTCCGCCGGGAAAGGAAAATTCTCTGAAAAAGCGCAGCAGTCCTTCTTCGTCCTGGCTTTTGTCTGGATAAATTTCCGAATAGGAGCCCTCTAAATAGAGAGGCGCTAAAACACCGGGCGCGCCGTGGCCCGGTCCGGCCATAAAGATCATGTCCGCGTCGAACGACTTAATCACCCGGTTCAGGTGGCTATATATAAAGGAGAGGGCCGGACTGGCACCCCAGTGTCCCAGCATCCGGTTCTTGACGTGGTCGGTGTGCAGAGGCTGGCGCAGGAGCGGGTTGGCCTGAAGATAAATCATGCCCACCGCAAGATAGTTGCAGGCCGACCAAAACGCCTGAATTTTACGTGCTTCTTCCTCGTCTAAAGGCGCTCCCTGAATGGTCGAGCGGGCAATTCCATACGCACTCAGGTCGTTGAATGTAGACCTTGTGGCAATCACTGAGATCTCCTATTTGATTGGCGAACGAGACTTCTACGCGCGAGATTCTATGGGGCGGGAAAGGAGCGGGTAACTGTCAGAAATTACAGTGTAAAACCGTAGACAGGTTTTACTGCAGCACCCTGCTCAACAACAGCGCAATCACCACGGTCGAGATCATCGTCACTAAACCCGGGCGCATGAAGCTGTGGTTCAGCAGATACTTTCCGATCTGTGTGGTTCCGGTCTGGTCGAACGAGACGGCCGCGAGGACCGTGCCGTAGGTGGGGAGGAAGAAGAGTCCATTGGAAGCGGGATAAAACCCGACCAGCAAATGTGTGGGAAGACCCAACGCTAAACCCACCGGCATCAGCAGCGCAACCGTTGCTGCCTGGCTAAACAGCAACGTCGAGAGCAGGAACATACCGGCCGCGAAGGCCATCGGATAAACCTGCACTAGTGATGAGACGTGCGCGACGACGTAGTTACGATTGCCCTCGAAGAACGACGAACCGAGCCATGAAACTCCAAGGATCGAAATGATTGCAGTCAAACCGCTGCGCATGATCGTTCCCTTCAGCGTTGCTTCCGGCGAAGCCTTGAAGAAAATCATAGTCAAGCCGGCCACAGCGATCATCACGATCATTATCGCCATACCCATGTTTACCTGATCGCTGTCAGTCAGACCATTGCTGTTAACAACCTCATACACCGGACGCAACTGCGGAAAGACTCCAATGAGTACAACGACAATGATGCCGCCCAGAAAGAGCAACATCGATCCGCGGGCGCGCTTGAGGCTCGCTTCTTTAAACTCCGGCAACGACTCGGGAGGCTTCACCACGCCGGTAGCAAGACGTTTCTGGTATTCCGGATCCGCGTCTAATTTCTTGCCGCGCCACGCTACTGATAACGCTCCTATCAACACGCCGATGAACGTCGCCGGAATCGTTATCGAAAGCAGGCGCGGCAGCGATAGTCCCTTCGCGACGAAGAGACCGAGCATCGCAACAGTTGCCGCCGAGATCGGCGAAGCAATGTTTCCATGAAATCCGGCAATAACACTGATCGATAAAGGCCGCTCAGGACGAACATTTCCTTTGCGTGAAACTTCAGCAATCACGGGCAACAATGCGTAGATCACGTGAGTCGTACCCGAAGCGAAAACCAGAACATAAGTAACGATTGGAGCGATGAAGGTGATGTACTGCGGATGTTTTTTGAGAACGCGTTCGGCGAGTGAAACCAGATAGTCGAGCCCGCCCGCTGCTTGCATGGCGGCGAGTGCGGTAATGACCGCGATAATCATTCCCAGCACGCCCTGCGGTGGACCACCCGGCGGCAGAGAAAAGATAAACACGAACACCAGCAACCCGATTCCCGCGACGGTACCGAGTGCAATTCCGCCGATACGCGCACCAACCACGATGCACGCCAGGAGCAGAAGAAGTTCGATCCAGATCATGAGAAGAGTTTTGTGCTTTTTTGTGGAATCGTTCAGTAAGTCATAAACAATTGCTGGATGTCGGCTTTGGAGCGCTGCTTGAGCAGTGCCAGCGACAGCAGAATGCGTGACTTCTGCGGATTTAGTTCATCAGACGCGATGAACCCGCCTTCATCATCGTTGACTTCAACATTACGCCCGACATTCCCGGTTGCTACACGACTGCTTCTGACAACGAGGACGCCTTTCTTCACCGCATTTGCCGCCGCATCGAGCGCGGCCTTGTTCATGTTGCCGTTTCCAACTCCGGCAATGACGATTCCCTTTGCACCATTCGTCACCGAAGCATCGATCAGATCCGCCGGCATGTCGGCGCACGCGTAAACAATATCGACGCGCGGCAGTTTGTTGACATCGCTAATATCAAACTCGCTGGCGCTGGTGTGTTTCCACTGTGGCGTGTTGTAGAAATCATTCTTGCCATAATTCGCAACGCCAACCACACCTCGTAAAGGCGACATGAACGTTTGAATCGCAGTCGTGCTCGTCTTTGTGAGCGAGTGGGCCGCGTGAATCCAATCATTCATTACCACCAGGACACCGCGGCCTTTCGCGTTCGGATCGATTGCTACTCCGACGGCGTTGTACAAATTCAGTGGACCATCTGCGCTGACTGCAGTCGAAGGCCGCATCGAACCCACCATCACGACCGGCTTGTCTCCTTTTATTACGAGGTTCAGAAAGAAAGCCGTCTCTTCCATCGTGTCGGTGCCGTGGGTAATGACGAAGCCGTCAACATCGCTCTTCGGCATGAGCTCATTGATGCGCTTGGCGACCTTCAGCATGATGTCGAACGACATGTCCTGCGATCCGACATTCGAGATCTGTTCGCCCTTGATGTTGGCCATGTCGCCGATGCCGGGAACAGCCGCGATCATCGCGTCGATAGTAACGGCGCCCGATTTGTAACCGGCCTGTGTGCCGGTGGCGGCGGCGCCGGCGATCGTCCCGCCGGTTGCGAGGATGACGATGTTGGGCTTTTTCTGCGCAACTGCGTATTGCGTGGCAGCGAGGATTATGGTGAGCAGAAATATGGACCGCTGTTTTAATCTCATCGGGGATCTCTCCTTATGCGCGGAATTCTATTGGTGGGAAACAGGCACGTAACTGTCAGAAATAACAGGCGCGTATCTTGAAATTCTGTAAATCTTGTAATCCTGTAAAAGACTTTAGACAGGATTTCATGATTTACAGGATTTTCAAGATATCTCCTGTACAAATTACCAGTAGTGACAGGCCCAGCGCCGGAGCAGAATCAGACAACTCGTTGTCAATCTGTGAGGCGTAGTCTTGAAACTGGTTACTCAGGTCAAGTTAATTGCACTTACTTTATCCGCAGCGGGATTGATTTGTGGCGTCACATGGACCACTCGGTCGTCGGCATCTGACAATGATTACGTTGGCAGCGACGCCTGCAAAGACTGTCACGAGGATCAGTTCAAAGCCTTTTCTCATACATCTCACGCTCGCCTTGCCGGTATCAATAGTTGGAAAGACAAAATAACCGGCTGTGAAGCGTGCCATGGACCAGGCAAAGCGCACATCGAAGAAGGCGATCCGGCCAAGATCATTTCGTTCAAGAACAAGTCGCCCAAGGAAACTTCCGAGACGTGTCTCACGTGCCATGCAGGGAAAGAGGAACGTAACAACTTCAGACGCGGCGAACACTGGCGCAACGACGTCGGTTGCACTGACTGTCACTCATCACATTCCTTTCCGGGCAATCGAAACATTGCGAAGTCGATCACTTTCATCGGCACCGCCAACGCCGAAAAGCCCGACTTTTCGACTCGTCTCTTATTGAAGACAGGCGAGCCACAGCTCTGCATAAGTTGCCACAACGAAGTTAAGCCCGACTTCAACAAGCCGTTTCATCACAAGGTGCTCGAAGGCGCGATGAAGTGCAGCGATTGTCACAATCCGCACGGCGGCTTCGAGCTCAAACAAACGCGGCTGGCAACCGGCGCAGACGCAGCGTGCGTTAAGTGTCATGCCGACAAACAGGGACCTTTCACCTACGAGCACGCACCGCTGAAGACTGAAGGATGCGCGGCTTGTCACACGCCGCATGGCTCAGCCAATCCAAGACTTTTGAAATTCAGTCGTGTGAATCAACTCTGTTTGACGTGCCACAGCGTTGACCATGGAGTCGGAGCTGACGAACCTGCTGGTCCAACACACAATCAGAATGCGCAGTACTCCAGTTGCACGAATTGCCACGTCAAGATTCACGGGTCGCGTTCGCATCCGGCTTTCTTCAGGTGAGTTATGAAAAACCGAGCCAAAGCCATCAGTGTAATCTGTGGGTGCTTTCTCTTCGTGTCACTGGCAACGGCACAACAACCATCGCCAAGTCCTGACGGCAACGACGCGCCGGTTCAGGCCGGAGAAAATGCCGGTCAATACACGATCATATCCACACTCGAGTTTGGTTACCGCGGGCTTCAAGTCGTCGGCGATCTCAACAAGTATCAGAGCGATCTGAACTACAGGACCGGACCACGTCTTTTTGATTCGAGCTTCCTGATGCGCTCGCAGGATGGCAAAACCGGAAAGCTGTTTGACACCGCACTACTGACGACAACAGGCTGGGGAGCAGATCCGAACGGCACTGTTCGCTTCAATGTCGAGCAGCCGAAGTGGTACCGCTTTGACGGCACGTATCGCAGGTTCAACTACTTCAGATTCGTCAACAGCTTCGCCAACCCGAACTGGGTCTTCTCGCCGTCCAGCTTCAGTGTGCCGCCGAAGTCCGTTACCGGCGAACACGGTTACAACACCGAAACAAAGCTCGGCGATTTTGATCTCAACATCCTGCCCAAAAACAGGTTGATTAGATTCAACGTTGGCTACTCACCCGAACGATATAGCGGACCGGCGTTCACCAACTATCACCTCGGCGGGAATGAGTTTAACTATCCGGTAAATCTCAAGTCGCAAGCCAACGATTTCCGCTTCGGCGCCGAAGGCACACTGGGCCCAATCGATTATTCTTTTCTGCAAGGCTTTCGCCGTTTTCGCGATGATAGTTCTACTGATCTGGGAATCACACCCGGCATAAATCTCGATCCGGCCAAGGGCCAGCTCACCAGTTTCTTTCATCACGAGCCGTCACGCGGCAGCGTTGATTTCACGCGAGCCAGCTTGCATACCCTCATCGCGCAAAGGTTGGATATAACGGCGCGCGTAATTTACAGCGACTCTGATTCAACCTTCTCATTCATTGAGAGCTACAGCGGTACGAACTGGAACCCGAGAGTTTCCGGATGGCCGCCAGGCCCGCTGCCCTCGACGCCAAACACTCTCAATCTGGGCCAGTACAACATCACCGGGACGTCCAATCGCCCGAGTTGGCTTGGTGATATAGGCGTGACGTTCCTCGCGACGAACAAGCTGCGCATCTCGAATACATTTCGAGTTGACGACTTCAGGATCAACGGCGACGCCGTCTTTTCTGACTTCTTTTCGATTACGCGACCTTCCGGCGCAACGACCGTAACCGACACGATCGGATTCAGCAATCTCGACGCGCATAGGCTCACGACGTACCGCAAGTATCAGAACATCGTCGAAGGTGATTACCAATTCAACGCCAGAAATTCAGTGCACTTCGGCTATCGCTACGGACATCGCCGTATCGAAGAGGCTTTTGAAGGATTCAATCTCGGCTCCAATGGCTCCGTTTCCGGCAACACGCGCAGCTCGTCAAGCGATGCTTTCGAAAACAACACTCACGCAGTGTTCGGCGGCTTCAAAGCGCGACCGGCAAGTAATTGGACCATCTACTTCGACGCCGAGAAAGGCACCGCCGACAACGTCTTCACGCGCATCGGCAACTACGACTACACGAACGTTCGCGCGAAGACCAGGTATGCGCCGAAGAGTAATCTCTCATTCAATCTCGCTTATATCAGCAGAGACAACGCCAATCCGTCGGAGATCGCCGGAGTTTCGTTAAACGACTTCGGCGTGAGCATCAAGTCGCGCGTCTTCACTTCCGCTGTCGACTGGACGCCGACGTCGAGGTTCTCATTCAACGGTGGTTATAACTACAACTGGCTCAATAGCAACGCCGTCGTCAATTTCTTCTTTAATAACATTCAACATCCTGAAGGTCGTAGTCTTTATTACGTCAGAAACAACTTCTTCTTTGTCGACACGACGGCCCTAATCACACCGCGAGTCAGTCTCTTCACGTCGTATCGAATCAACAAAGACAATGGCCAGGGCGATCGAGTTGCTAATCCGGTGGGAACACCGGGAACGCTCGTGTCTTCCTATCCGATGAGTTTTCAATCGCCGGAAGCGCGGCTTGCGATCAAAATCAACCGGCGTCTCGATTGGAACTTCGGCTACCAGTATTACAACTACAGCGAAAGCGAACTTGTTGGTCCACGCCCTCAGAACTATCACGCGCACCTCCCCTATACATCTTTGCGCCTCTACTTTGGTCGGAAGGAATGAAACAACTGACCTCAGCGCAGCCTGGCACCTTTAAAAGGAGATAATCATGATTCTGAAAACAGTCGCATTCTGTATTACTGCAACAATCCTGCTCATAGTCCCTGCCCGGGCGCGCAACATGAGCGTCCAGGACTTCGACGCCGCTAAGACTTACAAAGGGAAATGCGTCACCTGCCATGGTCCAAAGGCTGAAAAAAAATTCGATTCGGCAAAATCAGACGATGAACATGTGCAGATCATTCTCAAAGGCAAGAAGGCGGAAAAACCACCTCACATGCCGGGATACGAGAGCAAGGGAATCAACGCGGACCAGGCAAAGGCACTGTTGGACTACATGAAGTCGTTGAGACAGTGAAGCTCATTCCTGACACAAGCTTGTTTCGCAACTACATCAGCCTGACTGGCGCGGCAGTCGCACTGGCTTGCCTCGCCAGCATCCTGTTGTTGTTTTTGATCGACATCACGGGTAGACGAAGCAGTCCTTACATCGGCATCTTCGCCTGGGTGCTTATTCCTGCAATTCTGGTTGGCAGCTTGATTGTTGTCGGCATCGGTGTCATCCGTGAACGCCGGCGCCGGCGCAGTCTTTCGCCGGATGAACCCGCGACCTATCCGAGCATCAACCTTAATAATCCACACAGCCGCAGAGTCTTTCTCGTATTTCTGGCCGTCGCTTTCCTCTTTGTTTCGGTCAGCGCTTTTGGCAGCTACCAGGCTTTCGAACACACCGAGTCAGTAGCGTTTTGCGGGCAGACTTGCCACACCGTGATGAAGCCGGAGTTTGTGGCGTTTCAAAACTCTCCCCACGCACGGCTGGAGTGTGTTGACTGTCACGTCGGCGAAGGCGCGCGCTGGTACGTGAAATCCAAACTCAATGGCGTGCACCAGCTCTACTCCGTCACCTTCGGAACCTATGACAAACCGATCAAGACTCCCGTGCTCAACATGCGTCCGGCAAACGATACGTGCGCGCATTGTCACTGGGCTGAAAAGTTTCAGGGCAGTAAGCTGAGAGTGTTCGATCGATATGCTTACGATGAGAAAAACACGCGTCGCCAGATGCGACTGCTGATGAACGTTGGTGGCGGCAATCCTGACACTGGACCAGTGAGCGGCATTCACTGGCACATGAATCTCAGCAACGAGATCAACTTCATATCAACCGACGCGCAACGACAGGTCATTCCCTGGATCCAGGCAAAAGATCGCAACGGCAATCTCACCGTCTACGTCGCCGCGAATTCAACGCTCACGCCGGAACAGATCGCAAGCGCGCCGAAGCGGCGCATGGATTGTATCGACTGTCATAATCGACCCGCGCACATTTACAACCCGCCCGACGTCGCGCTCGACAATGCTTTCAGCGCTAACCGGCTCGATACATCGTTACCTTACCTGAAACGAAAAGCCGTGGAGCTGCTTTCAAATCCCTATACCACCAACGACGAAGCGTTGCAGTCGATCGCTTCGGGCTTGACTGACTTTTACCGCGGCAATTACAGCGCCCTCTATTCCGAACGTCGCACTTCAGTTGACGGAGTCATCAAAGAGGTGCAACGCATTTATCAGAATAACTTCTTTCCCGAGATGAAGACTGACTGGCAGGCTCATCCAAACAACATCGGTCACCTGACGTCTACCGGTTGTTTTCGCTGTCATGATGGCGAGCACAAAAGCGATAGCGGTAAAGTGATCAGCAACGATTGCAATATCTGCCACACCGTTCTTTACGACTCGGCGCGTCCCGTCGAACAGAATCCGCGCACCGGATCGTTCAAACATCCGGTCGACCTCGGCAGCCTGGCGTCACGTAAGTGCGAGAGTTGTCATACGGCCAACAAGCCTTTCCAACACCCGCTCAACCTCGGCGACATCTCGATGTTTCAATGCGCTGAATGTCATTAGCCACCAAAAGGATTTCTCACGCAGCGGCGCAGCGGCGCAAAGAAGAAGTGACGACTTTTAGATTTACGTTGCGCCGTTGCGCCGCTGCGTGAGAAATGCCACCTGTAAGTTTTGCCAGTAGGCGGAGTGGAGGAGGTTTGAGACTGTAATCCTTAAGAAATCTAGCCAGAGGTAAGCGACTATGAAACACCGGGTCGCATCTTTAATCGTTTTAGTCTTTCTACTTTCCACTGTCATTGCTGCCCAAATAACTCGCCCGCGCAGAGTCAACCAACCCGTTCTGGAAGAAGTATCAGCAGGCGACGTCGTGCGCATCAACACCACGCTCGTTACTGTTCCGGTAAGCGTTCTCGACCGGCAGGGCCGTTTTGTTTCCGGCCTCAAGCGGGAAGACTTTCACTTGTTCGAGGATGGTGTCGAGCAATCAATCGTTCACTTCGAGCCAACTGAAATGCCGTTCACAGTCGCGTTGCTGCTGGACACTTCAGCGTCAACACGTTTCCACCTTTCGGAAATCAAAGAAGCCGCGATTACCTTTGCAAAAAAATTGCGTCCGCAGGACCGCGTTCTCGTCGTTACTTTTAGCGATGAAGTGCTTACCTTAACGGAAGCGACAAGCGACCTCGAGCTCATCACCGACGTCATCGAGGCGGATGTGCGATCAGGCCAGTCAACACGGCTCTACGATGCCGTCAACCTGGTAATGAACGAGCGTCTCAATAAAATAAAGGGACGGAAAGCAATCGTGCTCTTCACGGACGGCGTCGACACGACGAGCTATCTGGCCACCGGCCGCAGCACACTCCACGATGCGGAAGAGCTGGATGCGCTGATCTATCCGATTCAGTACGACACGAGAGATTACGTGAGTAGTATGCGAGGTGGAGGCAGGATAACGATATTGAACAACGGAAACCTCTGGCCCTTTCCGACCATCGTCTCTTCCGGATCAGTCAAAGCCAACTACGATCGCGCCGATCGATACCTTCGCGCGCTGGCGGACCGAACGGGAGGACGGCTTTACGCGGCCAATGACCCGACACAACTTGCAGACGCGTTCACAAGCATCGCCGAGGAGTTGCGCCGCCAATACCGCCTCGGCTACTACCCTCCGGCGCAAACGCTCACAAGCACCGAGCGTCATATGCTCAAAGTGGACGTTAACAAACCCGGCCTCGCAGTAAGAGCCCGTAATAGTTACTTACGCACTTCCCAGTAAGATCCTGTTTTCAATCCGCATTATCCGCGGTTAATAAGCCGTCAACCCGAGCGCCCTGAACTGCCCGCAGACACGCTCAACAAGCCACGGCGGCGCCGCAGAAACATCATCAAGAATGTATTCAAGCCCGAGTTTCTTCCATTTATACCGGCCCATCTGATGGAACGGCAGCACGTCTACGCGCGCCACATTGCCGAGGCGCGCGGCGAACATCGCGATTTGATTGATGTCGTTTTCATCATCCGTCAAACCCGGCACCAACACATAACGCAGCCAGATCGGTCGCTTGCGCTCAGCCAGCCGGCGCGCAAAATCTAGTGTTGGACCAACTTCTTTTCCCGTCAGACGACGATGACGCTCCGGATCCCACGCCTTGATATCGAGCAACACCACGTCGATCTGGTCGAGCTCGTTATCTGATAAACGTTCGCCAAGATAGCCGTTAGTGTCGAGTGCCGTGTGAATTCCCATCGACTTCGCAGCCGTAAACAGCCGCGCAGCAAAACGATCCTGCATCAGAGGCTCACCACCGCTCAAAGTGAAACCACCAAACATCAGCCGCAAACCCTGACGATACTTTCGGAGCGCTTCGATCGCGCGATCGAGTGTGACCGGCATGCCGTTCATCATGTTCCACGTGTCCGGATTGTGACAGTACGAACAACGGAACTGACAACCAGCGGTCCACGCAACAACCCGAACGCCTGGTCCATCGACAGTCGAACCGGTGGTGAACGAATGCAGAAATCCCATGTCGCCTGTTTTGAGTGCCGTCTTAACTGCCGACTCGGAAACTGTGCTCGACTGGTTTACCCGAAGCTCGAAGGGATCCTTCGCCTCGAGCGGGACATGTTCTGCGGTTTTCACTTCCTTCATCGGTGTTCACCTACCGTGAAACGTACGGTTCAGCACATCCAATTGCTGCGCGCGAGTGAGCCGCACGAAATTCACGGCGTACCCGGAAACGCGAATCGTAAGACTCGGATATTTTTCGGGATGGTCCATAGCGTCCATTAACGTTTCCCGATTGAGCACGTTCACATTCATGTGATAACCCGTCGTGCCGAAGAACGCGTCCATCATGTTCCTGAGATTTGCCACCCGATCTTCCTGAACTCTGCCGAGACCTTCCGGTAACAGCGATGTCGTTAACGAGATGCCATCGGCCGCATCGCGATACGGAATCTTTGCGACGGAAGCCGCCGAAGCGTGGATGCCTAGTTTGTCGCGTCCATGCATCGGGTTGGCGCCGGGCGCGAACGGTTCTCCCTGCCGCCGGCCATCAGGCGTGTTGCCGGTGTTCTTGCCGTATACGACGTTCGATGTGATCGTCAGAATCGACTGAGTGTGCAGCGCGTTGCGGTAAGTGGGATGCTTTCGCAGCTTGTTCATGAATGTGCTGACCAGCCACGAGGCGAGTTGGTCCACGCGATTGTCGTTGTTACCAAATTTTGGAAACTCACCTTCGGTTTCGTAATCAGTCACGAGACCGGTCTCATCGCGGACGACTCGCACGCGCGCATAACGGATTGCCGACAAACTGTCAGCCACGACGGACAACCCGGCCAGACCGAACGCCATGGTTCTCAGCGGCGCATAATCATGGAGCGACATTTCCAGCCGTTCATACGCATACTTGTCGTGCATGTAATGAATGACGTTCATGGCGTTGACGTAAACACCTGCCAGCCATTCCATCATCTTTTCAAACTTGACGATGACGTCGTCGAAGTCGAGATAGTCGCCCTGCACAGGGCCGTTCGCTGGTCCAATTCGTTTGCCGGTGATTTCATCGCGACCGCCGTTGATTGCATACAACAGGCACTTCGCGAGATTCGCGCGCGCGCCGAAGAACTGCATCTGCTTGCCGACCAGCATCGGCGACACGCAACAAGCGATCGCGCCGTCGTCGCCCCATGCCTGGCGCATGATTTCGTCACTCTCAAACTGAATGGCGCTCGTATCTATCGCCACTTTCGCAACGTAGTTTCGAAAGCCGTCAGGCAAGCGCGGGGAATACCAGATCGTGAGATTCGGTTCTGGTGCTGGTCCAAGGTTGTAGAGCGTGTGCAGATATCGAAAGCTGGTCTTGGTGACTAAGGGACGACCATCGTCTCCCATGCCCGCAATCGATTCCGTAACCCAGGTCGGATCGCCGGCGAAGAGATCGTCGTATTCGGGAGTACGGAGAAAGCGAACGATGCGAAGTTTGATGACGAAGTCGTCGATGATCTCCTGCGCCTGTTGCTCGGTGATTGCGCCCGAGTTCAAGTCGCGTTCGAAGTAGATGTCGAGAAAGGTTGAGGTGCGGCCCAGCGACATTGCGGCCCCGTTACCTTCCTTCACGGCGGCGAGATAACCGAAGTAAAGCCACTGTACGGCCTCGAGCGCGTTGCCCGCCGGACGCGAGATGTCGAAGCCATAGCTTGCGGCCATCTCCTGTAGCTCTTTCAACGCCCTGATCTGTTCGCTCAGCTCTTCGCGATCGCGGATCACGTCGTCGGTTGACATCAACGAATCGAGGCTGAGTTTTTCCTCCTCTTTGTGTGTTATTAATTTCGTTACGCCATATAGTGCGACGCGGCGGTAGTCGCCGATGATGCGTCCACGGCCGTATGCGTCGGGAAGTCCGGTCAGGATATGCGAACTGCGGCAACGTCTAATGTCCGACGTGTAAGCATCGAAGACGCCGTCGTTGTGAGTCTTGCGATACTTGGTGAATGTTTCGACGATGTGCGGGTCGGGTTCGTATCCGTAAGTCTTCAACGCGCTGAGGACCATGCGAAAGCCGCCGTTCGGCATGATGGCGCGCTTGAGTGGAGCCTCGGTTTGCAGGCCGACGATCACTTCGTTATCGCGGTCGATATAGCCGGGCGCGTGGGCAGTTATTCCGCTTGGGATCTGCGAGATATCCAGGACGCCCTTCTTTCGCTCTTCGATGAAGAGCTTGTTCAGTTGGTCCCAGATCTTCGTGGTCCGTTCGGTTACCGGCGCGAGGAATGAGTCATCGCCTTCATACGGCGTGTAATTCTGCTGGATGAAGTCGCGCACATTGATCCCGCTCTGCCAGAGACCACCGTTGAATCCTTCCCATTGGGCGACTTTTTCCGTCGCGATCTGACGCGCAGTTGTAGCCATGCAAACTCCTCCTGGTTTGAGTCTTTCTCCGCGATCTCTGCGTCTCTGCGTCCTCTGCGTTAAATATTTCTCACTACAAACTTAAAACGCCCAACTTCAAGCGGCGGCTTTGGCCAGGCCGAGCAGAGAGCCCGTGTGTCGTGCGATCATCAACTCTTCGTTTGTGGGAATTACCCACACTGAAACCTTGCTGCTGGTGTTCGAGATCTCCGGACCGCGATTGCGATTTGCAGTTTCATCAAGCTCGACACCCAACCACGCGCACGCATCACAAATTCGTTTCCGGATCTCAGGCGAGTTCTCTCCAATGCCCGCCGTAAACACGAGCCCATCGATGCCGCCGAGTACAGCGGTGAGAGCACCGATCTCTTTTGCCGCGCGGTAGATGAAGTAATCCACCGCGAGGCGAGCGTCAGGCTCAGTCCGACCAAGCAGGTCGCGCATGTCGTTGCTGATTCCGGAGATTCCGAGCAGACCTGATTTTTTGTAAAGCAGTGTCTCGACATCCTTCGCCGTGAGGTTCAAGCCCTGAAAGAGATGCAGGACCACACCCGGATCCAGCGCTCCCGGTCTTGTCCCCATACATAGACCATCGAGCGCTGTGAATCCGAGTGTGCTGTCGAGACTCTTCCCTTCCTTCAGTGCACACAAA
>DASTTS010000604.1:0-3892 GCA_035760085.1 Pyrinomonadaceae bacterium
CTGTTTCGGACGGGGAGTGGCAGGTTAGACACCGTTGTCTGATTGTTTGTTCCGTTTTACGATAGCGCCCATGCACGAACACAACGACCCCGCGATACGCATCACTCTCCTGCCGCGCGACACGAACTCACGCGGCACCATTTTCGGTGGCGTCATTCTGAGCTACATCGACACCGCCGGCGCGATCGAAGCGCATCGCCACACGCGCATGGAACGCTTCGTGACGGTGGCGATGAAGGAAGTGATCTTTCACAAGCCAGTGTTCGTCGGCGACCTCGTGAGTTTTTATGCGGAGACAGTGCGTGTCGGCACGACGTCAATAACGGTCCGCGTGATTGTAGAGGTGGAGCGTCTCGGGAAAAGCGAGCGCGTTCGCGTTACTGAGGCTGAGGTGATTTATGTCGCGGTTGATGAGCACGGTGAGAAAGTCCCCATCATATAAATCTTGTAAATCCTGAAATCCTGTCTAAAACTGACTTGTTAGTTTAGACGCGCCTGCATTCTCCTGAGCGCTACCGCAGCCTCCGTGAAATCCGGCTTCTGTTCGAGCGCCAAACCATAATGCCTCGCAGCGTCGAGAAACTGGCGTCGCGTCTCATAAACCCTACCGAGATTGAAATGCGGAAACGCGTACGACTCATAACGCGGCGCCAGCAACGCACGCTTGAACCAGCGCACCGATCCATAAGGATCACCCTTCGCCAGCAGGTAACTACCGATATCGTTGTAAGGATTGCCTAACGTCTCATCCACTCGAATAGCTTCGAGACACTCGTCGATCGCCTCGTCATAACGCTTCTGAAAACTGTAAACCCAACCGAGAAACGTGTGCGCTTCGGCAGTTGGATAAGTCTCGATCGAGCGTTTGTATAACTCGATCGCGCGCTCGTAATCGTGGGCGAGTTGAGCCTCGTAAGCCTCGTGAAAGAGCTGATTGGCTTCGTAGCGTTTCGCTGCTGCGGTGTCGTCGTAGGTGTCCATAAAGCTTCACCCTAAACGTGTCTCAAGGGCAGTTTGCGCCAGACTTTTGAGCTACGTCCAGCCGTTTAATGCGTCCGTCGACTTTCGGTGCAATGGCGCGCGTCCCGAGTGCTTTGCGCACGACGTCGACGTCGATCGGTGCTCGCTCAGGAGGAATTATCACGGTCGCGCCTTTGAACATTGAGTAGCCATCGCCGCCGTCGAGTCCGATGAACGTCGTTGTCGTCAACGTATACTTTTTCGAATCGTCGAGCGGCAAGCCGTTCACCTTCACGTCGACGAGGCGCGCCCCGGGACTGCGACTCGCATCGAACGAGAATCGCACTCCTGAAACCTGCGGAAAACCGCCCGGCTCGGCATCCTCTGCAGTGCGACTGACGCCGTGTTCGAGCGCCGCTCGCAACGTCGCGCCAGTGATTTCGATCTTAACCAGTTTATTCTTGAACGGAAGGATCGACAGGAGATCTCGTTGCGTCAACCTTCCGGGGCCGATGAGCGCGTCAGCGCGAACCGAGCCTCCGTTCATTAAACCGATATCAGCCGCGGTCGCTTTGCGAAAAGCGTCGGCGATGAAGTTGCCGGCATTCGTCTCGCGTGTGCGATTTTCTTTACTGCGTGCGTCGAGCACAACGCTCGTGCGTCCCACCGGCCTGGCGAGCTCAGTCAGCAGGTTTGCATATTTGCGATAGATCGCCGCGAATTCTGGTGCTTCTTTGGTCGTACTGTCGACCGGAATGACTTTCCAATCGATGCTGTCGAGCTCGCCAGACGGCGTGATGTTGAGATCGATGCGTCCAAGCTCGCGCGCATCTGAAGTCATCTTGAAGATCGGCGCCGAGCCCGCGTGCGACTCCAGCAATGTGTGCTCGTGGCCGCCCACGATCAGATTGACGCCCGCGCAGCGCGCGACTTCCTTGTCTTCGCGCATAGAGAGGTGAGTCAAAGCGACGACGACTTTCACGCCCTGCGCATGTAATTCCGAGACGACTTCTTTCGCGGTGTCACACGAGTTACGAAACTCGACATTGTCACCCGGACGTGAAGTGATTTTCGTTTCCGGCAACACCAGGCCGAAGAGTCCAATCTTCACTCCGCCAAACTCACGCACGACAAATCGTTTCGCACCACCAAACGGCTGGCCCGTTCGCTTGTCGATCACGTTCGCTGCGATCCACCCGAACTTCGACTCCGTGACACGCTGTACGAGCACGTCTGGGCCAAAGTCAAACTCGTGATTGCCGTACGTCGCGTAGTCGAGACCGATCGCATTCCACGCCTCGATCATCTGCGCGCCTTTGTAAGTAATCGATTCCACGGATGGCGAGATCGTGTCGCCGGCCATCAGTAAGAGTGTGTTCGGGTTCTGCTGCTGGATCGACTTTTTGAGCGTCAGGACTCGCCCGAGCCCGCCTGCCTTGCCTTGATCGACGGGAGCAAACTGGTAGACGTCGTTAACCTGTAGCAGCGTGACTTTGACGTTACACTGGCTTCTCTCCTGCGCCGCGCTGGTAAAGAACGCG
The DNA here is from genome assembly GCA_035760085.1 of Pyrinomonadaceae bacterium. GTDB lineage: Bacteria > Acidobacteriota > Blastocatellia > Pyrinomonadales > Pyrinomonadaceae > PSRF01. The sequence goes on from DASTTS010000604.1 coordinate 2,502, forward strand.
GCGATGAAAAGGACCAGAGCCAGCGCCGTTCGGCGCGTATACATCAAATGGGGGTTCATTTGGTTTTTTGACCTCGAATCGTGCTGGAGTTGAGCGCGCTGAATTATACTCAGGCTAACTCGATGCCGGATAGAGAGACATTCTTCATAACCGGATTTCCGGGCTTCATTGCCAACCGGCTGCTCGAACGACTCGCGCGGAAGGACTGCGATTTTATCCTCCTCGTGCAGCCGGCGCTGCTCGACCGTGCGCGCGCGGAGATTGCCAGGATCGCGGAGCTCAGCGGCAGAAGTATTGATGATTTTCAGTTTGTCGAGGGCGACATCAGCCAGCCGCAACTGGCGTTGAGCGCCGCAGATCTCACGCTGGTCCAACACCAAACGACGCGCGTGTTTCACCTTGCGGCGGTTTACGATCTCGCTGTTCCTGCAGAGCTCGCAATGCGCGTCAACGTTGGTGGAACGCGCAACGTCGTCGAGCTAGCGCGCACTCTTCCACACCTGCGACAGTTTCATCACGTCTCGACTTGTTATGTCGCGGGGAGGCGCGAAGGCGCAATCCTCGAGACGGAGCTTCGTCACGACGCCGGTTATCGAAACTATTACGAGGAATCGAAGTATCTGGCGGAGTTGGAAGTCGAATCAGCTAAGAAAGACTTGCCTGTAACGATTCATCGCCCGGCGGTCGTATGTGGCGATTCGAAAACAGGTGAAACTGGAAAGTACGACGGCGTTTATTACCTGATTCACTATCTCTTACGCTGGCCCAGCGTGCTTTCAACGGTCAATATCGGAAATCACGAGGTGAGCTTGAATCTCGTGCCGGTAGATTTCGTCGTTGACGCGATGGCTGCACTCGCTTTCGACGAACGTGCGATCGGAAAAACTTTGCAACTCGCCGATCCGTCGCCGCTCTCGACGTACCAGTTATTCAATGCGATCGCGAAGTCGATCAACGATCACAAGTCGAAAATCACCGCGCCGGCAAAGTGGGTGCGTTTTTTCCTGATGTTACCGCCGTCGCCAAAGATCACGGGTCTTCCCCATCACGCCGTTCCGTACTTCTTCGTCAGACATCTCTTCGTCACCACCGCGGCTCAGGAGATGCTCGCCGCACACGAGAGTCGCTGCCCTCCGTTCGAAACCTACGTCGATCGAATCGTCAATTTCGCGAAGCAAAATCCGCGACTTTGATCCGCTTCGCCCGCGGTTGACGAAGCCTCAATTTAGAATTATTCTAAGTACACAGAAACAACAAGCAATAAAATTTACTCGGAGGAAACTGGAAGGTAAATGACAGCAGCAACAGCAATAGCAGTAGACAAGGCGACGGTCGGCCAGCCGGCGCCGGATTTCGACATGGCTTCAACAAAGAATATGGAGAAATTGAAC
>DASTTS010000605.1:0-12337 GCA_035760085.1 Pyrinomonadaceae bacterium
GGCTACAAATTCGTAGCACAGACGTAGACAGGATTTACAAGATTTTCTCAAGATCGACATGTAAATCCTGAAAAAAATCTTGTAAATCCTGTCTAACTAGTTGCCACGATTAAGGACGCCCGGACACCCATCAGATCAGAAAAGTCCTTCGAATAGATCGAGCTGACCTTTCGCACGCGCGCGACCTTTTCAACCATCTCTTCACTCGAGATAAAACCATTCTCGGTATGCGCTATCGCCCACGTCGGAATGTGCGCTGCCGTCCGTAACAAGTCTTCCACAAACCCGAGATACTGCTGTTTGCTCTGCACGCGTGAACCAAGCCGCGCCCCGCGCGTTCTTTCAAAATCCGACCAGAAATCATCTCCCCCACGCAGCCACTCCTCACGCCACGTGACGATCGGATCCTTCGCCGTCGTCGTTTGCATTACCGGCACCGGCAATCTCAAAAACAACAAATCCGTATGATGGCGCTCGGCGACGAAGTTTCGCACGTCCTGGTTTGTGCTCTGATTGCGCATCGCGTTGTCCGTCGGGCCCGGTAAACAATCCAACATGCGACGAAAAACGTCCGGCAATGAGAACGGCTGTCGCAACGTCCGTGTTTGTTCATTGAACGAAAGAACGTAATCGCCAGTCATCATTCCCGCAGTCAACGCGAGCGCACGCTTGTAAGGCTCGAGCTCTTCAGCGTTGAAGCGCAAGTTATCGAACCACCAGGCATCGGTCTCGTTGAACCATTTCTGCAACGCCGGATTCGACATCTTGTCACGCGGCACGTACGCGTCGTCGAGCAGCACGACGAAGTCTTCATCGTTGAGTTGTTCGGTGTTGTTTTCGATGAGGGCGAGCGCTTTCGTGTAGGACCAGAGCATGGGATCGTTGGCCGCCACTCGCACGCGCCAGTTCTTTAGTTGAACAGACAGCTCCGGCTCTCCGGTAAACGGCAACGCAACTGAAGAAAACTTCAGCCGCCGCAGCACACCGAGCTCAAAAGCCAACCAACCGTTCGGAAATTGCATTCTACTTTGCGCCTTTGCGTCTTTGCGTGAGAAATCCTATTTCGAAAACGATGAAAACATATCCCACGCGCGAGTCCGCTCGGCGGCCACCGGTTCGCTCGACTCGTCGTCAGTTTTCGCAAACGACTCCAGCTCCGGAAAACGTTCGAGCATCAAGAACACATTTACCACCGCCGGATCAAACTCGATTCCCGCGCCATCCATCAATACACGTCTCGCATCTTCTTCCGTCATCGCAGGCCGGAACGGACGTGCATCAGTAAGTGCGGCGTACGAATCAGCCAACCGCAGTATTCGCGCAGCGAGCGGGATCTCTTCGCGCCGCAATGTATCGGGATAGCCAGTACCGTTCCACCACTCATGATGCCAACGCACGAGCAGTTGCGCCGCGCGATCCGCTCCGACTCGCGACGCCTCGCGCTCGCCAAGCACCGGGTGACGAGAAAGATCGACGCGCTCTTCCGCAGACAAAGGTCCGGTAGCCTGGATGTAATCGCGCTCCATCGCCACCTCGCCGAGGTCGTGCAGCAGTGAAGCTGCATACAATGAGCCTCGATCGTGCCGCGCCAGTTGAAACTGTTGCGCGATCTCATCCGCGATCACCGCGATGCGTTGCGCGTGCGGATTCTCGTAGCGCTCGAACTTGTCGGTTGTCTTCGCGAGCTGAATGAAAGCCTCAGCCGCCGCGCTATCGATCAACTCTGTCTGGACTGCCACCATAAGCCTTCAGTTTTTGCCACAAAAAGCACAAAAAGCACAAATGACGAAGGCGACTTTTTGTGACTTTTTGCGGCTTATTTTAGGGTGCGTAAGAGATCGCGCGCCTTGCGATTGTTTGGATCCGCCGCGACGGCGCGCTCGGCTTCGCCTTTTGCGCGCAGTTTCAAGCCGAGATCTCGATACAACTCCGCGAGCAACATTCGATACCCGGCATTCTTCGGATCGAGTTTAACGGCAGCACTTAATTCAGCTTCGGCTGCGCGTCGCGTCGCCTCGTTTGATGCGAGCAGTTGACCGTACGACGCGCGATACCTCGGTTCATTGGGAACCGCTCTCGAAGCCGACGCAAACAGTGCAAGGGCGACTTGGTTCTGTCCCAGTTCAATTGCCGCAAGTCCTTCTTTAAACTGTGCCGCAGCGCGTTCGGTTGCTGAGACAACAGGCTCAGCAGAACTATCAACAACAGCCTCGGGCTCCGCCACTGGTGCACTTACCTTCGGAGCGGAGTCGACAATCTGCTCGGCCTTTCTGTGCGCCGCGAGTTTTGCATCGTAGCCTGCCCGGAGTTGATCGTCTCGCAGCGTGTCGTAAGCCTGAGTGATCCGCGCGAACGCTGCTTCGATGCGCGGCAGTTGCCGTGCATCACTCTTGCGAAACCGATCGGGGTGATAACGCCGCGCCAGTTGGTAATAAACTGTCTTCAAGTCGGAAGCTGCGGCATCACTTTGAACACCCAACACCTCGTAATACGTGCGCGCATTTTTCACTCGCACGAGAAAACTCTCGAGATCCTGCGGATTAGGCTCGTGACTTTGCTCGCGCTCAACTGGTGGCGGCGGCGCGGGTGCAATCTTCTTTGGGGCCGGAGCAGGGGCCGGTTGATTACCTCTGAACACACTGTTCCAGCCGGCGCGTTTGAGCAGACCGGCGAGCGCGAGTGCATAAACATGTCCGAGCGTCTCTTCATGGCCCAGGCCGCTGACCGCGACAAGTTCACGTACACTCGTTGGTCCATCGACACGCGAAAGCAGAAAAGCCTCGGCTGGTAGCAAGTTGTCGTTTACGAGTGGCTCCGCGACCGGCGTGATGATTTCGTCGGCATTCTCGAAACGAGATGCCGCAAACTTTCCGGGCAGCCTCCGCGCAGCTTCGAGCAACAGTTCGTCGATATCGATCTTCTGGTTGAGTTGTTCGCCGAGTCGTGATCTCGGTTCGAAATCCCACGCGCCGTCAGTCCATAAAAGCGCGAGCCGCAGTACATCAGCAACCTGCCGCGTTTGCACTTGTTCAGCCACCGCCGGTGACAGAAGTTTTTGTGTGCAGAGTACCTTGATCAGGTCTGTGTCCGAAATTCGCTCATTAAACTGTGCTAGATCTTGATCGGAAACGGCTTCGGCTTTTTTCAAATATTCACGAATGCGGAGGGTCCGCGCATTCGAGGCAGCGTAGATAAACTTCCCGTCTTCAAAGTAAGCGACGACCTGGACGCGCTCGTGTTCGAGCCGCAATCTGCCGCTCAGAGACTTGGATGAAATTTCACGAATTAGTTCCGCGAGCGGCTGCTCGCTGAGTTGGCCGTTCATCCCGCGATATTTTAGCGATAAAGATGCAGAAAAAGCACAAGAAAGATAGAACTAAACTTTGACAGCCCCGAACGGTAAACCCTATAGTGAGGCAAAATAACACCCTGATTGACCCCCAAGTTGCTTAACTTCAAGCAGGTTAGATCTATATGGACGACATACAAAGCGAAAGTGTCGACAGGGAGAAACTTACGATGGCAAACGGGGCAGCAGCGGGCGCCGCAACCGGGACCAACTCACGTGAAGAACTACTGATCGCCGAATTAAGAAAGCGAACTGCCGAACTGGAGGAAGCGAACCGCGAGCTACGGCGGGTTTCACATTATCGCTCGTTGTTTCTCGCGCGCATGTCGCACGAGTTGCGCACTCCTTTGACTTCAATCCTCGGGTTCACCGAGATCCTGCTCGATCAGGAAGAGCTGACTGACACACAGCGTCGGTTTTGCCAGAAGGTGCAGGACTCAGGTTTGCAACTACAGGCCAGCTTGAATCAGCTCGTCGATCTGTCGCGCATCGAGGCCGGGCACACGGAAGTCTTCTTCCAGGAATTTTCGATCAGAGAAACGTTGCGAGAGTCGTGTGCGGCAGCAGCGCGCATGGCCCAGAAGCAGCAAGTCAAGATCGAGTATGAGCTTGCTCCCGAGATCACAACCATCGTTACCGATCAGGGTAAGTTGCGACAGACGCTTTTCAACTTCATCGCGTGGGCGGTGAGTCGCAGCCCTGCCGGCGAAGCGGTGAAAATCAACATCGAAAGCGATGCAAACGGAATGTTGCTATTTAAAGTGATCGACAACGGCGAGCCGCGTGCAGATCTCGCGAGCGTTTTCGATCCGGAGCATGGCTCGGCGAATCACGAAACCAACATCAACGAACTCGGCATCATCATCGGTCGTAAACTGCTCGAGCTGATCAACGGAAGCGTGACCCTGGAGAACCTCGTACCGCGCGGTTTGCAGTCAATCATTCAAATACCGGCACGTCCATTGAAGGGATAATGTCTACGGATGGAAGAGACGACAATTCGGGAGTGCACAACGATCGAGGAGTTCGATCGTTGTGTTGCGTTGCAGCGTGAAGCGTTCGGCCTTCCTGATCTTGAAATCTCACCTCGCCGGCATTTGATCGTATCCCGCCAGGCCGGCGGCTGGACCCTCGGTGCCTTCGTAGCGGATCGCATGGTTGGTTTTGTTCATCACCTCGCCGCTGTACGCGGCGACAATGAGATCTTCGGATACTCGCACGTGATGGCGGTGGCGAAGGACTATCAAAACAAAGGTGTTGGCGCGCGTTTGAAGTGGGCGCAACGAGAGAAGGCGCTGCGCGAAGGCAGAAAGTTGATCAAGTGGACGTGGGATCCGATGCTGGCGCGTAATGCGCACTTCAATCTCAACCGGCTCGGCGCTACGGTCGATACGTACCTTGATGACTTTTACGGGATTGATTACGGCGCTGATGAACGTCCTGGTCTGCCGAGTGATCGATTGTCGGCGACGTGGCATTTAGATTTTGCTCGAGTGAATGCACTTGCGAAAGGCGAAGAGTCGCCGTTTGCAGGAAAGCGTGTAACGACGATCGCGATACCCACCGATTGGAATGCGCTCGTCAAGCGTGATGCTGCGCGCGCGCGTGATGTGCAGACGCGTGTGCGGGAAGAGTTTAAGCACGCGTTTGCAGATAAGTTGGTTTGTGCCGGATTTGAGAGGGGTCAGGAAGAGTCGAGATACGTGTTGTTTGAAGTTTAGTTAGCCACGGATGAATACAGATTGATTTTTTCGAAGTTTGATCGATACGTAGACAGGCACGCACGCAGCTTTACGGAGCGGTTGCAGCAACTTTGCCGCATGCCGTCGGTAGCCGCGCGCGGCACGGGCATGCGCGCGATTGCGGAAACGGTCGAGCAGTCGATGCAGCGCGTGGGGATGGGCACGCGCTCGTTTCGCGTTGGTTCCGGTTATCCGATCCTCTACGGCGAGTGTGGTGGTGGTCCAAAAACGTTTGTCATTTACGGTCACTACGATGTCCAACCGGTGGGTCATCTGACTGAATGGAAAGCCGGACCATTTGCAGCCACGATCGAAGACGGCAAGCTATACGCGCGCGGCGCGGCAAACAGCAAGGGCGATCTGGTTGCGCGTCTGGCGGCGGTCGAAGCGTACCAGAAGACGTTTGGAAAACTGCCGGTGACGCTTCGTTTTATTGTCGAAGGTGAAGATGGTCTGGGTAGTCCGAGTCTTTATCGCTTCACGACTGAGAATGCAGACTTGTTGAAAGCCGATGGCTGCTTGTGGGATGAAGGGTCGAGCGATACGAAAGAGAATCCGGTTGTCAGTCTCGGCTTCAAGGGCATCACGTTTTTAGAGTTGCGTGCGTTTGGCGCGCGCTCCGATCTGCACTCGAAGTGGGGCACGATCGTTCCGAATCCTGCCTGGCGACTCGTGCAAGCCCTCGCCACCATCACTTCGCCAAAAGGTGTGATCACGATCGACGGTTTCTCGTCGTATATCGCTCCGATTAGTGATGAAGATGCGGAAGTCTTGAAGAACATCGAGCTTGACGAGGCGGGACTGAAGCGTGAGTTTCGCATCGGCGGCTGGGTGCGCGCGATGAAAGGTCACACGCTCGTCAAGGAACATATCTTCGGCGCGACGTGCACGATCTGCGGTATTCACACCGGTCACACCGAAGCCGGCGCGAAAACAGTTTTGCCAAGCACTGCGATGGCGCGGCTCGACTTCCGGCTCGTACCGGATCTGACGGCGCAGATCGTCGTCGGCCTCCTCCGCAAACATCTCGACGTGCGTGGCTTCAAAGATATCGAGATTATCGAGCTCGGTAGTGCTCCGCTTGCCAAGTCGTCGGCGAAGTCGCGCGTGGCTCGCGCCGTGATTGAGTCGACGGCTGAAGTTTATGAGAAGCCGCCGTTGATCTATCCGATGGATCCGTCGAGTGGTCCGGTTGGTGCGGTCTGTGGTGTTTCCGATCCGCCGACACCGGTCGCGTCATTCGGAACGGGCTACGCCGGATCGAACCAGCACGGTCCAAATGAAAACATTCGAGTCGACGATTTCCTAAGGACCATCAAACTCATCGGGCGCATCATTCACAAATTGAAATCATCATCCGCATCATCCGCATAATCCGTGGCTAAACAAGTCAAAAAATTGTCAGAGATCGAGAAACTCAGAGACGAGCTCCGTCGTCACGACGATCTCTATTACGTCTCGAATGCGCCGGAGATCTCCGATCGTGAGTACGACGAGCTGATGGAGAAGCTTCAGAAGCTTGAAGCAGCGAACCCGGAGCTCATCACGCCTGACAGTCCAACGCAGCGAGTGGGCGGACGACCGGCAGAAGGTTTTCCCGAAGTTGTTCACACGCGCCAGATGCTCTCGCTCGACAACAGCTACAACATCGACGAGCTGCGCGCGTTTGACGAGCGTTGCCGGCGTTTGGCTGAAGGCCGGAAGCTTGAGTATGTTGCCGAGCTCAAGATTGATGGTTTGTCGTTGTCCTTGCAGTATGAAAATGGTTTGTTGGTGCGTGGTGTGACGCGTGGTGACGGGCGCATCGGAGAAGACGTGACGCAGAACGCGCGCACGATCCGCAGTGTTCCGCTTCGTCTGAAGTCGCAGGCGAAGCAAATTGATGCTCTCGAAGTGCGCGGCGAGGCTTTCATTCCGCGCGATGTTTTCGAAAGAACGAATGCGGAGCGCGAAGAGCTCGGCGAGCCGCGCTATATGAACCCGCGCAACGCGGCTGCCGGCGCGATACGTCAACTCGATTCGCGTCTGGTCGCGCGTCGCAAGCTCGACATGTTTGCTTACGATCTACTCGTGAACGTTCGCAAGCCGTTTCCCACGCACTGGGAAGCACTCGACTGGCTCGATGCCGCAGGCTTTCGTGTGAACCCGCATCGCAAGCTTTGCCAGACGATCGACGAAGTGATCGACTTTGCGAATGAGAAAGAAGCATTGCGCGACGATCTCGGATACGAGATCGACGGTCTCGTCGTGAAGGTCAACTCGACTGCGCTGCAAGACGAGTTTGGCGCTACATCGAAAGCACCGCGCTGGGCCATCGCTTACAAGTATCCCGCGCGCCAGGCTTCCACACAGGTTCGGGATATTTTTGTCTCGGTGGGGCGCACCGGTGCGATCACGCCAGTCGCACTTCTTGAGCCGGTCTTTCTCGCCGGTACGACCGTCTCGCGCGCGACCTTGCACAACGAAGACGAGATCAGGCGTCTCGACGTGAAGATCGGCGACTGGGTGATGATCGAAAAGAGCGGCGAGATCATTCCGAAGGTGCTGAGCGTCGTCACCTCGAAACGCACGGGCAAGGAAAAGGATTTCGAGCCGCCAGAGAATTGTCCGGTGTGTGGCGGGTTGATCTCGCGTCCGGAAGGTGAAGTGGTCGCGCGCTGTGTGGCGGCGGATTGTACGGCGCAGTTAATGGGTCGACTGCTGCACTTCGCAGCGCGACGCGCCATGCGCATCGAGGGACTGGGCGATGTACTCGCCGAGCAACTCGTCACGGCGAACCTCGTAAAAGATGTTGGTGATCTTTATTCGTTGACGCTCGATCAGGTTGCGGGTTTGCCGCGGATGGCGAAGAAGTCGGCGTCAAACTTGTTGTCACAGATTGAAGCAAGCAAGTCACGCGATCTCTCAAATCTGATTTACGCGCTCGGCATTCGTCATGTCGGTGAGCGAACCGCAGGCATACTCGCACATGAGCTCGGCTCGCTCGAGAAACTGATGGAAGCGTCCGTGGAAGAGCTGGATGCGATCCCGGAGATTGGGTTGACAGTTGCTGAAAGTGTGCGCGATTGGTTTGACGATGAAGGGAATCGCGCGCTTTGTGATAGGCTGCGGGCAGCAGGTATTAGGACTGAAGCTGAACGCAGAAGCAGTGCGCAAGTCGATGAACGCTTCGCCGGGAAACAGTTCGTGCTTACGGGAACGTTGACGAGTTTCACTCGTGACGAAGCGCGTGCGCTGATTGAGGCAAGAGGCGGAAGAGTGAATTCGTCAGTGAGTAAGAAAACCGATTACGTTGTAGCTGGAGAAGCGGCGGGATCGAAGTTGGATAAAGCTCAGCAGTTGGGTGTAACGGTTATTGATGAAGACGAGTTCAAAGGAATGGTGGAATAATTTTTTAGACAGGATGACAGGATTTACAGGATTAATAAGATGAGTAGCACAGAGCCTACAACAAAGAAGCTGGAATTACTTTATACGTTGTTTTGTGATGACGTACGTTTAGAGGCGGGCAACAAGCTGTCGTTCATGGGTGTTTTTCAGAACATCTTCGTGCCGCAACTACCGCTCCCGTTAATCAAGTTTGCAGTCGTCAACCACTGGAAAGGGCAGGGCAGTTACCTCTCCGAGGTGCGCATACTCACCCCCGATCGCAAACACCCGATCGTGGTATCGCAACCGACACGATTCGAGATCGCCTCAGGCGGCTTCGCCGACAACATCAGCTTCTTTGTAAATGTGACGTTCCCGACGTCAGGTAGTTACGTCGTGCAGACTCTGGTCGATTCGAATCTTTTTGATGAGCGCTTGTTGACTGTTTCCGACGTTACCGAGGCCGAGCTCCTCGGTACGTCGGAAGCAGTTAATTGAAGAAGACGGCGACTGGGGAGTCTAGCCTACGTCAATTTTAAAAAGTTTAATTTTGGAGTTAAGAGTTGTTGCTTTGATTCCAAGGAGTCGTGCGGCCTTCGCCTGATTATTTCCGGTTTCGGCCAGCGCCATCTTGATCAGGTGAGTCTCGAATCGTTGCACCTCGTCGTAGAAATTGATCCCTCCGAGAATGTCCAACGGTTTAAGTCTCGTTGCTTCCTCGGTGAAAGCCTTGTCTCTTGCCAGTGTTTCAGCTTCTACCAAAAGTGCGTCGGCCAGATCGACAACCCTTTGAATGCGATCGCGATCGGGTCGCTCGGCGAGTTTCAAACGCACCGTTCTTTCGGGTAGTGCGCTCGTAGCATGAGCGTGTCTCAAGTTGTCGTTATCCATCAAAGCTGCTTGTTCGACGTTCATCAATACTCCCCTTTCGGAACTGGACCTCTTAGTACGAGAACACCGGGCTCCGAAAATCCGTGACAATTATTTTTCCAAATGTTTGTGGGGGTTATGTTAAGAGTTGTTAAGAGTTTGTTAAGAGGAACAAAAAGGCGAGCCTCAAGATCGACTCGCCTTGCTACTCTTTGGTGCGGATGAGAGGACTTGAACCTCCACGATGTCACCATCACAGGCTTCTGAGACCTGCGCGTCTGCCAGTTCCGCCACATCCGCAAGATGCCGGGTAGGCCATTATGCGAATGCATGTGGAGGGTGTCAAGAATGCCTATCTCCGGCGACGCCATCTATTATGTTCCCAATCGCGATTCCGGCGATCTCTACGACTGATGCGATCAAAGTCGCGGTCGCGATGCCGGCGACGGGTAAAGATGTTTGTGAATCCGGTACGACGATTGGGTCCACGACCATCCAAACGACCGTCACGCGCGTCATGACAGTTAACAAACTTCTCGCACTTCTTATCCAAATGTGAAACTCTCCGGCCCCGTCCCTGGCCCAAAGCGTCAGAGGACGTACCGAAGAGAAGCACCACACCCACTACTAAAATTCCGAACAGGGTTTTAGATGTCGAAAGCTGCATTAAAGTTCCTCCTTAAAATTCACCGGCCTATGAGGGTATGGGGCCGCAACAGGTCTACGATACCATCAATTCCAGTGCCGCTTCTGTGACCTTTTGCCATCTGGGTTATTATGATTGCGCATCGAGCACCGTGGCTGAGCTTCTAATGGGAAACCCGCTGGCAAACCATCTCGCGAATATCGCCCCGCCGCAAGATCAACTGGCTGTAAGACTTGCGGACATCCGTGGCCGGATTGCAGTCGCCGCGCAGAGTTGCAACCGCCCCGTGGACGAGGTCAAACTCATCGCCATTAGCAAGACCCATCCGGCCTCAGTTATAAAGAGAGTGATCGAATTTGGGGCAGTAGATATCGGGGAGAATCGGGTCCAGGAGGCTGAGGAAAAAATTGCCGAAGTAGGGCGCGAGGCCGCGCGCTGGCACCTCGTCGGGCACCTCCAGGCCAATAAAGCCCGGCGTGCTGTTAACCTGTTTGACGTTATTCACTCGCTTGATTCACTCGATTTAGCACGCCGTCTGGATCGCCTCTGCCATGAGGAGGGCAGGGAAAAGCTAAGGGTATTAATCCAGGTCGACCTCGGGCAGGAAGAAACCAAATCGGGTATCGACGAATCAGAATTAACCCATTTGGTTGAGGGTCTTGGACCACTAAGTCGACTCGAGCTCACCGGGCTGATGACGCTGCCGCCGTTTTTTGACGACCCGGAACAAAGCCGTCCCTTCTTTCGTCGTTTACGAGAGTTAAGAGACGAGCTTCGTGCTCGTGGCGCATTTGGCGACAGGATGGGGGAGCTGTCGATGGGTATGACAAACGATTTCGAAGTAGCAATTAAAGAAGGCTCGACTATGGTTCGCGTCGGCACTGCGATCTTCGGCGAACGCGTTCCGAGAGATTGAAAACATGCTCATCATCGATCGAATTGTTTGGTTTATTACGACTGGCGTTAATGTTTTGATCGTCGCCGTTATCGCGCTGATGATCGTGCGACTGATCGCCGACGGAATGGATTTAAATCCATTTGGGTGGGCTTCGCGTACAGTGCGGCGCCTTAGTGATGGATTGGTAATTCCGGTGCGAGGCGGATTGCGTGGGTTTGGTATCGATCCGAAGTTTGCGCCGCTCGTCGTGATTCTGATCGTGATCCTGCTCGGTTTGTTCGTGAGTCAACTGGTTGTGACTGTAGCTTCGACCCTCGTAGGTGTTATCGGCAGTGCGCGCAGTGGCGCCGTGTTCCGCATCATAGGCTTTATTATCAGTGGCTTAATTTCGATTTACATTTTGTTCATCACCATTCGCGTTATTTTCTCGTGGGGCATGCTCGACTACAGAAATCGTCTAATGCGTTTTCTGGTGGACGTGACTGAGCCGTTGCTCGGACCACTGCGACGAGCGATCCCGAGGCTCGGCTGGTTGGATATTTCACCACTCGTGGCCATTTTGATCCTGTGGCTCTTCCAACAGGCTGTCGCTGGTACGTTGTTGAGCGGCCCGTTTAGAAGTTTTTAGATTGAAGGATGGAACCCGACAAGGTCTCGCATTATCGAATACTTGAAAAGCTCGGTGCGGGCGGGATGGGTGAGGTTTACCTGGCTGAGGACATGAAGCTCGGCCGCAAGATCGCGGTCAAGATCCTGAGCGAGGAGTTCACTACCAATAAAGATCGTCTGCATCGCTTTGAACAGGAAGCTTCAGCGGCCTCGAACCTGAATCACCCAAACATCCTCACGATTCACGAAATGGGAGTCGACGAGGGTCGACATTACATTGCTACCGAATACATCGATGGCGTCACACTCCGCCGGAAGTTGGCGGCAACGCATCTCGAAACTCCCGAGATTCTCGACATCGCAGTCCAGATCGCGAGCGCACTCGAGGAAGCACACGCGGCAGGTATCGTTCATCGCGACATCAAGCCCGACAACGTCATGGTGCGCCGCAATGGCTACGTGAAGGTGTTGGACTTCGGTCTCGCGAAACTCACCGAAACCATCGATCGCAGTCCATCCGATGGAGAGGCCGCGACGAGAGTGATGGTGCAAACAGATGCCGGCGTCGTGATGGGCACGTCTCACTACATGTCGCCGGAGCAGGCGCGCGGAAAACCCGTCGATGCACGCAGCGACATCTGGAGTCTGGGCGTCGTGATTTATGAAATGATCGCGGGACGCACTCCTTTCGAAGGCGAAACGTCAACTGACGTGATCGTCGCGATCACACAGAAAGAGCCGCCGCCACTCGCTCGTTTCGCACCGGACGTGCCTGCTGAGCTCGACTGGATCGTGATGAAGGCGCTGCGGAAAGATCGTGACGAGCGTTATCAAACGATCAAAGAGCTCATCAC
>DASTTS010000606.1:0-3817 GCA_035760085.1 Pyrinomonadaceae bacterium
CAACCCGGCGCGCTCAGACGTGCAGTCATGCGCCAGGGGCTTTGGCTCACAGGTGCGGGCGTCGTGATCGGAGTCGCAGGTGCGTTAGCGTTGACGCGGACGATCAAGAGCCTGCTGTTTGAAGTGAGTGCGACGGATCCGCTGGTGTTCACGGCGATACCGTTGTTGCTGGTGATGGTGTCGTTGCTTGCTTGTTACACCCCCGCGCGGAGGGCGACGAAAGTCGATCCATTGGAAGCATTGAGGGATGAATAAGTATGAGCGCGCTTAAACAAAATATCAGCTTCGCGATTCGCACGTTGTTCAAGAACAAGAGCTTCACGATCACGGCGGTGCTGACGCTCGCCCTCGGCATCGGTGCGACTACGGCGATCTTCAGCGTGGTCTATGCTGTGTTCGAGCCGATGCCTTATCCCAAACCGGATCAGCTCGTGATGGTATGGGCCAAAACACCAGGCGGACGAAACTCCGTACCCGCGGGCGATTTCCTGGAATGGAAACGACGCAGCACTTCGTTTGCGGATATGAACTCGTGGACCGGCGCCTCATTCAACGTCGCTACTGAAGATCGACCGGAACAGATTGCTGGCGCACGTTGTACACCCGGGTTCTTCGCGATGCGGGGATTGCCGATGCTGCTCGGGCGCAACTTCCTTCCCGAAGAGGGTCAGCCAGGCAGGGACCACGTTGTGATCATGAGTCATAACGTGTGGAGCAAATACTTCAACTCCAATCGTGACCTCATCGGCAAAGACATTCGGATGAACAGCGAGTCGTACACAGTCGTCGGTGTTCTTCCGCCGGGCATTAACGATCGATTCACTTCGCAGTTGTGGGTACCGCTCGCTCTCAGACCTGAGGAGATAACTCACGACTCGAGATTTATGCCGGTGATGGCGCGTTTGAAAGACGGCGTCACGATCGATCAGGCGCAGGCAGAGATGAATGGCATCGCTGCACAACTTCAGGCCGAGTCTCCGAAGACAAATGCGAATCGCGGTGTGAGCGTCGAATCGTTGCACCTCAACTTTGTTACTGACTCCACGCGACGCAACCTCTGGTTGTTGCTGGGCGCGGTCGGGTTTCTGCTGCTGATTGGTTGCGTCAACGTGGCGAATCTACTGTTGGCGCGCGGCACGTCTCGGCAAAAAGAAATTGCGTTGAGAGCGGCGCTGGGCGCTTCCAGACCAAGGTTGTTCGCGCAGTTTCTTACTGAGAGTCTCGTGTTGGCGGCGCTCGGTGGAGCGCTCGGCGTATTTCTCGCACGCGTGATCATCGATGCCATCACCCTCGTAATGCCACCGGTC
Source organism: Pyrinomonadaceae bacterium (assembly GCA_035760085.1). GTDB lineage: Bacteria > Acidobacteriota > Blastocatellia > Pyrinomonadales > Pyrinomonadaceae > PSRF01. The sequence continues at coordinate 1,308 of DASTTS010000606.1, forward strand.
GGCACGATGATTCCATCGGAAGCAGACATCAGGATGAGTATTCCGGTGCTGCTCTTTACGATCGGTGTAACAACAATTGCCGGGCTCTTGTTTGGAGCCGCGCCTGCCTGGCAAGCGACCCGACTCGATCTGAATGAAATTCTCCAACTGGGCGGACGAAGCGGAAGCGGTGGACTGAAGCGCAACGCTTTTCGTGCGCTCATCATCGCTGAGTTTTCTCTCGCGCTCACGTTGCTGGCGACCGGCGGTCTCGCACTGAGAGGTTTCTGGAATCTCAACCGGATCGATCTCGGTATTCAAACGGACAACGTGCTGACGTTTCGTGTGCCGGTACCGGATAAACGCCTCGATGGACCAGATCAGATCAGAGTGTATTACGGGCAGATACTGGAGAAGATCCAGGCTCTTCCGGGAGTAACAAAGGCTGCTTTGACAACAGGTGTTCCCGGTCGTGGTACGGGTAATGGCACGCGGTTCACGGTTGTGGGCCAACCCGTCGATCCTCAAGCACGACTCGGCACGGGCGTTCAAATCGTCACCCCGGAATTCGTCGACACGCTCGGAATTCGGATGATTAGCGGTCGTAACATCAGCGCGCAGGACACCGCCAACAGTGTGCGTGTTGCCACTGTGAATGAACACTTTGTGAAGCAGTATTTGTCGGGACTCGATCCGCTAACGCAAAGAATTTCGTTTCCCGCGATTATTCCCGGTGCGCAGCGAGGACAGCCGGTTGAATGGCAAATCATTGGTGTGTATCACAACCTTCGCGGCGCTGGATTTCGTCAGGACACTCCGGAGATCAACATTCCTTTTGCTCAAAATCCGTGGCCGCAGGCTTCTGTCGCGCTAAAAACGAGCGGCGATCCGAGGTCTGTTATCAAGAGTGTGACGGCGGCCGTCAATGCAGTCGATCCGGATATGCCGTTGGCAGGTGTGCAAACGATCGATGAGATCGTGAGCGATTCGCTGGCGATCGATCGTTTCAGCGTCGTGTTGTTTGCGAGCTTTGGAGCGCTGGGGCTGATACTTGCGGCGGTCGGTATTTATGGAGTGATGGCTTTTGCCGTGGCGCAGCGCACGCATGAGTTTGGTGTGCGCATGGCGCTCGGCGCGCAGCGCTCGCGCGTGATCAGTATGGTTCTGAGAGAAGGGACGTTGCTCGCGCTTTTTGGAACGCTGATCGGGCTCGGTGGTGCTTATCTCGTAGGGCGTGCGATGCAGTCCACTTTGTACGGTGTCGAGGCGTTTGACGTGCGTGCGTTCATAGGTGTTTCGGTGTTGTTGCTGGCCGCAGCGATGCTGGCGTGCTGGTTCCCGGCCTGGCGCGCCAGCCGCATTGAGCCGCTCGAGGCGTTGAGGTACGAGTAAAAGCTTATGAGAACTTTGTTTCAGGACGTACGTTACGGGCTGCGGGTGTTGCTGAAGACGCCTGCGTTCTCGCTCGTTGCGGTCATCTCACTCGCGCTCGGTATCGGTCTAAACACAGCGATCTTCAGTGTCGTTAACGCTGTCCTCATTCGTCCTCTTCCAGTCGTCAAGCACCAGAACCGTCTGGTCTGGCTTCGCGCGCCTATCTCGTATCTCGATTATTTGGATTACCGAAACCAGGCACAGAGTTTCGAAGGGATGGCGGCGATCTCCGGCACTCAGGACTTTAGTGTTACATCGGGAAGCGAGCCGGAGCTCGTCAAGGGCGAGTACGTCTCCGAGAACTATTTCGACTTGCTTGGCGTCGGCGCCTTTATGGGACGTGCCTTTGTCGAGGAAGAAGGGAAGACGCAAACGCCCGTCGTCGTCCTTAGCGAGCATCTATGGCGAACGCGCTTTGCTTCAGACGCGAGCATCGTCGGCCGTCAGATCTCATTAAACGGGTTTGGCTTCACTGTCGTCGGTGTGATGCCGAAGAACTTTACCGGTACTGAAGTCGGGCTCAATCGCGAGCTGTGGCTGCCGCTTTCAATGTACCAGTTGCTGAATCCGCCTGCGGCTGCGCGCGTAGCGGATACAAGATCTAATCGATTCGAGAACCGCGACACCCATTGGCTCGCCGTGTTTGCACTACTCAAACCCGACATCTCGCCTGAGAGCGCCGGAAGTGAGTTAACAGAAGTTGCCCGGCGTGTTGCCGGTAACTATCGCGGTAAGGTCGATGCGGAGACGCTCAGAAGCGTGCAACTGCTGAGAATGAGTGGTGGCATGGATCCTCGCGATCAGGAAGAGGTCTTGCCCGTTGCCGGAATTGCGATGGGTGTGGTCGCGCTCGTGCTGCTGATCGCTTGCGCGAATATCGCCAGCCTGCTTCTGGCGCGAGCCGCAATTCGACGACGAGAAACAGCGATCCGGCAAGCGCTCGGCGCAAGTCGCCACCGGCTCATTCGGCAGTGGCTGACCGAGAGCGTGCTGCTCGGCATCGCTGGTGGCGCTGTCGGGTTGATACTTGCTTTGTGGGCCAATCAACTCCTGGTATCACATCTTCAGTCGACGCCTTTGGCCGCGCTCGAGTTCGG
>DASTTS010000607.1:0-11766 GCA_035760085.1 Pyrinomonadaceae bacterium
GCAGCGTTCTCGACTGATTACGTCGACAAAGCGTTTCGCTGGAATTACAGCCGCCGTGGCCGCACTTACGACTACGAAGGCTTCAATCGTTTGCCGAATTACGAACCCCTGCGCGGCGCGCCGTCGCTCTTTGGACCAAGAGCAACTACGGAAGACGTGGCGAATTTCATGCGCCGTTTCATTCCTTACCTGCAAGGCTCGCGTGACGTCGCCGAGCCCGAGACACTCTATCTCTGGGATGCAGCCGCGCGTGCGGGTTTGACTTACCGCAACTACGGCGAGTTTGTCGCAACGTTATCCGAGTTGGACGTCAAAGCGATCCGTGAGAACCGCGCGAAGTCGTATCCCGATCTGTCGCCGAATGTTTCAGCGTTTCCGACGAAGAAGTCCCTCGAGGGACGCTTTAATGCTCATTACCGCAACTTCGACATGGACACGCCGGATGCGATGACCGTCGACTCGTATCGCGGCGCGCGAGAGAACAATGCTGCGAATCCATTGATTAGTAATTCGCGATTGGGTGTGTGGCTCGAGGAGTTTCGGACGTTTGCAGCGGAGCGCTCAGCCGGAACGGGTGATCGTTTGCCTCATCTTTCGATGGTCCGTTTGCCGAATGATCACACTGACGGCATTGCCGCGCGAAAGCCGACGCCGCAGTTTTATGTTGCGGATAATGATTACGCAGTCGGGCTGATGGTTGAAGCGGTGTCGAATAGTCCTTACTGGAAAGATACAGCGATCGTCGTTGTCGAAGACGATGCGCAGGATGGACCAGATCACGTCGACGCGCATCGTTCAGTGGCGCTCGTGATCAGTGCTTATAACAAACCGGGCATGTTGGTCCATGAGTTTCACAACACGGTAAGCTTGATCAGGACGATCGAGTTACTGCTCGGCATCGAGCCGATGAACCAGCTTGACGCCACGGCTACGCCCATCAATATTTTTCGGGCGGAGGCTGACCTGCGGCCTTACAAGGCGCTCGTTCCGAACGTCGCGCTCGACAATCTCGTCACGCCACCACCGCGCGACGCCGCCACTGCCTACTGGATGAAACGCACCGAAGAACAGGATCTCGAACGTGCCGACATGGCCGATCCGGAAATCCTCAACCGCATCATCTGGTTCTCCGTACGCGGCAACATCCCGATGCCTCCGATCGCCCGTTTGCCAGCCTTTGATGCCATGCGCCTTGGTCTACAGGAGGAGCGCGAAGAGATCGCAGACAAACGTTAGTAAAGATCTAAGGCTTCTCTGTCGCGAGGAGTTTCTTAAATGCCGGCAATGACGATAACGCTTTTAGATCTGCTTCATCAGTGATGGAGTCCAGGTGATCGGGATCGATCTCGATGGATTTTTCAAGCGCCGACATTGCTTCCTTGAGTCGCCCAAGCCGGGCGAGAGCGCAAGCACGCTCGTAGTAAGCTTCGCAGTCTTCTTCGTCAAGACTGATGGCGCGGTCGGCTGCTTTCAACGCGGCACTCCAGCGCGATTGCTTTCGATGGAGTGTCGCCATGGCGACGTATGGTGACGACGACGCTGTCTTATCAAGCCGGGCTGACAGATTGAAGTAGTTAAGCGCGACGGCGTAACGCCCGGCCTCCAAATGTATTCTTCCGAGGAGTAAGTTGACTTCCGAACTATCTTTCACCCTCGCCGGCTCAATGCCTGCGAGCTTTATTGCGCGATCACCCTCTGATTCGAAATAGAGCTGACGAACTACTTCCACCATGAGGTCTACATCCGTGTCTTTATGTCGGTCGAAAGCCGCAAACACCTGTTTGGTATCGTCAAACCGGTCATTGAAGACGAGGAAGAGAATCAATGGCACATAGTTGTCGCTACCCGCGCGATCAAGTTCAATCGCTTTCCGGTAGGCAGCTTCGGTCTGGGCCAGGTTGTCAACATAGCTAGATGCAGTCCCAAGTCCCCGGAAGCCGCGTGGATCGTAAGGTTCGAGTGATGTGTAGTGCTCCCACAACTTGACGAGTTCTTTGTATGTCGCTTCATCCTTTTTGTCGGAGGTGTTCAGAGTGATGGCAAGCTTGTACACTGCGGGAGCATAATCTTCCGCGCTTAACTCGCGCAGCAGCTTTGTGCTTTCTTCTGATTTGTTTAAGTCAGATAAAGTCAGCGCTTTCAAAAAACGCAAACCTTTATCTTTTGGATTGGCTGTCAGAGCCTTATCAACGACCACGAGCGCCTTTTCAGAATTCTCTTTCAACAAAAGCAACACGCGGGCGAAATCCGTCAAACCGGCCGGTGACGCTTTCTGTCCGGCGCGAACTTTCTCGATCGATGCAATCGTCGTTTGGAGCGTGTCTGAAGCGGTATAAAGAGCGCTGTCAGTTTGCTGGACTTCGACCAGATACCACAGATCGTTTCGCCGGACGAGACGCAGCCTCATCAACAAGTCAGACGGGTAGAGCAGGCAAGTTGCCTCAGCTTCATTTTCTTTTTCTTCGAGATGCAGCAGGCGCAGCCTGTTGTCGGTCGAATAGCTGTTGCCATAACCGCTTACGATCTCTTCGATCACGCGCCGGTAAGCCGACCACATCTTCTCCTTTTCGCGATCGTTCATCCTGGACCACGCGCCCTGGCCCATGAATTCGTCCGTAAGCACCGGCAAATCGATCACCGCTTCGATGTCCGAGCGCGCCGCAGTTGGAATTGCTTTAGAAAGATGCTGTACGAGAGCCGGCGCGCTCTTTTGAAAGTCAGAAACAGTGCGCTTCGCTTCGAGCACTTCGACTTCGATGAGATTCAAAGCAGCGGACGTGACGAGCGCATATGAGCTGTCGCGAATGTGAGTTGCGTCAACAAAGTCAGTACCCCACGTCGGATCGAGCTCGATCCATTTTCCGATCCACACTTCCACCCAGGCATGACCACCAAACGAGTTACCACTGTAAGCGAGGCCTGAAACCATTCGCGCGGGCAAGCCGAGCGAGCGTGCCATCGCCACAAACAGCGCGCTGAACTCAGAACAGTCAGCTTCACGCGTTGCCAGTGTCTGCGCCGCATCTGCATTACTGACGTGTTTCCATTCGAGATTCTTGTACGTCCAATTCGCAAGCTTGCGCGCGACGTTCCATGCATCGCGATCCGTGCCCGCGATCTGTTGCGCCTGCGTTTTTACTTCCTCGTTGTCGGCTGCAAACTCCTTCGTTGCTTTTAAAAACGCTGTAAACTCCGGATTTTTAACCGGCAACTCGAGCGCTTTCTCAGGAGCGCTTCGTCGCGCCGCGATCGTCAGCAACAACTCCTGCGCTGACTTCTGCTCGATGGTTTGCTCTGCTGTCTTGATGTCGTCGCGAATGTTTTCGATTGGCCCAGGTGCTTTCGAACGAACTCTCAGCACCAGACTACTCAAGCGATTCTGATCCGTGATCGGAATACCCGCAGGCTCGAGTGTCGCGAACGTAATGTTCCGGCCGCGCGATAGCAGCGCAAAATCGGCCACGGGATAACGGCCCTCACGATCCATCGCCACGGAAGAATGTGCTTCCACTGCGCCCGCGCTCGCGGTCGCGTAAAAGTTTTGACTGTGAAACGCACCGGCAACGGAGCCGATCATGTTTGCGATCATGGCCTGTGATCCTTCAACAGGCGTGTTGTTCGCTGCGGCGATTGCGGCCTCGAGGTTGTAGCCGCCGAACGCGACAATGCCGCCGGGCACTTTCTCTGCGGCGCGGGAATAGTCGCGTGTCTCCGCGAGCTTACTCTTACCTTCAAATGACAATCCCTTTTCGTGATTCGAAACTACAAAAAACCCTTTGCGTGCCGCGACAAAATAGGAGTCAGAATCGATTTTGACTTGTGCAACATCTTTCGTTGGACCAACGCCGGCGAAGAGAGTGCCGGCTGTCAGCGCTTCCGGCAGTTTCGTACTCTTCAACCTGCAGAAAGCGGCCCACGTTACACTGTCGAAGTCTTTAAAGCCTGGAATGTCGAGGATCGCGGCGCCACATTCCGGACCGAGCTCAGACAAGAACTCTTTCAAATCCATCGCCTGTACCTTCGACGTGCTTTGCTGATCGTCAGGCAGGAAAAATGTCTTCAACTTCGGAGACCACACGCTCGCCAGATCGACTTTCATCAGGTAGTAAGCAATCGTCGAAGCAGGCAACAACTCGCGCGGCGCCGTCAGCTCCCCGGGTTGAAACGGAACCAAAGGTTTCGACCAGTCACTCTCTGCAAACGTGAGGTGGTGAATATTTTCCCAGGAGCTGTTCGAGATATTGAGCGCTCCACTCTCATTGATGTTGAAGCCGGCATCTTTGATCTCGTCTCCAAATGCACTCAGCACGGTTTTCAGATCGCTGAAATAAACAACATCACCACGACGTTCTATAGCTTTACGAAACTCAGCGTTCGCGGCGAGATTCTGGTCGTCATTTGGATTTGTCGCATGGACCAGCAGGTCGCGAATCGTCGCGAGGTCAGGCGAGAGAATCACCGTGTCGCCGATAAAAACAATGTGAGTTGATGCACCTTCAATCCGGAAATCGGAGTTGATCACGCGATCCTCGATTGTTTTGATGCGCAGACCGTTCCATTCCTTTTCTGTTACAAACGAATACTGCACCACCGGAGCGTCCGACGGTCTTTTGTTCGTGTCAACGGAACGCACCGCCGCGACACTGAGCGGTAGGAATGCCGGCAAGGCTGCGATAGCACGTGTGCCGATCGCGACGTAATCGGTCATGCTGGCGAAGCTGTACGAGGGCGACTGGAGCGCCGCTATCGCTCGTTCAAACCTCGCGCGATCTTTGACCCGCAACACGATTGCTCTTCGTTCTGCGAGGGCGGTGGTGTCGAGCGCTTTGTCGGACGTCCATGCGCCCATTGCGATTGGCGAATTGGGATCGATGCCGGTGTATTCGATCAGCGTTTGCGCCTCAGCCGGCGCACTCAACTGGTTCGCCAGTGTCTGGCGCAGGTAACCGATCATCATCACAAGACTTGCCTGCGCGCGCGGAGAATCCATCTGGAGTCCGTTCAATGTTTCGTAAAATCGCTGAACGGACTGGCCCGGATTCGGAATCGCGGTGTAGTGATGAACTTTGCGCGGGAATAAATTCTCCGCAAACGACTTCACGGCGAGATCGGGTTTCACAGTGGGCAAGCTCGTCGCTGGTCCACATCCGTTTGGAGTGAGTTCGCAGTCATACCGCCAGGCAAACTCGTCGAGTAACGGATCATTGAGAGCTTTGCTAATGATCTCACGTGTTTCAGCCGTACTCTTCGCCGTGTTGAGCTCGTTTCGGAAGCGAATCTTCTTGATCGAGAGTTTGAGTTCGTCGTCGAGAGATTCTTTCGCGGCCGCAGAGTCTTTTGAGACGAGTGCCTCGATGCGCGGAATGTCAGAAACAGTCGCTGAGAATCCAAGACTTTGCGCCGCGAGTTTACTCACCTGCTCATCGGACGACGCTACCAATTTGATCAATGTATCAACGGGCAGCGCTTCGCCACGCAATTCCGCCACCTGCAATCCGACGGCGATCAGCGGGTTGTGGTTTGACGCCATGAGCCGCGCGAGTGGCAGTTTGAACTCGTCGACCGGGATCATGGTGAGCAGCGTGAGCGCGCCGAGCTGAATCCTGGGATCGGTCGAAACTCCAACCGTCACGTCGGGAACGGGCGTTCCGGGTTTCACAGGCTTCAGCTCAAGCGCTTTTACCGTTACCTCGGTTTTGGTTATAGATTTTTCCGATGGAGGTAGCGATAGCTTACCTGGTGTCGCTGTCTTGCTGAAGATCTGTTGCAGCAGCTCAACTCGCTTGTCAGCCGGCATGAAAGGCCAGACGCGGGCGATCAATTCTGTGCGGTAACCCGAAATCGAGTGTTTGAGAATTTTGGCAACAACGTCCGGATCAGTTGCGACCCCACGCGCGGCAGCTTGCGCTACAAGCAGTTCCCGATCGCCGACCATCTCCCAAAGAAATGGTTTCAGCGTGTTGTTGCTCGTGCGCGCGAGGGCCTGGACAGCCGCTGCGCGAATCAATGGACGTCGATCGAGCAGCAGGTCGAGCGTGACGTCCGCATGCGTCGAAAAGAGTGACGCGAGACGATTAACGGGTGACTCTCGATCGGATGTAGCGTCGCCAAGCGCGGCGACGATGCTCTCTATTTCGTTGACTGGACCAGGTGTGGGCGTCTTAATTATCGAACTGCGCAGCGATTCCAAAGCCGTATAACCGTGGGAAACAAACACCACGGATTGCACGACGGCTTTGAAGAACGGTTCGAGCTCAGTCGCGTGTGCGATGGGCGTCTGAAAGTTGAACGTAACGGCGAGTGGTCCACTCACTGTGATCCAGGATGTGCTGCGGATCGTGTCGCCCTCGGCGGTGTTCATCTCGAAAAAGATCTCGCGCGCTTCCAGATCCTGAAGTTGCGTCTTGCGTGTTACCGTCGCTTCAGTCGCGCCCGGCAAGTCTTTCACGCCTTGAAGTACAGCCGCGAAATACTCCTGAAACGGATACCCATCGGGAATTTTCTGTACCGTTACTCTAATGAGCGACGCGTGCGGACCATTGAAGACAAGCTCGGTGCCCTGTTGCTTCCAGTCGGCGGGAACACGAAATAGAAACTCTTTCTCGGGACTCATCTGCCGTGCGAAGTTGGTTTGTGGGAGCGTGTAACTCTTCCACTCGGCCTCGCGCGCCTGCGCGGGTGTTTGCGGGGCCTGGGCGGAAGCCACACTGGAGCACAACAGAAGAAGAACGAGGGGGAAAAACCTGCGCATTCGAAGCATAATAGATTCATCCTGCAAATCCTGTAAATCCTGAATCCTGTAAACGACTTTCTACCATTCCAAGTCTTTACAAGGATTTCAGGATTTACAGAATTTGCAGGATGAATCTCCTTGTGGCTCAATATGCCGGATGCGACGTGTCAGAGTCATAGATTCACATACAGGTGGTGAGCCTACCCGTGTGGTCATCAGTGGTGGGCCGGATCTCGGCAGCGATTCGCTTGCCAATCGTCTTGAGCGTTTCAGGAATGATCACGACGACTTTCGCCGCGCAGTCGTGAACGAGCCGCGTGGTTCGGACGGAGCCGTGGGCGCATTGCTGTGTGCTCCAGTTGATGAATCATGTGTCACCGGCATTATTTTTTTCGATCGCGCAGGGTATTTGGGAATGTGCGGGCACGGGACAATCGGCGTGGTTACAACTTTGGCCTACCTTAACCGCATCGGTCCTGGTCAACATCGACTCGAGACGCCGGTCGGCGTCGTCGTAGCTCATCTTGATGAAAATGGAAACGTAGAAGTCGCGAACGTTCCGAGTTATCGACTGGTTGAGAACATCACGATCGACGTTCCTGGCCTTGGACCAGTTAGAGGAGATGTTGCCTGGGGTGGAAACTGGTTCTTTCTTGTGAGCGACCACGGCCAGGATCTGGAGTTTGAGAATATCGATCGCTTACTCGAATTTACTCTGAGAGTTCGCGAGGCGCTGGCGCGCGCCGGAATTACGGGGTCGGATGGCCATGAGATCGATCACGTCGAACTTTTTAGTCCGTCGCAACTGCCCGGAGTTAACAGTAAAAATTTTGTGCTCTGTCCGAGTAAGACTTACGACCGCTCGCCTTGCGGCACGGGCACGAGCGCCAAACTCGCGTGTCTCTTCGCCGACGGAAAGCTGAAAGAAGGCGACGTGTGGAAACAGGAGAGTATTGTCGGCAGTGTCTTTGAAGGATCGATCAAAGTCGTCGACAACGTCGTGCACCCGCGTATCAAAGGCTCGGCTTTTATCACCGCTGAAGCAGATCTAATTCTCGACGCTCGCGATCCCTTTGCCATGGGCATTGGCAGATGAGTTCGAAAACTTACGATGCGATCATCATCGGCGCGGGTATTGTTGGATCCGCGTGTGCGGCGGAATGCGCGCGCGAAGGTCTACATGTTGCCATTGTTGAAGCAGGGATCGTTGGTGGCGGCGCGACAGCGGCGGGCATGGGCCATCTCGTCGTGATGGACGATTCGGAAGCGCAGTTTGCGCTCACGCGCTATTCACAACAACTCTGGGATGAGATTAGCTACGAGTTGCCACGCGAAGTTGAGCACGATGCGTGCGGCACGATCTGGATCGCGGCTGATGACGAAGAGCTGGCTGAGGCGCGACGGAAGGAGAAGTTTTACGCGGATCGCGGCGTCAAGACTGAGATACTCGACGCGCAGGCGCTCGCTGAAACTGAACCGAATTTGCGACCGGGATTAGTTGGCGGGCTTCGCGTTCCGGGTGACAGCGTGATTTATCCGCCGTGTGCAGCGCAATACTTCGTCGATCAGACGTTGGCGAAAGGTGCATCGCTTTTTCTTGGCGTAGCGGTCAAGGCGATCACGGCAGAAGGCGTTCTCTTGCACGATGGAACTTCCCTCTCGGCTGGCGTGATAGTGAATTCGGCCGGGAGCTCATCGCCTGCGTTGACGCGCGGGCTCGAGGTAAAGAAACGCAAAGGTCATCTCGTCATTACCGATCGCTATCCGAATTTTGTACGTCATCAACTGGTCGAGCTCGGGTATCTGAAAAGCGCGCACACGTTGACTGCTGAATCGGTCGCTTTCAACATTCAACCACGCAGGACGGGTCAGTTATTGATCGGATCGTCGCGGCAGTTCGGTGTTGATGATGCGCAGGTTGACGCTCCGGTTCTCACACGCATGCTCGATCGTGCGATTGAATACCTGCCAGGTCTCGGGAAACTCTCTTCGTTGCGCGCGTGGACCGGGTTTCGTGCTGCTACGCCCGACAAGCTTCCTTTGATTGGTCCACACCCGGAACACGAGCGACTCTATCTTGCTACCGGACACGAAGGACTCGGTATCACGACCTCGCTCGCGACCGCGAAATTACTCGTCGCGCAGATCATGAATCGCGAAACGCCGATTCCAGTCACGCCTTATTTGCCGGCGCGAATGGCCCGGGAGCCGGTCCATGCCTGAAACTGTGACGCTCGTCGTTAATCGTATTGCAGTCGAGGTGCCGGCGGGCAGCATGGTGTCAGCGGCGATTCTTAAATCAGGTGTGAACACGTTTCGACGTTCAGTGACGGGCGAGCCGCGTGGGCCATTGTGTGGCATGGGGATCTGTTTCGAGTGTCGCGTCACGATCGATGGCGAGCCGCACTGTCGCAGTTGTCAGACGGTTTGCAGAAACGGGATGGACGTGCGAACTGATGGCTGACGCGCCTGATGTGCTGGTGGTTGGCGCCGGGCCGGCCGGAATGGCGGCGGCGTGGCGAGCAGCGCAGAGTGGTTTGCGCGTGACGGTTGTTGACGACAACCCGGCGGCAGGTGGTCAGATCTGGCGCGGTGGACCACCTGAGGCGCAAGCGTGGTTTGAGAGAATTCGCAGTGTTGATGTACAGGTGATTAATGGTGCGCGCGTGTTTCAGCAACTACGTCCGGGAACGCTGCTGGCGGAGACAAACAGCGGCGTTTGCGAGTTGAACTACTCGAGTGTGGTACTTGCTACGGGCGCGCGGGAACGTTTTCTGCCGTTTCCGGGTTGGACGCTGCCCAACGTGATGGGCGCCGGTGGTCTGCAAGCGCTTGTGAAGACCGGGTTACCGATCGAGGGGAAGCGCGTTGTCGTGGCCGGGAGTGGGCCGTTGTTGCTGGCGGTCGCGGCTTATTTGCGTAGGCACGGTGCCGGGGTGGTGCTCGTCGCGGAGCAAGCCTCCGTGTCGCAATTAGCGAGATTTGGGATCGGGCTGCTGAGACACAGGAAGAAGTTGTTGGAGGGGTGGGAGCTAAAGAAAGATTTCTCACGCAAAGGCGCAACGGCGCAAAGTAAGACCGAATACTTGAGCAGTTGTTGGGTGTCGGAGGCGCATGGAACCGAGAAGCTTGAAGGTGTGACGTTAATGCGGGGTGCGAAGCGTTGGTGCGTTGCGTGTGATTATCTCGCGTGCGGTTTTCATCTCGTGCCGAATGTGGAACTCGCGGAGTTGTTGGGATGCTCGATTGAGTCCGGCAGCGTTAAAGTAGATGCGTTTCAACAGACAACGGTGGCGAATGTTTACAGCGCCGGAGAGACCACGGGCATCGGTGGTTTGGAGCTGTCGCTCGTCGAGGGTGAGATCGCGGGGCTCGCCGCAGCGGGAAAGCATAACGCCGCGCGCGAGCTGTTTCCGGTGCGAGCCGAGCAGCGGAAGTTTGCAGACCTGTTGAATCGCACATTCGCTTTGCGCGGTGAGCTGAAAGTTTTATCGACGCCGCAAACGATTGTTTGTCGCTGTGAAGACGTAACGTTTGAACGATTGCAACGATACACTTCGTGGCGCGCCGCGAAATTGCAGACGCGCTGCGGCATGGGCCCATGCCAGGGACGAGTCTGCGGTGGCGCCGTTGAGTTTCTGTTCGGGTGGCGCGCGGAATCCGTCCGTCCTCCGGTTTTGCCAGTTAAGATTGAGAGTTTGAGGTAACTGATGAAGATGAAATGGGCGGGCGTGATGCCCGCGACGACAACCGCTTTTGACGAGCAACTCAATATCGATCACGCGTTCGTAGCGCGTCATGCGAAATGGCTGATCGATAACGGCTGCACCGGAATCGTCACGCCCGGATCGTTGGGCGAGAGTGCGACGTTGAGTCTCGACGAAAAGCTCGCGCTGTGGAAGACGGTCATCGAAGCGGTTGGTGAGCGAGTGCCGGTCGTCGCCGCGATTGCTTCGTTGAGTACAGCCGAAGCGGTGCGATTGGCTCAACGAGCCGCCGAAGCCGGCTGTAGCGGCTTGATGGTGTTGCCGCCGTACGTCTATCGCAGCGACTGGCGCGAGATGAAAGTGCACATCGAAGCTGTCTTTCGTGCGACGAAACTGTCATGCATGCTCTACAACAACCCGGTCGCCTACGGAACTGATTTTCTGCCGGATCAGATCGCGGAGCTTGCTGCTGAATATGAGAACTTCGAGGCGGTGAAAGAGTCGAGTACGGATGTACGGCGGATCACGTGGATCAGAGAGTTGATTGGCGAGCGGCTCGCGATTTTTGTTGGTGTTGATGACGTGATCGTCGAAGGCGTGTTGATGGGCGCAGTCGGTTGGATTGCGGGACTCGTGAACGCGTTCCCGCGCGAGTCAGTCGATTTGTTCAACTACGCGGTGGAGCGCGACTTAAAGAAGGCGATGCCGTTATACAACTGGTTTTTGCCGTTGTTGCGGATGGATACCGTGCCGAAATTCGTGCAGTTGATTAAGCTCGTGCAAGAGGAGGTTGGGATGGGGAACGCGCGCGTGCGTCCGCCGCGACTAGAACTTGTCGGCGAGGAATTGGAAGAGTCCCTAAAAGTAATCAGGCACGCAATCGCTCACAAACCAACATCCGGTTAATCCTGAAAATCCTGAAATCCTGTCTAACAGGATGACAAGATTTACAGGATTGGCAGGATTTCATGCGCTGCTCGTAGACCATTATCAAACGCTTCTTCGAACAGCGCGACGCCACTCAATTCCGAGTGCGCGAAGTGGATCCCTCGGAACGGCTTTGCCGCCTCACGACGCGCGGAACCCCACATAAAACCTGCTCGCGGGCGGATCATCGCGTGACCCCAGCGCATCACGTCCAGACGCTCTACCAATCCGCGAATATCCGGGTGCGCACGTGATAGATCGCTCAACGTCACTTCCGCCCAGCCACGCCAGTCAGTCTCTAGCAGACGCGTCCGTCCCACACGCGGGTTCTCGTCAACAAGCGGATAGTAGTAAGTCAGCACAGTTGGCCCACGATCAAGCCCAAGCTGGTGCGTCGCA
>DASTTS010000608.1:0-2767 GCA_035760085.1 Pyrinomonadaceae bacterium
GTCAAACGATTCAACATCGCCGCGGCGAGCAGAAACAAACCGGCTGCCGCAATTGTGAACGCCCAAACAAATCCAACTGACAAAAGTCCGGCTGGAATCGCTCGCGAAGCCGTGCGCGGATTGCGCGCGTCGAAAGTTCGATCCGCGATGCGATTGAAGGCCATCGCCGCCGAGCGCGCGCCAACCATCGCCACCACAATCCAAAAAATCTGCGACGCGGAAGGAAGTCCGCGGGCTGCCAGCACCGCACCCAGAAATGCAAACGGCAACGCGAAAAGCGTGTGCTCGATCTTGATCATTTCCAGTGTGAGACGGGTGTTTTTGATTACGGTCGACACGGTTAGTCAGATATTGCCACAAAGAAGCACAAAAAGCACAAAAGCATCATTCTGATAACGACGTAGAGCGTCTGCCTGTTCTGCTTATGTGTTTTTTGCACCCGTTTGTGGCATCCTGAACGTGATGGATCTGAACGAACTGGCGAGGCTTTTAGCGGCCTACAAGAGCGGCGAAGTCGAAACCAACGAGGCTGTCGACCGCATCAAGAATCTTCATTTCGAAGACATCGGTTTCGCGCGTGTCGACCACTCGCGCGCGTCCCGACAGGGTTTTCCGGAAGTCGTTTTTGGCGGCGGCAAGACTCGCGCGCAAATCGTCGGGATTGTCGAGCGGCTCGTTGAGCGTTCGCCAAACATTCTCGTCACACGCACTGACGAAGGCACGTTTGGAGAGATCAGAAACGTAGTAACTGATGCCGAGTGGCACGAAGCCGCGCGACTCGTACGCATCCGTCGCGACAAGACGAATCAGGGCGTCGGCTCGATCGCAGTCGTCACCGCAGGCACGAGCGACATTCCCGTCGCCGAAGAAGCAGCGCTGACGGCGGAAACCATGGGCAACACGGTCGATCGCATTTGGGACGCCGGCGTTGCTGGAATTCATCGTGTCCTTGCCGAGCGCAGCCTGTTGCAGCGCTCGCGCGTCGTCATCGTTGCGGCAGGGATGGAGGGCGCTTTGCCGTCTGTCGTCGGAGGTTTAGTCGGCGTTCCCGTTGTGGCTGTGCCAACCAGCATCGGCTATGGCGCATCTTTTGGAGGTGTTGCGGCCTTGCTCGGTATGTTGAACTCGTGCGCGTCAAACGTGACCGTGGTCAACATCGACAACGGCTTCGGCGCAGGCTTTGTCGCGAGCCTCATCAATCGTCGTTGGACGGTGCCCGTTGAATAGATCAGCAGTTGCCCAGTCTCGACGTTTAGTCATAATTCTGATCGCCGTTTCACTCGTCTCGAGCGCGTGTATTTCTGCGCGTCGCACTCCTAACCTCGAACACATCTTCGCCACTGCACGCGCACGGACTGGAAAGCGTCCGGTGATCGTGATTCCCGGAATTCTCGGAACCGAGCTGATCAATCCAAAGACTAGGGAAACAGTTTGGCCGTCAGCGTTTCGCACGTCTCAGGAGAGACTGCCGATTAGTCTGGATCTTGCCGCGAATCGCGACGATCTTGTCCCGGGAAAGATCGTCGAGACGGTGAAGCTCGCGCGCTTGCTGCCCGAGGTTTATGTCTACAGAGATCTGCTCGTTGCACTGCGTCGCTACGCCGGCTATCGCGATGGCGACTGGAACAACCCCGCTGCTGATGGCTACCAGGACACGTTCTACGTTTTTCCCTACGACTGGCGGCAGGACAACGTCTCGAACGCACGCGAGCTCATCAGGCGGATAGCGCAACTGAAGACGAAGCTGCAACGTCCCGATCTGAAGTTCAACATCGTCGCGCATTCGATGGGCGGATTGATCGCGCGTTACGCGGCGATGTATGGCGACGCCGATTTGCCTGCGGGCGATGGTCCAATTCAGCCGACATGGCTGGGCGCGGCGCATATCAACAAGATCGTAATGATCGGAGTGCCGAACGAAGGCTCAGCGGACGCGTTCGCAACGCTCATCGAGGGTTATTCGATCACTGAAGGCTTGCGGCGCCGTGTTCCTCTTCTCAACAAGCTGACGGCGGAAGACTCCGTTAGCACGCCGTCGGTTTTTCAGCTCATGCCGCATAAGCAGGCGGTGAGTTTTCTCGACGAGAACCTGCAACCGCTCGCGGTCGATCTTTACGATCCGGAAGTTTGGAAGCGATATGGCTGGAGCGTGATTTATTCGCCGGAGTTTCGGCGACGTTATGCGCCAGCAGCGGGAACGGATGGTGGAAACGGCAAGTCGGAGGATGATCTCGACGCTTATCTTGCTATGACTTTGAAGCGCGCGCGTCGATTTCACGAGGCGCTCGATGCAGTCAGCGATGCGAGCACGCCGGTTGTGCTGCTTGCGATTGGTGGTGATTGCGAGGAGACATTGAGAGCGCCCGTGATTCTGCGCGATCAAAAACGGAATCGCTGGTTGACGTTGACGAGACCGCGCGAGTACCGCACGTCAACTGGCGTCAAGATCTCAAAGCAAAAAGCCACTGAGGCGATGTACGCGCCCGGCGACGGCCGCGTTACGCGCACGTCGTTGCTTGGTGAGAACCTCTTCAAATCGCTCTCACGTTACGCTGTCTTCGGCTGCGACCTGCACGGCCAACTCCCACGCAACGCAACCCTCCAGGACAATTCATTAACCGCTATTGTTTGTGAAGTAATAAACTAATCCGTGTAATCCGTGGTTACGGGTTTATGATGGCATTTAACTTTTCAGCATAATCAGGGTCGATGTTGGTGAGGATTGTGTACTGCTCGAGCGCGGCGTCGCGATTGCCCATCGCTAACA
>DASTTS010000609.1:0-2681 GCA_035760085.1 Pyrinomonadaceae bacterium
TTGGAAGGACATGGCCGCGACGATCAAGTCGCAGCAGTAGATGTGACGCGAACGGTCGGTTGGTTCACGACGATCTATCCCGTGCGGTTGAGACGCGAAGCAGCGGGGCTCGAAACCAGACTGAAAGCAGTTCGTGAGCAATTGAGAGACGTGAAGGACAAAGGTCTCAGCTATGGTTTGTTGCGATATCAAGCGGCGAACGACGAAGTAACAAATACTTTGCGGGAGTTAGGCACTGCCGAAGTGATCTTCAACTACCTGGGCCAGTTCGATCAGGTGTTCGGAACGGATGAAGGTCTGTTTCGAATAGCACCGGAAAATGCCGGCCTGACTCAGGACGAAGCCAACAAGCGGCCGCACTTGCTCGAGATAGTCGGCGTAGTAAGTGAAGGACGTTTAAAAGTGAGTTGGAATTACAGCGCCGCAGTGCATCACGCGGAGACAATCAAGAACGTAGTGAAGCGATTCGAAGCCGCGCTTAAAGAAGTCATCGAAAGTAGAACCGGGAGTTTTGAAGCGGAGATCGAGATCGATGCGGACCTGTCGCACCTTGAGCTCGAAACGATTCTGGCAAAGGTTGGCGCACTCCAAACTAGTTAAGCCTTTCCTAAAATTTCTTAGCCACAAAAAGATTAGCCGGTTTTGGCCGTGGTTATTACCACCCTGCGGCCCTGCTGGCGATAAGCGGGTGGGTCGAGGCGTTCAGTGATGTTGACTGACCCCCACGCCGGCCCACCCGCCCCGCAGGTGTCATTGGTCCATGAAAGCAGCAGCGAAAAATATTGAAGCAATCTATTCACTCTCTCCGATACAGGAGGGATTGCTGCTGGATAGTCTGCGCGCGCCCGCGTCGCACCTGTATCACTGCCAGTTTCCGTTCACGCTGCATGAAGTTGTCGACGTCGCGGCATTTCAGAAGGCGTGGCAAACCGCTGTGAGCCGGCACGCAGTGTTGCGCACGATCTTCGTCTGGGAAGGAATGGAAACGATGCGGCAAGTGGTTTTGCGTAAGGCAGACTTGCCGCTCAGAGTCGAAGACTGGCGCGCGTTCACAAAAGACGAGCAGCAGCAGAAACTCGCTGACTACTATGCTCAGGATCGCAATTCAGCTTTCGATTTCTCGCAATCGCCGCCTATCAGGCTCGCGCTGTTTCGCGTGGAAGACGAACGGTATGAATTCATTTGCAGTTGCCATCACGTGCTGCTGGATGGATGGTCCTGTGTGCTTCTGTTTAAAGAGGTGGCGGCACACTATCGCGCATATCGTGAAGGGCGCGAGCTGCGTTTGCCGAAGCCGCGGCCCTATCGCGATTACGTAAGTTGGTTGAAGAAGCTGGAGCTGAGTGAGGCCGAGGCACACTGGCGTCGCACGTTGCAGGATTTTGTCAGGCCTTCAACGTTGCCGCTCGTTGATGATGCGAGAAGTTTCTCTGACGAACGTCGAGAGTGGTCACAGTCAGTCTCAGAGCAGACGACGCGAGCCCTCGAAAGGATCGCGCGAGACTCTCAACTCACGCTCAACACGATCGTGCAGGGAGCGTGGGCGCTGCTGCTGAACCTTCACAGCGGCGAGCCGGACGTGGTGTTTGGCTCGACAGTTTCCGGCCGCTCGATACCGCTTGAAGGTGTTGAGAGCATGATTGGTGTTTTCATCAACACGTTGCCGGTGCGAGTGAGAATCGAGCGGGAGTTGACGGTCGAACAGTGGCTTCGCCGAATACAACAAGATCAGGCTGCGGCGCGACAGTTTGAATTTACGCCCCTCGTTCAAATACACGGTTGCAGTGACGTGCCGGGAAACGTGCCTTTATTCAACAGCATCGTCGTTTTTGAGAATTTTCCCACCGAGGCTTTCGAGGAGAACTACCAGGTTGATGCGCACTCCCGCGCACAACGAAACATCAAGTCGAGCGTTCCGGTCCAGCTCGAGAACACGAATTATCCGCTGTCGTTGCATGCCATCGTCGAGCAATCGTTGAAGTTGAGACTGCAATACGATCCGAGGCTTTTTAGCGCGGAGGCGAGCCGGCAGTTGCTGGACAGGTTCAACTTGATCCTGGAGAGTCTGGCCCGCGAACCTCGCTCATTGTCCGAGATTGAATGGCTCACCGGGGCAGAGCGCGCCCGGATACTTTCACAATCAAAAGGAAATGCTGCTCCGGTTGCTACTGAGATCGTTACGCAACTGATTGAACGCCAGGCGACGGAGAATCCTGACGCCGTGGCGGTGGTCCATGGCGAAGCACAGCTCAGCTATCGTGAATTGGACCAACGCGCTGAAGAGCTGGCGAGCTATTTGTGTGGCTTCGGCATCGGGTCTGAGCAAGTCATCGCGATCTGTTTGAGCCGGAGTCCCGAGATGGTTGTCGCGCTTTTAGGGGTGCTGAAAGCCGGGGCTGCATATATGCCGCTCGATCCCGCGCATCCGCCCGAGCGACTAGCCTACATGTTGGACGAAGTTGGACCACCACTCATGCTGACCGAAGAGAGCTTGCGAGAGAGGTTGCCGTCAAGCTGGGCTCAGGTGGTTTGTCTCGACGCTGATTGGGAGGAGATCAAGCAGTACGGAAACAATCGTGCGAGCGCGGTGTCGGGAAAAAATCTGGCGTATGTGATTTACACCTCCGGTTCGACTGGCCGGCCGAAGGGCGTGATGGTGGCCCACAAGGGGATCGTGAATT
>DASTTS010000610.1:0-6932 GCA_035760085.1 Pyrinomonadaceae bacterium
CTCCACATCCACATTGCTGAACTCCCACTGCCGGAACACCGCCGCGTAATTCGAAAAATCACGCGCGTAGTTGATTGCTTTATACGTCCCGAAGGGCACATTGAAATCGCCGCCTTTGTTGAACCGGCAGAGACCATTGAAGCACGTGCGGTTGAGATAGTAGAACAACTGCGCGCCTTCCTCCGTGTGCGCCTTGCCGCGTCGAATCAAACGATTGAAGCGCTCGCGCTGCCGATAGAAAAGCTCCTCGTCATTTCGCATTCGCACGCGCATCCGTAAACCATTTTGCACGTGACGATAAAAGTTGATCAGGTGCGGGTTGATGTCGTTTAGAAGAGATTGTTTCGGTTGCAACCCAAGCACGACGGCCAGCCCGCCGCAAAACGGTTCGACATAGCGACGCTCCGTGTGTGCTTCCCAAATTGGTTTCAGATGCGAGACGAGCCAGCGTTTGCCGCCGGCCCACTTCAGCGGCGGTTTATGCATCGCGGCGCCTCGGCCTGAGTCGTCGCCAGAGCGCGGTGCTGTAGGTCTTCGAGAGCCGCAACGGGCGATAGGCGTAGTAGAGCGAGTGCAACGAGGCGGGCAGCGCGAGTGACTGCCAATCGGGCAAGGTTGGAACGAAGATCGAGCGCAACGCAGAGACGAGTGCGTCGCGTTTGCGGTCCATGATGCGCAGGTTGTAGAGGTTGGTTTCGGTCGACCCGGCTGGACCAAAGGTCGTGAAGAGTTCTGAACGAATCTGCGTTGCCATTCGTTGCATCGCGTTGTCTGGATCGACTGAGGCCAGCACCTCAGATGGAACGACTACGTCAGAGAACTCTTCGATAAGTCGCAAGCCGAGCGCGAGCATGCGTGTCGCGTGTCCGTGTGCGGCGCGCTCGACGAGCACGTTCCAATCGATGGCCGGTGTGGCGCGCAGTGACTCCGCGAGGCACGAGATCCATTCCAAACGGCGCCACAGATGTTTGGCGCCATGCATAGCCTGATACAGTATGAGATCTTCGGCACCGAAAGTTTCCACCGTCGTGCCTGCGAGCGAGACTGATTGCAGTCGCGACATGACTTCATGTGCTTTGACGCCGAAGGCAAAGCTGCGCGGCGCGAGGTCCCAATGCAGATCGACAACTGTCAGGGTGTCGTCGCGCACGAACTGGATCTCGCAATGATTATTAAGGTGTGAATCTAGCTGCTCGCGTGTCAGCTCAGGCATCATTTCGTAGCCGAGCGCTTCGAGTACACAGCGAGCTGCCCCGAAGTCGTGGCGCGCAATCAGCACGTCGATATCACCGGCCTGGCGCAAAGACAACTCACCGTAAGCCATTTGTGCGAGCGACGGACCTTTGAACAGGGCAACAGCGATGTTGAATCGTTTGAAGGTCTTGTAGACGTGAAGCTGTTTGCCGGTGAGATGCAATACGTTCTGCAAATTTGCAACTGATTCACGTTTCAGTTGTGAGAGGACGTGCGTGGGAACCAGATCGCTCGCTGTGGTGGCGAGGTGTTTTTGAAGGAGTGGGAGCAGTCCGTGAGCGTAGGCGAGGGCGATGACATAATCCCAGTCGATCTGCTGTCTTACGAGAGATCGTAGCTCATCCCGATCGGTATCACGACGTGCGATGCAGACTAGCAAATTGTTAACCACGGATGACACGGATTTTTATACGGATTTTGCGTAAGCTGTTGACGTCATTTGGCGTGACCAGGACTGGGAGTAAAGACCATCCAGATTTAATAGATGTTGGTGGCTGCCTGACTCGACGATTTGCCCGTGGTCCATCACGTGGATCACGTCAGCGTGCATCGCGGTGGTGAAGCGATGCGTGATGATGATCGAGGTCCGGCCAAATGCAAGCTCGCGAAAACGCTCGAGCCAGTCTGCTTCGGCCCACGGATCGAGCGCGCTCGTGGGCTCGTCGAGAATGATGATCGGTGCGCGGCGCAGAAACGCGCGTGCCAGCGCGATGCGTTGCCACTCACCGACGCTCAGCTCCGTTCCACCCGCGAACCAGCGACCGAGCAGCGTCTGTGACTTGTCAGGCAGGCGCGAGACGATTTCTTCGGCGCCGGCAGCGCGAACAGCGGCGTTGATTTCAGCGTCGGTCGCTTCGAGTTTTAGATCGCCGTAAAGAATGTTATCGCGCAGTGTGCTGTTGTAGTGAAATGGTTGTTGAAATAAAACGGTAATCAGTCGTCGCAGATCGTCGACCTGGAAGTCTTTGAGATCTTTGCCATCGATCGCGATCGATCCTTCGTTTGGATCGTAAAAGCGGCAGAGGAGCTTTAACAGCGTACTCTTTCCCGCGCCGTTCGGTCCGACAATCGCCACAATCTTTCCACTCGGGATCGTCATCGTGAAATCGTCGAGTGCTTTGCTCGTCGCGTCGGGGTAAGTAAAGGAGACGCGGTTGAAAGTAATCCCGTGTTGAACATCGCGCTGCGGTGACGATGACGTGCCGCCGGTACACTCAATCTTCGGTTGGAGCGCGAGGAATTCAAACAGGTTTCCGAGGAAGAGGCTGTTGCCGTAGAGCTGGCCGGCGTTTTCGAGCAGCGTGCGCATCAGCCCCTGCCCGGCGTTGAACGCGGCGTAAATCATCGCGAGTTCGCCGAGGGTGATAACGTTCATCAAAGTCCGCCACACCATCAACCCGAGGGCGGCGCCCATGATCACGAGGGCGATCAAACTTGCTGCTAATTCCGCCAGGCTTTGTCGTCGTGCGAGGCGCAGGCGTTCATGCCGTAGTCGCCCGCGCAGAGTTTTGTCAGCCGATTGAAAGTACTTCCCGAGCCCGAACAGTCTGATCTCCGCCGCCGCTTCGGCGGTGGTCATTAGCCAATCGTAATACCACGCGCGGCGATCGTCGGTGGTTGTGCGTTGACGCCACTGGTACTCCGCGAGTGCGTAATGAACGACCACGAAAAAGGCCGGCAAAGTGCTGAGCAGGAGCGCCACGACCAGCCATGGTCCCAGGGGAATCAGGATCGCGCCCATCGCGATGAGCGTGATGCTGTTTTGCAGGAGCGCGCCGATGTTGCCGAGCAGCGCGACCGGCCGGTAACGAGCTTCCCTGCGCGCGCGATGCAGGTGATCGTAATAATCAGACAGCTCGTAGAATGCGAGATCGGCCGCGACTGACTTCTCGTGAATCAGCGACGTGATGTGATCCTGCAACAACTCGGCCTGCACCGTGCGCACCCAACTGATCGCGTTACGCACGACTTCCATCAGCAACAATACGACACCTGCCAGCAACGCCAGCAGCATCGCGTTCTGCATTTCAGGCCATGAGCCGCCACTTCTCAGTGCGAATACCAGAGCATCGACGAAGAGTTTCGTGAGAAAAACGATCGCTGCCGGCAGTAGACCCTGAACGATCAGTAGCAGGATCCAGATGATGGTCCAGGGCCGTGCCACTTGCCAGACCAGCGCCAGAGCCCGCGGCAGATTTGGCAACTGCGCGAGCGCCTTGCGCACTTTGGATCCGAGGATTTTGCCGGAGCTGAACATTTCTAGCGTGCGCTGGTTCGTAGTTGCGCCGTCGAAAGCGGCGCACCGTAAAAAGTGGACTGCTTGAAACTCGCTTTTATCCGTTCCTGATCTCTGAAATCCGTGTCCCAGCGCCAAACGTAGTTGTCGTGTACAAACTTCGCCGCCAGTTTCAAATCGATCCGATCGCCTTCTGAAACTTCCACCGGATCCGAAAACGGGAAGAACCCCTGGCCGTAGATCATTCTCGGCGCCGCGGGATGGTTTGAGAAGCGGATGTCGTCAATCAGTTCTGAATCAAACCAGACAGCGAAGCCATGCGCCGTGCCGTTTCGCGCCGCGCGCCATGAGATCTCAGCACGAGTATCGTGGTTGTCGATCTCGTAATAATCGATCGTGTTCCAACACACGGGCTCAGCTAAAAATTGATCAGGCTTGATATGAGTCTTGCGCCAGTTGTTGGTAATGAAACGCGTTGCCGCGGACAGATCGAGCTCGAACTGATTCTGCCACGGCTTGACGAGCTCCGCGTATTGCTCGGGCGCTTCAACAACTGCCGCCCACAGAATGTCGCGACGTGAAATCAGCACGCCGCCAGGCGCCAGCAATCTTTTACGCGCGTCAATGATCGACTGAATGTTTTGTGCAAAGAATGGCAGCACACCGCGAAGATCGGAAACGATGATCGTCGGGGGCTCAGGCAGCGTGATCCCGGTTGACAGCTTTTCGAAAAACTGGATGCGATCGGCGAAACCGTTCGCAGCCGCGGCCTCACGCGCGAGACCAACCACGTTATCCGGTTCGACCGCATAGATACGCCGCGCCCCGAGCTTGCACGCGAGGAGTGCAAACACACCCGGGCCGCAGCCGAGATCCATCACAACTGAATCCGGTTTCACTACGTGGCGCAGGGCAGCCGCATACGCCTCCATTCGCGGAGCATCAGCGAGCATCTGCCCATAGAAGTGCAGGCTATACATTTCTAAAATCCGCGATGATCCGCGTACACAGCTCGTGGATTAACGACGGATCGGCGTGTGGCGTTACGCGTCGTAAGGAAACGTGACTCAACACACGCGTCAACAGCTCAAACTCACGCGCGCGCATCTGTTTGTCCATCAACTTTGTCGCGTACGTATTCGCTACGAGCGACATCAATCCTTCCGCGCGATCGAGTCTCCGAACAAAAGGCGCCGCGGCATCGTGGCGGCGCTCGCCGAGATGATAGATGGCCGCCAGTCGCAACGGCTCTCGTTGAAAGTTGTCGCTGAGATCGAGATAGCGCTTGTCCCAGTTGGGTGTAAGCTTCGGCAAGTGTGTCTCCGATCCATAAAGCGCTTTCACCGCCGCCGGCCACAAGCGAATACACGGATAACCCGGCCGCACCAGAAACTGATCGCCGCGATCGTCGAGCGTCACGACATCCTCCGCGAGCACACTGTAACCACGCTCTGCAAACGCGGCCGCGGTCGTCGACTTACCAGCGCCCGCCGGACCCAACAACGCGATCGCCTCGTCACCAATCGCCACCGCGCTCGCGTGTAAACACACAACACCGCGCAGCAGCATCACAAATCCCAGCACGGGACCGAGCAGGTACGTGGCCGTGTCTTCCAGCGTCAGTGGCTCACGCCAGGCGGCCCAAACTTCCGTCCCTGCTTTATCGACGACAAACTCCGTCTCATCCGCGTAGCAGAATCTGTAATAGTTACCATCGAGCACGCGGAAAACACGCAACGCAGGCTCACCGCATTCGCTTTTGTAATCCGCGATGTATGAGGTCTCGACCTGAGTGTCGCTCACTTCGTGAAGCCACGCGGGAAGCGAGCCGAAAGAAATGCGAATGTCTTCCGATGCGATTGTCGAGGCGGGAACACCCGGAATTGTGCTGTTGGCGACAACCCCAAGGCCGTAAATCGAGCACCGGTAAGATCCTGTCAATCTTGCAATCCCGTAATCCTGTTGAACTGAACTTCCATTACGTACCAGTCTTTGGTCCCGCTGCCGCGCCGCCGCCTCCATCCTCATTACCTTTCGGACCGGCGTTCCTTGTGACCTCGCGAATGTTTCCGTAAACAATTACTTCCGGCTTGTGATATGGCTTTTTCGTTTCGTGTGCGTGGGAGTCTGGTTTACGTTCCATGCATGATCTCCATCTTCATTCAAGTTTTGGCGCTTGAGGTCTTTGTTGCCGCGACTGTCGTTACCTGCGCTTGCGACGTTCGTCGAACATCAGGCTGGGAGTGCGTAAGCCAGTAGTTCAACGCGAAGATTCGGAGATTGGCCCAGAGGCCGTCGGATGTCTCTTCATCCGCCAGTGATCGTCGTCGATTCAGGTTAACGAAAGCCCTGAGCTGCGGACTGACCTCAAAACTTTCGAGGCATCTTACACTACCGCGCCGTACCAATTGAAGAGCCGGACTGCCCGCAAGTGGTGTTTTTCTTCGATTAAGTACGGCGATTGGTAGTTTGTCTTTCATGGCGAGCCGGAGAATGTTCTTGTTGACGCGCCACGGGTGCACGGGTATCGCTGATAAAAACTCAACCAGGCGAACGTCCATAAATGGATGACGCACTTCGAGGTTCAGCTTCGTAGAACTTCGATCGTAGCCTTCGAAGAGTGCTGTCCAGATCGGATTTAAAGGACTCGCCTGAGCGATCGAGGGCTTATTCCACCGCTCCAAAAGATGCGTCCGTTCTGCAAATGACTCGTCCAGCCAACTGTAGGGGCGGCTCTCCGTGGCCGCCCGTTTCTCGGGAGGCGCAAGCAGCCGCTTGATGCGGTTTTTAATTCCACTGAAGCGCGACGGTTGTGGCACGTTCATGAACGCGTCGCCGTCGTAACCAGTAAGCGCAACCGGGCTGAACTCCGCACACCGTCGCAGAAGATCGTGGAACTGCCCTGTCAATGCCGGTAACTGAAAAGGTTCGGGCTGATCCATGTCTCCCGGCACCTGTTCGTCAAACAAAGAATAGCGATCTGCACTCAAGTGTGTGATCGGGATGCCGAGATGATTAGCGGCGAGCGTTGAATAGTGCCGTTCTTTGTCAGGGATCAGATTGTCATAAACGACAGCAAAGGCGTGAACGTCCTTGTTCTGGCTGTGCGCGATTGCTGCGAGGCTCGTGGAGTCGAGACCACCGCTCATCGAGATTGCCACCCGATCCGTTGTCACGCGATCTTTCACTGCAAGCGATAACAACTCATAGAAGCGTTCGACGTACGACTCGGGATTTCGAAAGCGCAGTTCAGTTGAGGGTTCAGGCGACCAGTAGCGTTGTGTTTTGAGCGAGCCGTTCGCGACGGTGAGCGTGTGCCCTGGTGGCAGTCGATGAATGTCTTTGAAGATCGTGGTGGAGAGATCCTGGTTTACTCCGAAGAGAAGATAATCGCCGACCGCGATCTCGTTCAGTGTATTCGAGACTCGCGGGTTGAGGCGCA
>DASTTS010000611.1:0-6711 GCA_035760085.1 Pyrinomonadaceae bacterium
TGTACAACTCACTGTAAAGACGTATCTCACAGAGCTTCGGATTGAAGCCGCCCGCGAGATACGCGGCCGCCATTGCCTGCGGCACTCGCCACGGCCGCGACCCGCCATTGCGGTCTTCATCGAAGCGACAAGTGACGATCAGGATCTTCTTCATCCCAATTCCCTTTTGATTCCGGCAAGCGATTGAAACGAAAGGTCGCTGGTTCGATACCAACGCCTGATCGCGTGACTGATCGGAAACGGCGCGCCGAAGATTCGCTCTTCGTTGATCATTAACGTGCCGCTGCCGCGACTCTCGAACCGGTACGTGTGCACGGCGTTCAACCCGAACTTCGTTCCCGTCCACGTGATGACGTTTGGCTCGCGAATGCTAATTACGTTTGCCAGCACAACGGTGGTGAGGTGCACGACGCGGAAACGGATCCGCATCACCGAACCTGTTTCGAGTTGCACGCCTTCAACCAGACGGCACTCGAGACAGATCGGACTCCAACGACTCCATTGCGTCAGATCAGAAAAGTAAGACCAGACAGTCGCGGGACTTTGCTCGACGTACAGCTCGGCGTAAAAGCGCATCGAGTTGATCTTCCCGCCATTCACGGATAGTGGACCATCACTTTCTTGCCGAGACCGAGATTACGCCGCGCCTTTTGTTCAAACTTGCGCGCCGGGTTGGTCATGTAGAGGCCGCAGCAGCGATTGCAGATCGGCAGGCGGTTCGTGAGGATGTACTTGCGGAACTTAACGGCCATCTCGGAATTGAACGATTTCATAAAGCCATCGCGAAAAACATTCCCGGCAATGACATCAGGATGTCCGGGACAGAAGATCAGGTCGCCGTTCGCGTGGATCCTGGCCCAGTAAAACGGCATGAAGCAGCTCTCGTTGCCGAACGTCTCGAGATAGTCAGCGAACCAGCGCTCAAAATCCTTGCCGCGCAAATGGCTCGGACCTGTGACGACGTAAGGCGGCAATGCTCGAAAGCGTTTTCGCGTGAGCAAGCGTTGCAAGCGATCGATTGTTTCACTGTAGTCGTGCTGGTCGTGAACCGGCGCGATCCAGCCGCGCCACGCACCCGACGAAGTTACGCCAAGCTCTTCTTGCAAGTGCTTCTCGTAAGCAAGACCAGCACTCTCGGGCATGAAGTAACGCAAGTTGTAGTTGAGCATAAACACGCCCAGGTTTTTCGCGGTCTCGTAGGCGCGCTCGATGACGTCTGTGGTCCATTCGCATACGACTGTGCTCATGATCACGAGTGGCAGTGGCAGGCCGAGCTCGCGACGCAGCTCGAACAGGCATTCGAGACCTTCTGTGATCCGCGCGAAAGTACCTTCGCCACGCACGCTGTCGTGCGTTGTTTCATCGCCGTCGACGGAAAGGATAAAGGCAAGGTTCCTGATTCTTGCGAGGGCAGGCAGATGCGACTTCATCAACGTGCCATTCGTGGTGATCAGTACATCAAAGTCGCGTTCGGCGAGGGCTGCGAGTAAACCGTCAATCTCTTTGTAGGCGAAAGGCTCGCCGCCGTGAACGTTAATCATCGAATCCGTTGGCGAGAGTTTTTCGATGAGCGAAATGATAGCGTGTTGGTCTATGCTCTCGACTTTGCGTGAGCCGGTGAGAAAATAACCGTTTGTGCCCCACTGGTTGCAAAATGGACAGCGCAAATTGCAGGCTTCGGTCGGTATGAGTTGTACGACAGCGGCAGCACGCAGCTTAAAACTTCCGTCACGAACTGACACCTCGAAGTCTTTACTCCACTGTTGCAGACGACGCCGTCCACGCCAGTAAAATCGCGCGAAGTGCAGATAGTCGCGAGGTGTGTATCCGTATTTAGTCCGTGTCATCCGCGGTTAATAATCGCGTAAATCGCAGCACTGAGAATCGCCGCGTGATCATGAGAGCACCTCGGGCCAGTGGGTGTTTACCTGCTTAGGTAGAGCAAGTCGTTTTCGTGCCTTCTGTTCGAATGAGCGCGCGGGATTGGTCATGTAAAGTCCACAGCAACGATTGCAGATCGGCAGGCGATTCGTGAGCATGTGTTTGCGAAATTTTATCGCGACGGCGGAGTTGAACGACTCCATGAATCCATCACGAAAGACGTTGCCGGCGATGATGTCAGGATGTCCGGGACAAAAGATCAGCTCGCCGCTGGCGTGTACGCGCGCCCAGTAGAACGGCATGAAGCAGCTCTCGTTGCCGAAGGTGTTGAGATAGTCAGTGAAGTAGGTTTGATAGTCTGAGCCACGCAACTGGCTCGGTGTCGTCACGACGAACGGAGTTGTGAACCGTTTCTTCTTTTGCAACACACGACCGAGTGCGTCAGCGACAGCGGTGTAGTCGTGTTTTTCGTGATTAGAAGAAACCCAGCCGCGCCACGCGCCACTCGACTTCACTCCGAATTCATGCTGGAGATGGCGTTCGTACGCCTGGCCCACATCTTCCGTGAGAAACCAGCGAAAGTTGTAGTTGAGCGCAAGTGCGTGGAAGTCACGCGCCACGTCGTAGACGCGCTCCAGCACCTCGGTGGTCCATTCACACACAACTGTGCTCATGATCACCGCGGGCAACGGCATGCCACGCCTGCGACGCAGCTCGAAAAGCGCTTTTATCGAATCTCGTGCTGCTGCAAAGGTTCCCTTGCCGCGGACTTTGTCGTGTGTGTGCTCGTCGCCGTCAATCGACAACAGGAAGATCAGGTTTCGAATTCGTGCGAGCTGGTCGAGATGCGATGTCAGCAGCGTGCCGTTGGTGGAGAAGATGACGTCGAATTGCTGCTCACGAAGCAACTCGAGAAGCGTGTCGATATGTTTGTAAACAAACGGTTCGCCACCATGAACACTGATCAGCGAATCGCGTGGCGAAAGCCCACGCATCAACTTCGTGAGCCCCTGCTCGTCCATGTGCTGTACACGCCGCACGCCATCGAAGAAGTAACCGTTTTCTCCCCACTGATTACAAAAAGGACACCGCAAATTGCACGCTTCAGTCGGAATCAATTGCACCACAGTCGCAACCGGCAGCTTGAACGACTTCGATCGCACCGCCTCTTCGTACAGTCTCCCCCAAACGCGCTGCCGCCGCTGATTGCGCCGGTACATCCGTGCAAAATGAAAATAGTCTGTGAGGCTATAAAACATGATAAAAAGATCCGCGTCTTAAGATCCGCGTTCATCCGCGAGCACGATTTTTCCGTAACTCTTCCGGCTGGAAATCAACTCATGCGCCTCGCGAATCTGATCGAGTCGCAACACATGTCCCACCTGCATCTTCAACTTCCCCTGCCCGATCCATTCAAGCAATCTCCGCACAGATTCACCCATCAATCCCGGCCGCTCGAAAATCGCATTCAGATGCAGGCCAAACACGCCCTGCGATCGAAACAGTAACTTCAACGTGTCGATCGGCTGCACGTCTCGGCTCGCGGCGCCGAAGACCACGAGTCGCCCGAGTGACGGCAGAATTGCGAGACTGCGTCGAAACACATCGCCGCCGACTGCTTCGAGTATCAACGGCGGCGCATTCTTACCACCGAGTTTTTGATCGAACTCTTCGTAGCTGAGCACCTCGTCAGCGCCAAGCTGGAGCACACGTGCGCGCTTCTCTTCCGACGACGCCGTCCCAACGACACGCAAGCCCAGCAACTTCGCGATCTGCACTGCGGCTGTGCCGACACCACCCGCCGCTGCATGAATCAAAACTGTCTCACCCGTAGCAGCTCTACCGACCGTGGTGAGCGCGTGATACGCAGTCAGATACTGAACTGGAAACGCAGCCGCCTCGACGAAAGACATCGACTCCGGCACGGGCATGCACGCCGCCGCGCTGACGCACAAGCGCTCCGCATGACAGCCCCCCGCAGAGACCGTCACTACGCGCGCGCCGACCGGCAATCCCTCGCCAGCCTCGACCACACCCGCCGCTTCAAGACCAGAGATGAACGGCGGCTTTGGTCCACCCGGATAAAGACCCGCGCGCTGCATCACATCAGCGTAGTTCAACCCGCTCGCTTCGACGCGAATCCGCACCTGTCCCGCTTGCGGCTCCGGATCCGGCAACTCGACGAGCTCCAGTTGGTCCACATCTCCAAACGCTTTTACTTGAACTGCTTTCATGTCATTCCTGCCAATCCTGTAATCCTGTCAAAAGACTCACTTGTCACCATGCTTCTCCCTCGCAATCCGTCGCGCCACAAACTCCGCATCTCGCGCAATCCCACGCAAGTAAGGCGACGCGAACGTTCTCCCAAAACGAAACCCAAGTAAAAACATGCCCGGCACGCGCGTGCTCTCACAGTTTGTAACCTGCGCCCTGCCGTCCTGATCGAAATCAACAACTTCCTTCAAATGTTCTTTTGCATAATCAAAACCAGTAGCGAACACGATCAAATCAGGGTCGATTTTTTCTCCGTTTTCAAACTCGACCTCCGGGTATTCGTAGTTACGCACGCGAGGCACACGCTTTATCAATCCTTTGCGAATGGCGCGAACCACAGCCCGTCCGGTCATTGGCTCAGTCAGCCGGTTTACGCGCGAACCAAACAATCTCGTCGGCAGGTGCTCGGGTAGCCAGGCGAAGTAGTGGACGTCAATTCCAAAGATCCAATGTGGAATCGCACGGAGTTTCGAACGCAGAGACAACCACGCACGATCGCCTTCCTGTCTCACACGCAACCACGTCTCGAGCACCTCGGCTGCCGACGCGCCGCCACCCACAACCAGAAGCCGGTGGGCGTTGGCAAGATCCTGGGCCCGGACGTCAACGCTATGTCGCCAGCCGCCCAGCAGGTGGAAGTTATCCGGCAGGCGCGGGTTATCGATGATGCCGGTTGCATTGATTACATGACTGCCGCGCAACTCGCGCGTTTCTCCGTGGCGTACTCGATAACGAACCACGAACCCGCGCTCATCTTTACGAATCGCGAGAACGGTGCAGTCTACGTTGACCTTCAACTGATGCTGTTGCTGGTATCGTTCCAGCTCATGCACCAGGACACTGAACGGCATGTAGGTCGGCGCCTCCGGCTCCGGTGACATGTCGGGCATTAGTGACAAGCCTTTCGGCGAGAGCAGTGTCATTTCGGGATCGACACGTCGCAAGGCGCTCGCGACCGCGGCGCCCCTTTCAAGGATCACGTAATCGATGTTTCGCTTTGCCAGCGTTTCTGCTGCTGCGAGACCCGCCGGACCGGCGCCGATGATAATGACAGGATCGCTCGAGGTTGGGTCACTCATACGGCGACCTGTCGCCGGCCCACGTGCTTCTCGCCCAGCCCCTGGACCATTAAGTCCAACAAACAATTCGCATCGCTTGTCGACAGCGCATTCAAACGATGAGTTAAGAAAACTTGTGCGCGCTCGGGCCACGCGAGAATTGCCAGGCCTGCTCCCATGTGCAAACAAACGGGCGTATAGATCTGCTGATTGACGATTTGCAGCGCGCCACCTGAAGCGCTCGAGACGTCGTCGTGAATCGTTTGCGCGTGCTCGAACCAGGCAAAGTGGCTGGTAGCGTAGCCCGTCAACTCCGGGCTCGCGGCAATACGACGAAAAACTTCCCACGGCAGAAACCTCGCCGGAGCAGACAGCGCGGGAAGCGCAAGATGTGTTCGCTGTCGCATCGCAGTGCTCATCTGCTGTTTTAGATCCTGCGCCAGATCCTCGAGCGGGCGAGTGGCGTCACCGTAAAGCACGAGGGGAGAAATCAGGTTGCCGATGCGCAAGTGTTGGTCGCGGCTGCGCCGCAAACTGACCGGCACTTCGAGTGATATGAGCGACGTGGTCATTGGACCACGCGAACGATTCCACGCGTAAATTGCCTTCATCCACGCGGCAGCGCACAGCCAACCGTTCAACAGGTCCCTCTCCAAATCTCTTTCAACAATCGCAATCGGCCCCGGCGCATTACTGCGTACTGCAATACGCGCACTCCGATCAGACTGCGCCTCCTTCCGCAACTGCTGCACCTTCTCCAACGCACCTTTAACCCTAACCGTCCGTGTAAATCCCTCTTTTAGATCCGCCTCATCCGCGGCCCCCGCCAGCGCCCGCACGGCTTCAACGCAAACTCCGAAAAACGCCTCCCCATCAACAACCGCATGATGCGCCCTGAAGGCAAAAAGATTTTCTTGATCACTTGCAATCCAGAGCAGTTGAAATGGTGGCTCGCGAAACGGATTTAACGGCCGGTTGCGCCATTCAGCCAACGCTTCACGATTTTCCGCTACCCGCAACATCTCGCTGATTCGTGGTCTACCGTCCCACGACAGCCCTAACCAGTCGCGGTGCAGTCGCTGGCCGAGTGGCGGCCAGCACTTCACGACATGCGACAACATCCGTTCTACATCACCGCGATCGATACGCCCTTTCAACTCGACCTCGACACCGAGCTGCATCAGCACACCGGACGATTCCTGGTACGCTACGAAGAAAGCATCGATCGCGGAAAGCATCGTCATGATGCCTCCTTCCAGCGCGCAAGACGGTCGTTTCGTGCCTCGATCGCTGCCGTCCACTCGGCGGACGCCTCGAGCATCATCATCACGAGTTCCGCCTGCATCACACGCTCGCCGTCAACGGCAACTACAACGGTCATACTGACGTTGGAAGACTGTGCACGAGAAACCACAGCGGTTATTTCGAGCGACGCCGGCAGAAACACCGGCTGCAGGAAGCGCGCGTCGCGAACCATGCCGAGGATGGACCATCGTTC
>DASTTS010000612.1:0-6891 GCA_035760085.1 Pyrinomonadaceae bacterium
ACGACTGTGGGGCAGGCGTAGCCTTCGGTTTTGGCTGAGGCTTAGTCTGTCGCTGGCCTTTCCGCTGCGCGCTCGCCGCGGAAAATAAAAGCGCCGCACAAACAAGCAGCGCAATCCAACGAAATGCTTGTACTCTCATACCTTTTCAACCACGGATTTATTTGTCTTCTCCCATCGCAGCCTTCATCGCTACGATGACTTTGTCGCTGACACGCTTTTTACGAAGTGCGTCCAACTTGTCGGCGGCCAGATCAAACTCAACCGGCGACTGCTCGATGCGGCGAATGATCGTCCCTTCCGAGAAACCTGCTTCCACGAGCTCAACAATCGAGTCGTTCGTCAGGCTCTTCGTCTTCTCGAGTTTCGCTGACGTTGCACCACCGGCTTCAGTCGGTGGTTTGATAAGACGCACAGTGGCGCTGCCGGACAAATTGCTCTCACCAGACGAAGAACCGTTACCACTTCGCGAGCTGTTCCTTTGTCGTGATCCACTGCTGGAGCCGAAGATGTTTGTGCCACCATCAGATCCTGATCCGGAGCCCTTGGTGCTGCCATCTTTCGGATCGAGTCTCGAATTGAAGAACGGATCGTCGCCCCACGAAGAATCGTCCGCGGGCATGTCCGTACCTTCCTGACGAGTAAGCATCGCGACGATGATGTTTTCATTCACGCCCGCGCGCTTGAGCTTAATCATCTGATCGGACGTGAGATCGAAGTTCGGAATTCTCGAAGCAATGATCAGTACGATCGTTTTTTCTTTGAAGCCGGCTTTGACGAGCTTGATGACTTCAGCATTCGTCATTGGGCCTTCGTCTTTGGTTTGCGCCTGCACGCCAAAAGCCGATCCGGCCAACAATAGTAAAGTGATTAAAGTTGTGGGGAAGAAAGATTTCATCGCGCACCCCCTCAGCGTTGTGGTTCCGGAACCTCGGTTTGCGAACCCGGTTGCCGGCCCGTCAGTCCGTAACGTTTTCCAATCGTCTTAACGTAATCGCGCGTCTCCCGGTAAGGGGGAACGTTGCGACCATACTTGAGCACCGCGCCTTCGCCCGCATTATAACTCGCCAGCACCAGATCGACTTTCCCGCCAAACATGTCCATCAGTTCCCGCATGTACTGGGTGCCGCCTCTGATGTTTTCAGCCGCGTCGAAAGGCTTGCGAACCCCTAAACGGCGGGCTGTGCCGGGCATCAGTTGCATCAGGCCCATTGCCCCTTTTGGACTAACTGCACGCGTGTGGAAACGCGACTCTTTCTCGATTATTAAAAAGACTAAATAGGGGTCGATTCCGAAACGGTTGGCATTCGTGCGGATTAGCTGGTCAATTGCGGTACTTCCCGACGTCCAATCGGCATTTTTAGTCCTGGCGGCGGGCGCATCCGGAGCTTCGTATTCAATACGCGAAATACGTTCTTTCGCGAGAAAAATCGAGACGTTTTGACGGCTGTACCAGGCCCCGTCAGCCTGTTCCTGCACTTGATCGACGCGAAACTTCGCGCCATCTACGAGATAAATCCAGATCGGATTCGGCCCGGTCGGTTTAGTGGGAGTGGTCGTGGTCGTGTTGACCGTCGCGGTCGCGGTCGGGGCGGGTTTCGTAGTGTCGGCTGCGGCAGCATCGACTTTCACCGGCTGGAAAATGGGTTTGATTGACTTGATCGGTTCCTGAATTTGCCGTTGGATGTTGCCCTTGCGAACCCAGGTTTCGGCTCCCTGCTTATTGACCTCGTCAACATCGAACGAGTAACCGTCAGTGAGCGTGACCGTGTATCCGACAATCTTCTTCTCGGTATTTGTCGTCTTGTCCTGGGCGAGGATAGACAGAGCGGACAGCAAACACAGCACGACCGCGCACGTAATCTGTTTCCACTGTCCGCACATAACTGACAACTACTATCCGTGTAATCCGTGGCTAAACTTCATGACCTCCGGCGCGAACCCGTGCGACGTGCCGAAGTAGTTTCCCCACGCGAGATCAACCAGTTCCTTAGTCAACCTCATCTCACGTCCCTCGAAGAGGCAGATGTCGTTGACTTTGTTTAGCAGGTCACGCGGCTCGCAACCCTTCATAATGCGATTCTCATCGGTGTAACGTTTGAGAATGTGACGCAGGCATTCCTCGTCGACCAAAACGCCACGCGCTTTCGCCGTGCGTTTGAAGATCTCTGAGAACGCCGCCGGCGATGGTGGCTCGACGCGCGCGCGATAGCCCATGCGACGGAGAAACGCTTCGTCCACGAGGTCTCGTTCGTCGAGGTTCGTCGAGAAGACGACGAGCTGTTCGAACGGTACTTCAATCTTCTTGCCGCTGTGCAGCGTCAGAAAATCAACACGTCGCTCGAGCGGCAGAATCCAGCGATTCAGCAGATCTCGAGGCGACACGCGCTGCCGGCCGAAGTCGTCGATGACCAGTGTGCCACCATTCGACTTGACCTGAAAAGGCGCTTCGTAGAATTTCGCTGTTTCGGACCACGTGAGATCGGTGTTATCGAGTGTCAGCTCGCCACCGACGATGATCAGTGGTCGCTGAATCTCGATCCAACGGCGATCGTGTTCGATAATCGACGTTCGCTCCGGCACCGGACGATGGCAGTGTGGGTCGAAAACACGAATGACGTTGTTATCGACTTCAACTGCGTACGGAATCCAGATCGAGCCGAAGAGCGCCTGATTCATGCGTTCCGACACGGCTGTCTTTCCTGTTCCGGGCAAACCGGTCAGGAACAGAGACGAGCGCGAGTTGATAACGCAGCCGAGTGTTTGCAGAAGAGACTCGGGCAACACAAGATCTCTAAAGGCACTGCGAACGGTGTCGAGCGATGCAGGTTTGGAAGGCACGGCCTGCAACCGCATCATCAGCGCGTAATCTTCGAGCGAAACGGGTGCTGGTCCAAGATAGCCGCTTTGCGCGTTGAGACGTGTGACGCGTTCCCAGCCGTGATCGAGCATCGCGTAACGCGTGGAGCCCACGGCGTTTTGCAAACGCATTTCGATCAGCTTCTCGCGGTACAGATGGTAAAGCAGTTCTTCTGTAAGGACGCGCGGCAGGTGAAGCCTGTCGGCGACAGCCGTGGTGTTCGGCTCGGGAAGCATGGCTACGTGCTTGAGGGTCAGGTCACACAAAAACTGCTCGTGGATCCCGGAGTCGGCCAACTCCTCCAGCATAGGTGGACCTAAGCCTTCGATCTCGGAACGGCTCAATATGCTAAGGTTTCCCATAGAATTTCTTCCTCTTTGGTTCTTCTTTGCGCCTTTGCGTGAGAATCCTAAATTACGAACCCTTATTCCTTGATCGCGTTTGCCTGAGACTTCACCGCGATGAGCGCCGTGTTTGCCTCTGCCGCAAGTTCTTCGTTGCCGGTGCGCTTGTAAAGCACGGCCAATCTCAAGAGGATCTCGGCCGTTGCCGGACGCATCGTACGCGCCTGTTCGAGGTGCTTGATGGCGGTTTTGTCGAAACCCATTGCCTGCGACCGGTTGGCCACATTCATGTGTCCTTGATACTCGCCAACTGCACGCACGAAACAATCGTAAGCATCGTCAAACTTCGCCCGCTGTGCCTGCACCAGACCGAGGTTGTTCCAGTAGCGTTGTACCTGCGGCGCTGCTTTCACAGCACGTTTCAAATACTTCGCGGCCTTGTCGTTGTCGCCGTTTTTGAAGTACAGGAAACCGAGGTTGTTGAGATACTCGCCATTGTCGTCGTCAGCTTTGACTGCTTTCTCAAACGACTCGAACGCGCGATCGCGCAATCCCTTCATCTCGTACGCAACGCCCATCAGGCTGTAAGCCTCGTGCAGCTTTGGATCGTTTGCTACTGCGGTTGACAGTACTGTGATCGCATCGTTTGTATTGCCGCTGTTGAGTAACGCGCGGCCGCGCTCGAGATTTTCCCGTGCCGGCGCGAGGGCGGCATCAACCGGAGCTCCGTTTTCGGTGCTCGCAGCCGCGGGCATTTCGAAACCCGTAGTGCGTGCGTCAACGATCTTGGCAGCACCGACACTCTCAAACTTTTTCACGTCTTTGCGGGAGAGTCGTTGCGGTTTACCGTCATCGTTTTTGCCGATACCGAACAGGCGACCAATCGCTTTGATGGGGGCTTTCAAAACCTTAACGAAAGTGTTGTCGCCTTTTGACTGGTCGTCCGCGTCACGAGATGCCGCATCGAGCATTGCGACTTCTTCCGGCGTCATCAAAATGCCATGGACGTGATGAACGGGCACGGCGCTAGTGACCAGTACGAGTGTGAGTGCTACGACGATTAATGAACGCTTTACCATATGATCCTCCCGGGCTTAGAAGGTGATACCGCCGCCCAGCATGTCGGAAATGTTCAACAACGCTGGACCAAGAATGATGATGAACATCGTTGGAAAGAGTAGCGCTCCGAGGGGCAGCAGGAGCTTGAACGCTGCTTTCTGGGCTGCCTGTTCAGCGCGCTGGCGACGCTTCGTGCGCAAGCTGTCAGAATAGACGCGCACGGCGCGCGCGATCGAAGTACCAAATCGATCTGCCTGGATCAACATGCCGACGAGACTGTTGAGATCTTCGACGCCCGTGCGATCAGCCAGATTTCGTAGCGCTTCACTGCGCTCGCGACCCACACGAATTTCGAGGTTCGCAAGCTCGAATTCCTTGCTGATATCGGGATGCACCGGCCTTAGCTCTTCACAAACGCGCAGCATCGCCGCGTTCAAACCGAGACCCGCTTCCATCGTGATTACCATCAGGTCAAGAGCATCGGCGAGGCCCCACGTGATGCGGAGCTTGCGAGTCGCGATCAAACGATTGAGGATGAGTCGCGGCAGCAGGAAACCGGCGCCGAATGCAAACAAAGCCGGCAACAACGCGTCGCTTAACGGGCGCGCCATCACTGTCCAGAGCACCACGATCAGCGTCGGGAAAAAGAGCATCGAGAATAACTGCGTCACACGATAGACGGCGGGAGCAGAAGGTGATCTATAGCCGGCCTGCATCAGCTCGCGTTGCAGCTTTTTGGCTTCGGTTGCTGACGGCGGCACGAGCTTGTTGATCGGCTCGGCCAAACGTGCAGCGAGGCTTTCCATCGCGTTGACTTCGATGCTCGCTGCAACCGCTCCCGCTCTGCTTTCGTCGAGTTCGCTCAGACGTTGCGCGGTTGCGCTCACGGGCCGGAAGAGCAGCCAGTAGATCGCCATCACGCCGCCCGCGATGCAAATAAAAGTTGATACAAGAATCAGTGTAACCATGATTTCAGATCCTTATCTTCATGATCTTTTGGACCATCAACATACCGAGCAACTGCATGATGGCGGCGATGGCGAGCAGCCTGTTACCACGTGCGTCGCGCCACATCACGTCCATGTAGCCCGGGTTCATGAGCGTCACGTAGATCGCCAGGAAGATCGGGAGGGCACAGAGCAGCCACGCCGACCACCGCGAGCTCAACGTCATCGTCTTCAGGTCTTCCATGATGCGGAAGCGTTCGCGAATGGTGTAAGCGACTTTTTCGAGTAGCTCGGAAAGATTACCGCCGGTCTCGCGCTGGATCATGACGGCCGTGACGCACATGCGTAGATCCAGTAGCGGCACGCGTTCGACCAAATTCTCGAGCGCCAGCTTCAGCGAGAGTCCGAGGTTCTGCTCTTCGTAGGTCTTGCGAAACTCGGTCGAAATCGGCTCGGGCATTTCAGTGGCCACCATGTGCAGTGCTTCCGTGAAAGCGTGACCGGCGGAAAGCCCGCGGCTCATGAGATCGAGTGCATCGGGTAGAAGCTGGAGAAACTTTTTGAGTCGCTTTTTGCGCTTACTGTGGATGTGCAGAAACGGGAACGCGGCGGCGATGAAAGCGAAGAGGCCCATCAGCAGGTACGACGCGCTGATCATTGAGACCGCGAGGAACGCGAGCACACCGCCCGTCAACGAGAAGAGGATCAGGCGCATCACCGTGATGTGCGAATCGGCCTGATCGATCATTCGCTTGAGCTTCGAAGAAACTTGCAGCTTGATCAGCACCCGGTTCATCCACGGGATTTCGCTCAGCAGTTCTTCGCGCGCCAGTTGCACGTCCATGTCGGTCGAATGCGCCGACGAGCGGATGGCGTCCGCCAGACGTTCTTTCAGCAGCGCCCGCTTCTTGTCTGACGCCCGCGACGTGAACAAATAGAGCGTGTAGGTCAGAAAAAGACAGGTTAGAAAGACGAAGAAGAGAATCCAAAAAACTGTCATTACGCTTAAACCTCCTCGAAGAACGATCGTGGCAACTGCATGCCGTAGATTTTGAGTCGTTCGGCGAAACGCGGTCGCACGCCCGTCGGTCGGAACTTCCCGAGAACTCTGCCGTCTTTATCAACGCCCCTGCGATCGAAAATAAACACTTCCTGCATCGTGATCGTGTCGCCTTCCATACCCGTGATTTCAGAGATGGAAGTGATGCGACGCGTGCCGTCCGTGAGGCGCGCGACCTGGATCACGAGGTTGATTGCCGACGCGATCTGTTGTCGCATCGCGCGATCGGAGAGACGCATACCGGTCATCTGGATCATTGTCTCGAGACGGGCCAGAGCATCGCGTGGGGTGTTTGCGTGAATCGTGGTCAACGAGCCGTCGTGACCGGTGTTCATGGCCTGCAACATGTCGATCGCTTCACCGCCGCGGACCTCGCCGATCACGATGCGATCGGGTCGCATACGCAGTGCGTTCTTCACGAGATCGCGCTGGCTCACTTCGCCCTTGCCCTCGATGTTGGGCGGCCGTGTTTCGAGACGCACGACGTGCGGCTGTTGCATCTGCAACTCCGCCGAGTCTTCGATCGTGACGATGCGTTCATCAGCGGGGATGTAGGCCGAGAGTGCATTGAGCAACGTTGTCTTACCAGCACCGGTACCGCCCGAGATCAGGACGTTGAGTTTC
>DASTTS010000613.1:0-6095 GCA_035760085.1 Pyrinomonadaceae bacterium
GGATTCGGTGAAGCGTTCGCGCAGAGTATTCAGGGCGACCCATTCAAAGGACCAGCAAACGAGATCAACGAAGCTGCTGATGAAGCGATCCGGCTTTACGCGTTTGTCGACGGCACGCGCCAGGCCGCGGCAGGAGCAAGCTACGGTGGGCATATGGCCAACTGGATGCAGGCCACGACGACGCGTTACAAGGCGCTGATCAGTCATGCCGGATTGATCAATCTCGAGTCGCAGTGGGGTACGAGCGACACGATCTACTCGCGTGAAGTGAACAATGGTGGACCAGTTTGGGAGCAAGGGCCGGTGTGGCGCGAGCAGAATCCGATCCGCTTTGCGAAGAACTTCCGCACGCCGATCATGCTGTCAGTTGGTGAGAACGATTTCCGTGTGCCGCTTAATCAGACTTTGGAAAACTGGAGTGTGCTGCAACGACTGCGCATTCCGAGTCGGTTGCTCGTGTGGCCCGACGAGAACCACTGGATTCTGAAAGGTGAGAATAGTCGTTACTGGTACCAGGAAGTTTACGGGTGGCTCAAGAAGTATCTAGACGAGGGAAACGGCGCGAGTTCATCCAGCGCGCAGTGATCACGAGTAAGTCGTAGACAAGATTTACAAGATTAGACAGGATTACATGCACTCCTGAAAAATCTTGTAAATCCTGTCAAAAATACCGTCCTTCCTCAGCCCTCAGCCTTAGGCTTTTCAGCGCGGTATGTGGCATAATTCCGCCCCCTTACTGTCAACGCGAGTAACAGTCAGTCCCAGTTATTAGTTTTCACCCCTTCTCTTACGGACCCCAGTAGGAGAAGGATCGACCCAAAACCGTCGGCGCTTCACCCTGAAAGGACAAATCGAGTTTTATGCGTAGTCGCATCATTACATCCCTGACCTTGATCTGTATTCTCCTGCTCAACGGCGCAACAGCATTGGCCGCCA
Source organism: Pyrinomonadaceae bacterium (assembly GCA_035760085.1). Classification (GTDB taxonomy): domain Bacteria; phylum Acidobacteriota; class Blastocatellia; order Pyrinomonadales; family Pyrinomonadaceae; genus PSRF01. The sequence continues at coordinate 937 of DASTTS010000613.1, forward strand.
GCAAAACTCCCAAACGACAAAAACAACGTGTTGAGCGCAAAAGCTCCAGTTCTGAACGCGCGCGCGAGGCGCGTGAGAAACGTGAATCACGCAAAGAAGCTGCCGCACGTCGCGAAGCCATCAAACGCAACCCGCGGGCTACATCCTTATTTAAAGCAGACGCTGACCCGGACGCCGAGCGCTTCGACCAGCCGCGCGAGGCTCTCGAGTGGTACCTGCAAAAACGCCTGCCGAAAGGCGAGAAGCAGTTACCAATCGAGCGCTATTTCCAGGCCAAAGAAAAAATCAAACACATGAAGCGGTTCTCAACCGCCAAAGGCCAGAGCCTTCCGCCACAGGCTAACGCCAACGAGGCTGACGAAGTGGTCGAACCGGGAGAGGGAGAGTTTCCGGGCAGTACGGGCGGTGGGGGCGCAGGCGACGGCAGTGCGTCAACCAGCGGCGCGCTGGGCACCTGGCAGTCGTTAGGACCAGGCAACGTCGGTGGCCGCACGCGCGCGCTGCTGATCGATCCGAGTAATCCTGACGTCATGTATGCAGCAGCAGTTGCCGGTGGTATTTGGAAAACGACGAACGGTGGTAACTCCTGGGCCCCGCTCAACGACTTCCTCGCAAACATCGCCGTCACCTCCATGGCGTTCGATCCGTCTAATTCGAACACGATCTACGCGGGTACAGGCGAAGGATTTTTCAACGCGGACGGCGTTCGTGGTGCAGGCATCTTCAAGTCAACTGATGCCGGGGCCCACTGGACGCGCTTAGCCGCCACGATTTCGAATTCAAACTTCTTCTTCGTGAACGACATTGTCGTCAGCCCGTCCAACGGTCAACACGTCTACGCTGCAACTCGAACGGGCGTGTGGCGCAGTCTTGACGGCGGCAACTCGTGGAACCAGGAGATCGTCTCCAACGTCGCGAACGGCGCCAACGGTGCGATGGACCTCGTCATGCGTACCGATCAAGGGACCGACTACATCTTCGCCGCTGTCGGCACGTTCTCTCGTTCACACATCTTCCGCAACACGGATGCGGGCGGATCGGGCACGTGGGTAGATGTCTTCTCTGAAGTGAACCAGGGCCGCACCACGCTCGCTATTGCGCCTTCGAACCAGAATACGATCTACGCACTCGCAGCCTGCATCTCGTGCCCTGCCGGAACGAATCCAAACTTCCCAACCTTAAACTACACCGATGGACTGCTCGGCGTGTTTCGTTCGACATTGTCCGGCGATGCTGGATCATGGACCACACAAACACGTAACAACAGCGCGACCCTTCAGGACACGTTGTTGCTTAGTAACCCGGTCTTCGGCGCGCTTGCTCAGTGCGGCTTTGGAGCAACTCAGATGTTGAATCAGGGTTGGTACGACAACGTGCTTGCCATCGACCCGACTGATGAGAACAAAGTGTGGGCTGGTGGAGTTGACTTATTCCGCTCCGACAACGGCGGTGTTAACTGGGGTGTTGCCTCGTACTGGTGGTTCCAGGGCGATGGCACTCCACCTAACAACGGCGATCCACAACTCGTTCACGCCGACAACCACATCATCCAATTTCATCCGAGCTACAACGGCACGACCAACCAAACGATGTTTGTTGGCGACGACGGCGGCATCTACAAAACCGACAATGCGAAAGCCGGCAACGTTGGTTACTCCACTGGAGCGACGGTCGGCGGTGGCACCATCACTACTGCGAGCCCGATCTGCGGTGCTGCATTTGCCCCGGGCGCCTTATTCACAGTTCCGGATCCCGTAATCTGGGGTCCTTTGAATAACAATTACGCCGTCACCCAGTTTTATCACGGTCTGCCGTACCCGAATGGCCAAACTTATTTCGGCGGCACCCAGGACAACGGTACCAACCGCGGCACAGATGCGGCTGGACCAAACGCGTGGGCCCGCATCAATGGCGGTGACGGCGGATACGTCGCCGTCAATCCGGCGAATACCAACACGATATTCTTCGAAACCACTGGTCTGTCGTTGCGTCGTTCCACAAACGGCGGAGCGAGTTCCGCATCCGTGATTAGCGGAATCGCGGGCGACGTGTTCCCATTCATCACAGTCTTCCGAATGGATCCGAACACGCCGACTCGCCTGTGGATCGGCGGCCGCTTCATGTGGCGCACAGACAACAACGCCACAAACTGGACCAGGACCAGCAACGCGCAACAAACCGGCGGCTCAATCACCGCGATGGCGATCGCGCCGGGCAATTCCAACGTTGTGATTAACGGCGCCGCGTCAGGACAACTTCGCCGTACCACGATCGGAACCACCGCAAACGCTGCGAGTGTGTTGGCCACCACGTGGCTACAATCATTTACACCGCGCGGTAATGGCAACGGTACGATCTCGTGGGTTGAATATGATCCCTCGAATGCAAATAACGTCTGGGCCACGATTTCAACCTTCAACGGCACGCCAAACGTCAACGGCACCAGCGCCGGTCACGTGTTCAAGAGCACGGACGGTGGCAACACCTGGACACTCGCTGACGGTACGCAAACAGCCGGCAACGTCAACGCGATTCCTGACATTCCGGCGCACAGCGTGGCCATCGATCCGAATGACGGCCAGCGCATTTACGTCGGTACCGACCTCGGCGTGTTTGTCTCCCTCGACGGCGGCGCAAACTGGGCTCGTGAAACGACCGGCTTTTCGAACACAGTCGTTGAATCGCTCACGGCCGTGAACAACAACGGCGTCACGTCGCTATTTGCATTTACTCACGGTCGCGGCGCGTTCAAGGTCACGATTCCAACATCTTGCGCGACAGTGTCGCCACTGAACCAGGCGTTCTTCTCGCCGGGTAATACGGGCAACGTGACAGTGACGAAGAACCTGTCAGCCACTGCTCCATGCGATTGGAACGCAGTGAGCAATAACTCCTTCATCACGATCGATTCCGGAGCTCCGGGTAGCAACAACGGAACGGTGAACTTCACAGTCGCGCCGAACACAACCGGCGCAGCTCGTGTAGGCTCACTGACTGTTGCCGGTCGCCAGGTGATAATCACGCAGGACGCGGCTCCAACCGCTAACAACGACACCGCCACCACAAACGAAGACACACCAGTCAACGTCAATGTGCTGGCGAACGACGTTGAGCCGGATGGCGACACGCTGAATGTGATTTCGGTCACGCAGGGTGGAAATGGCGCCGTCTCTATTAATGGAGATAAGACGGTCCGCTACTCACCTAACCTAAACTTCTTCGGCAGCGACTCGTTCACTTACACCATCGATGATGGACACGGCGGCCAGTCAACTGCGACTGTCAACGTGACTGTCAACGCGGTGAACGATGCGCCGGTCTTCACCATCAACCTGCTCTCGCAAACAGTGCAGTACAGCGATCCAATCACGACGGTTACTGTTTCTGTTTCGGACGTTGATGACGCGACGGCTGATTTGACCTTGACCGTTCTCTCGTCGATACCGGCGGGACTTACGCTTACGCCTACAGGCGTGGGCTCGTGGACCATCTCCGGAAATCCGCTGGTGGTTGCGGGTGTCTATCCGATCAATCTGAAGGTCGAAGATCCACACGGTGCGTCCTCGACTGCGACCGTCACGATCACAGTTAATAAGGAGACGGCCGAAACCACGTACACCGGCGATATGGGTGTCGTGACCGCTGGTCCGACAATTACCACTGCGACCGTGCGCCTCGCGGCACACTTGACTCAGGATCCAGACGGAGCCCCGGGCGACATCTCGCTCGCGAAGGTAAGGTTTGAGATCTTCAAGTCGAGCAACATGACACCGACGCCCGACTTCACGGTCGGGAATGTGCCGGTCGATACTAACGGCGATGCGGTTGCGTTCCTGCCGGGTCTTGCGGCTGATACTTACGTGGTGATGGTCAAGATCGAACCGGCAAATGGCTACTGGACTGCTAATCCGGTGGGTCTCGGTACCATCAACGTCGCTATCGGTACCAACGAGACGCAGACGAACGGTGGCGGCTGGGTACCTGATACCGGCAGCGCCAACAGCAGAGCAAACTTTGGCTTCAGCGTGAAGGGCAATAACGGATCGCCGAAGGGTAACTCGATCTTTATTTTCCGCGGTACTGATGGTTTTAACTACATTGTTAAGAGCACCAGTTGGGCCGGAGGATTCCTGAACTTCTCTACTGAACCCGGGACGAGCATCCTGAATCGCTCGTCGTTCAAGGGCAGGTGCGTCGTTCAGAAGATCGATCCGAGTACGGGAGCGGTGATCGCATCGTTCGGTAACTTCACATTCACTGTGGACGCCCGCGACGGCGACTTACTGACGCCGCGTTCGTACGACGCCTACGCGATCACAATCCTCGACAACAACGGAGTGATCTGGCGCCGGGTCGGCACTAACACAGCCCTGCTACAGCTCGGTGGTGGAAGCATCATGGTGAAGGCCAAGTAACCAGCAGTTACCCCCAGTTACTCTTAGCCACAAAAGAGGCACAAAAGCAGAAATGCTTCTGTGCCTCTTTCCTTGTCTTGTTAATCATGAAAATCCTGTAATCCTGTCTAAAATTACGTCAATTATTAGACGGGATGACAGGATTTTCAGGATTTACATGATTAGTGATTGGTCTTACCACGCGATAAATAACACCACCAGTGGTAATAAATTGTCTTGACACTAAAAATCATTCTAAGGCAAAATACGCCGCCTGCTAAACCGCATCTCTACCTTAGTTGAATCTTGGTCATACCAATGACCTAAGCCTAGCCGACGCGCCTGTAGTCCAGCCGTCGCCATGATGGAGAATAAAGTTATGCCTACCGCGAACCCGAACGGACGAGTCTTTTGGGCTGGTTTGCTCCTGATCTTAGCGGTCTTTACCGCAGCCGCTCAGGAGTTTCGAGGATCACTTACCGGTAAGATCAGCGATCCGAACGGCGCAGTCGTCCCTGGGAGCAAAGTCGAAATCAGGAACATTGAGACCGGCATCGTCACGAGCGCCACAACCGGTGAAGACGGCGCTTACAGTTTTTCCCTGCTGCCACCCGGCAAGTATTCGCTCACGGTCACCAAGGATAACTTCAACACCGCCGTTCGCGAAGGGATTCAGGTTCGCGTTGCCGATCGCTTGACGCTTGACGTGCAATTGGAAATTGGTGTGACCGCAATGGTGACGACTGTCGCTTCCGGGCTCACACT
>DASTTS010000614.1:0-8690 GCA_035760085.1 Pyrinomonadaceae bacterium
TTTTACAGAGTCTGTGTGATCTGTGTAATCTGTGGATATATGTTGGCCGTACTCGGCGCGCTCTTTGCCAACGGATTGATCGCGATACTCAAGCTGGGGGCTGCCGTGATTACGGGCTCCTCCGGCATGATGGCTGAGGCATTGCACTCCGTCGCCGATACGACAAACCAGATCTTTCTGCTGTTGGGTTTGCGGTTTTACAAGCGACCAGCCTCCGACAAACACCCATTCGGTTATGGGAAAGAACGGTTTTTCTGGTCTTTCATAGCTGCGATTTTCATTTTTGGCGTGGGTGCGACGTACGCGATCTATGAAGGCATTGACAAACTCGCGCATCCACATCCGCCCACGAATCTTGGCTGGGCCTATGGTGTGCTCGCCATCTCCTTCGTGTTGGAGAGTGGCTCGATCGCACTGGCCATCTACCAGGAAGTTAAAGAGGCGCACCACGAGGGACTGACGTTTGCTCAGTACTTGCGCGAGTCGAAAGATCCGACGGCCAAGACAGTGCTCTTTGAAGACTCGGCCGCGCTGATCGGAATCGTGATCGCTACTATCGGACTTTTGCTGACCGATTATCAGGTCGGCGGCGCTGCTGGAGCGTACTGGGATGGAGTTGCTTCGATAATCATCGGCCTCGTGCTCGCGGTTGTCGCTTTCGTGCTCGCGCGCTCGTCGCGTGGACTGCTTCTCGGTGAAGCGGCAAATCCCAAAGTGCTGGCGGCGATCAAACAGGCAATCGAAAGTCATCCCAACGTCGAAACAGTTGTCGAGCTTTTGACGATGCACCTGGCGCCGAAACAGATTTTGATCAACGCGCATGTGAAGCTGCGGGACGACCTGCGCACTGGCGATATTGAGAAGTCGATCATGGAGGTTGAAGATCGCATCAAACGCGCTGAGCCGAAAGTCGAAATGATGTTTATCGAGGTAGCGCGTGGTCAGCAGGTTGAGCCCGAACATATTGGTTGAAGAGTTGAAATGCGAAGCCCACGGATTTCACGGATGAACACTGCCCGGAGATGTTACTGCTACTGCCATACACCGAGTATTTGAGACGGATGATCGAGCCGCGCAATGTCGCGGACATCATCCTCGTCTTTTTGCTTGTGTATGCAGTCTTGAAACTCCTGCGCGGCACGCGCGCCGCACCGATGGCCGCCGGAATCGGCTTCATCGTTTTTCTCTACTGGCTTTCCGTCAAACAAGATCTCGCAACGCTTGAGTTCGTGCTCAGCAACGGACTGCTCTATATCGGTATCGCGATTATCGTGCTGTTCCAGTCTGAGATCCGGCAGGCGTTGATTACGTTTGGGAATCGTTTTCGTGTGCCGTTTACAAGGCATCACGGGCAGTTTGGCGAGGGCGTTTATGACGAGGTCATTCTTGCGGCGACGACGCTGGCTTCGACTAAAACTGGTGCGCTGATCGTTATCGAGCGAAACGTCGGGTTGAAGAATGTTACTGACGGCGGCGTGCAGCTCGATGCCGAGCTTAGTTACGACTTGCTCGTGAGTATTTTCAACACTGCGAGCCCGTTGCACGACGGCGCGGTGGTGGTGCGAAGGCATCGGATTGCGGCAGCTTCATGCTTTTTGCCGCTGACGTTGAACCCGCGGTTGTCACGAGATCTCGGCACGCGCCATCGCGCGGCGATTGGTGTAACTGAAGATACGGATGCGGTAGCGGTTGTCGTTTCAGAGGAGACGGGATTGATTTCGTTTGTGCAGCGCGGCGACATCCGCCGCGGGCTCGACGCCACGAGGCTCCGCAACGCGATCCTCGAAGCATTGACAGGACCAAAGAAAGACCGCGAACAGAAGCATTCCGAGGCTGAGAGCGAGGCCGAGGAGATCGCGTCGATTTGAATCGTGTAATCCTGAAACATCTTGTTAATCCTGTCTAAGTTAGAGACAGGACTAAAAATCTTATGCCGTTTCAAGACGAAGACGAAGTCACCACATCAGATCTGCGGCCGGCGCCGAATCGCGTCGAAACGTTGCTGCGCCGGATCTTCATGGAAGACTGGAGTCTCAAACTCCTCTCGCTCGCGATCGCGATCGTTTTGTGGCTGCTTGTCACGGGTCAAAACCAACCCGTGACGGCGCACGTCAACGTCCAGCTCAACTTCATTCGCCCACAATCACTCGAAATCAGCAACGATCCGCCGCGTACTGTCGACGTGATGCTTACCGGCAGTCGCAACAAGCTCGACGATCTGACGTCTCTCGATCTCGTCGCGACCGTCGACATTAGCGATCAACGTGCGGGCGAAAGAGTTTTACGTCTCGCTGACAAAGCACAGATCAGTCTGCCGCAAGGGATCAAAGTCGACGCTTTTCAGCCAAGCGCGATTCCCATCCGGCTCGAAGAGATTCTCGAACGGCAAGTTGAGGTGGCGCCAAAACTCGAAGGCAAGCCGGCCGATGGATTCGAGGTTTACTCCGTTTATCCGAATAAAGGCAGCGTGGCAGTGCGTGGGCCGGCGAGCCGCGTGAACGCGCTTCAGAAAGTGTCGACTGAAAGCATCTGGCTCGCCGAACACAAAGAAAGCTTCACAGCCGCGAATGTCGCACTCGATGTCCCGGATCCGAAGGTTGATCTGCTGGAACCAATGGTGAATGTCTCGATCGAAATAGGAGAACGACGTATCGAGAAGACTTTCGCGAATGTCGCGGTCACGACGGCGAGCGGTGACAAAGTTCAGCCGGCGACGACTTCCGTTACGTTGTTGGGAGTTGCGAGTTTTCTTCAGTCACTAAAACCGGAAGAGATTAAAATCATTTTGGCAGGCGAGAATCTTCAGCCGCGTCTCGATCTGCCCGACGCATTGAAAGGAAAAATCGTTTTGAAATCTGTCCACACTTCGAGGTTTGTACCTATCAAATGAAAGCTCTTTTTGGTACTGACGGTATCCGCGGGGAAGCAGGACAATTTCCACTCGATCCAGCAACAGTAAGCGCAATCGGTGCTTCGCTCGCCGCACATTTAGCCGAACGCACTCCCACACCGCAAATCGTCATCGGTCGCGACACGCGCGAGTCAGGCGAATCGATCGAGCACGCGCTTATCGACGGCGCTACCCGGGCAGGCGCGAAATGCATGTCAGCCGGTGTGATCACAACACCCGGCGTCGCGTTCTTAACTCGTAAGCTGCAAGCATCGGCCGGCGTAGTGATCAGCGCGTCGCACAATCCTTACCAGGACAATGGAATCAAGATCTTCGCGCCGTCGGGACAGAAGATGGACGACTCGGTCGAGCGTCAAATCGAGGCTGACATTCTCCCGCAAAGGCGCAAAGACGCAAAGGAGACGCAAAGCGTTTCCGAAGCCCGCGGGTCTTCTTTGCGCCCTGGCGCCATTGCGGGAGAAAACTTAGTTCAAGCTGAAGAGCAGCTCCACGAGGATTACTTATCGTTCCTCGCAGACAACATCGGCCACGGATTAACACTCGATGGTTTGGCGATCGTTGTCGATTGCGCAAACGGAGCCAGCTCAGCATTCGCTCCGGTGCTGTTCGAACGTCTGGGCGCGCGAGTGATCGCGATCAATGCTTCTCCGGATGGTCGCAACATCAACCGCAACTGCGGCTCGCTCCACATCGATTCGCTGCGTGAGAAAGTCAGTAGCGAACGCGCTGATCTGGGCGTCGCTTTCGATGGCGATGCAGACCGCTCACTCTTCATCGATAATCACGGCCACTTCGTCGACGGTGACGCTACGCTCTGGGCCATCGCCCAACATCTTCAGTCTCACGACAAGTTGAAAGACAACGTCGTCGTCGCGACTGTCATGAGCAACATCGGTCTCGAGCTCGCTTTGCGCTCCGCCGGAATTCGTCTCGTTCGCACCGACGTCGGCGACAAGTACGTGCTGGACGAGCTGCTGAAACTCGGCGCGAGCCTGGGCGGTGAGCAGTCGGGTCACATCATCATGCCGGAGCTGAGTCTGGCCGGCGACGGGATGATCACCGCACTCTGCCTGTTGCGCGCTCTGCGCGAATCACGGAAAACCCTCGCGGAACTAACTACGGGGTTCAAGCAGTTTCCACAGATTCTGGTGAACGTGCGTGTGCGCGAGAAGGTCCCGTTCGCCGAGTTGGCCTCAGTTCGCGCGGCGGTCGCAGAGGTTGAGGAACTGCTCTCGCAGAAGGGGCGGCTACTGCTCCGCTACTCCGGAACAGAGCGGCTGGCCAGAGTCATGATCGAGGGCGAGAACCAAAACGAAATCGAGGAGTACGCGGCGAGAATTGCGCGCGCCATCGAGAGCGAGATAGGCGCCGTGAGCTGACGGCTCGTGAATTTTCTACACTCTCACCAGAGAAAAATCTACACGACTCAGGCCCGACGAAGCGGGCGATAGAAACCTCCATCGCTGTTTACTAAGTAAACACAGGGGTCTCGGACCAAAGACAAAAAGGCTCTTGCACGGCACAGGCGTTGCGGTGTATATTGCGGGGCAAGAGAGACGGTTGGTGGATCCTCCGTCTCAAGTGGTTGCTGGGGTGAGGACAGTAACCACGAATATGGATGGGCGCGACGCACTCCCACGTATGTCGCGCCCATTCGCTTTTTAAAGCCAGCAACAAAACACACGAAAAAGCCGTGCTAGAATCCCGTCTCGATGCACCGGCTGGAACTCTCTCTCAATCAACAAGCCCGCAAAAGTGAAATCAACATCGCCGCCGGAATCAGGCGAAAGCTCGGGCAATTGCTCTCAGTAGGGGCACCTCGACGCGTTGGGATCATCTCCAACGAGCGCGTTTTTGACCTCTACGGCCGGGATGTTAAGCGCTCTTTGAAGGCCGCCGGATTCACCACGCTCGAATGGCTCATGCCTGAGGGCGAACGCTATAAGTCGTTCCGTAGCTTAGAGAAAGCGGTAACGTTTCTAAGCGAAAACCGGTTCGAAAGAGACGATCTGGTGCTGGCGCTTGGCGGCGGTGTGGTCGGCGATCTTGCTGGTTTCGCCGCTGCGATTTACCTGCGGGGCCTCTCGCTCGTGCAGGTGCCGACAACGCTTTTATCTCAGATTGATTCGTCAGTCGGCGGTAAAACCGGTATCAATCTTCCCACCGGAAAGAACCTTGTCGGTGCTTTTCACCAGCCCTCTCAGGTTTTTATCGACCCGGAAACACTCGTCTCATTGCCGCCGCGCGAGCTAGTCTCCGGCTTCTGCGAGATAGTCAAACAAGCCCTCATCTCCGACACTTCGCTTTTTGAAATGACGGTCGAATGTCTTCAAAAACAGGCCCACAAACGCGATTTCCTGCTGTCGCCGGAGTTTGAAGAACTGATCGCGGCCCAGTGCAATTTCAAAGCCTCAATCGTTGCGAACGACGAACGCGAGTCGACCACGCGCACCGACACAAAGTCGCGGCGCGTGCTCAATTTTGGACACACAACGGCCCACGCTCTCGAGACGATCACGAACTATCGTTACTTCCGCCACGGCGAAGCTGTCGGTTATGGAATGTTAGTTGCCGGAGAACTTTCGCGAAACCTGGGTTTGCTCGGCTCGGGTGAGCTCGAATCACTGCGCGATGCAGTAAGACTTTGCGGACCGCTTCCACGCGCAGACCATCTCGAAACAAACCAGATCACCGGCGCTCTCAAGCACGACAAAAAGAGTGTCGGTGGTCAGATTAATTGGGTGTTGCTCGAAGGGATAGGCCGGCCGAGGATCGTCGAAGGCCGGCTTATCAGCGCGAAGAGTTTGCGACTGTCATTGCGAGCGGGATTACGGCAACAGGAGAGTTTCTGAGGATGCAGAGATCAGGCGAACGAGGTAGTGCGAACCTCAAGTTTGTGATCGTAATGGCGATCATGATCGCGACCGCTTATGCGGGATATCTCTACGTGCCCGTGGCGTATCAGGCAAACATGTTCAAGGATTTGATGCAGCACTACGCTGACGTTGCGGTGGCCCAGAATTATCCGCCGTCGTGGGCCGGTGAGCAGCTAATGAAAAGCGCGCCTGAGTACCAGATTCCCACGAATGTCGTTATTACACCGGTGCAGCGGGACAATCGTATTGAGGTGAGAGTTCAATACATTTATGTAATTGAGTTTCCAGGATACACGTACAACTACGAATTCGATCACACCGTAAAAAGCACTGCGTTCCTGGCTTTCAAGTAAAACCTAACCACGGATAACACGGATTTTTAACGGATTATCTTGGGGCGCCGTCGAGGAAGGCTTTTAGTTTACGAGAGCGTGAGGGGTGGCGTAGTTTTCGTAGGGCTTTGGCTTCGATCTGGCGGATACGTTCGCGCGTCACGGCAAAGTGCTGGCCAACCTCTTCAAGCGTGTGCTCCGAACCAGTGGTCCCAAGCCCGAAACGCATCTTGATCACCTTCTCTTCGCGTGGCGTCAGTGTCGCTAAAACCTCATCCGTTATTTCACGCAAGTTCGACGCAACCACCGCATCCGCCGGATTCAGGATCGACTTGTCTTCAATGAAATCGCCCAGGTGCGAATCCTCTTCCTCGCCGATCGGCGTCTCCAACGAGATCGGCTCCTGAGCAATCTTCAAAACCTTCCGCACCTTCGAAACCGGAATATCCATCTTCCGCGCGATCTCTTCACTCGTCGGCTCGCGGCCCAACTCCTGGACCAGGGATCGCGACGTGCGAATCAACTTATTGATCGTCTCGATCATGTGCACGGGAATACGAATCGTGCGCGCCTGATCAGCAATCGCGCGCGTGATCGCCTGGCGAATCCACCACGTCGCGTAGGTCGAAAACTTGTAACCGCGCCGCCATTCAAACTTGTCGACCGCCTTCATCAAACCGATGTTGCCTTCCTGGATCAGATCCAGAAACTGCAAACCCCGATTCGTATATTTCTTCGCGATCGATACAACCAGCCGCAAGTTCGCCTCGACTAACTCGCGCTTCGCCTGGCCCGTCTGCTGCTCGCCAATGACGATCGACTGAAGCGATCTCTTGATCTCGATCGGGCTCACATAATTGTCGATCTCAACCTGCAACAGCTTTTTCTTCGCCAGCGCGATGCGGTGTTTCAGATCTCGCTGTTCCTCCGGCTTGACCCGCTTTCGATTTAACTTATCGTTCGCACTCTCTATCTCGCGCTCGGATTCACGCACCGACTTCTGCACCGCGCGAATCGCGTTGATCAAACGTTGTCGTGCGCGTTCAGTTAAGTTGAGACGCCCGATCTCCTGCGCGATCTCGAGCCGAATACGCGCCACTCTCCTCTTGAGCTTCGCCAGCTTCTTGCTCTTCTTTCCCTTACACTCTTTCTGCTCGAGCTTGAGCTTCTCCAGCTCTTTCAAGCCGACTTTGCAATTCTTATTGATGTTCTGGATTCCTTCGATGGTCCAGGTGCGATATTCCTCCGCCTTGTCTTCATCGCCGGTGAGCTCGGCTTGTTCGGAAAAGGTGACGGTGTCGCGGATGTTGATGCGACCGTTCTCCAGGTCTTCACCAATCTTCAACACTTCGCGAACGGCAATTGGAGAACGCGCGATCGCTTTCTGAGTTTTCAGTTGACCACGCTCGATACGTTTCGCGATCGCAACTTCGCCTTCGCGCGTGAGCAACGGCACCACACCCATTTCGCGGAGGTAAAGTCGAACCGGATCGTTGGTCTTTTCGAGCGCGCCCGCGGAAAGGTCTAATTCGATATCTTCGTCAAGGGCTTCTTCGTCTTCGTCGGCGACTGTCGCTGCGGCTTGTTCGAGCAGTCTTTCATCCGAATCGGCAACCGGAATGTTCGAACCTTCGAGCTTCTGAAGCACGTCTTCAATGTCGTCGGGAGACACAACATTGTCCGGCAACTCGCGGTTCAGATCGTCAAACGTCAGGTATTTCTTGTCGCCGCCCAGTTCGAGCAGTCGCTCCATCACGTCGTCACGATCTTTTTCTTCCATACTACTCACCGTTGTAACTCCGATTCCTATCTGACACGCGAGGCAGCTTCACTCTGCGGTTGCAACAACATCGACTGGCGCTGGGCCGAGAGCTGAATCTGCTCAGCCGAAAGTTTGGAAAGTCGATCCATGTCCTGTTCGCGCTCGGCGACGACCAGTTCTCTGCGCAACTCTTCGATCCGCTGGTCGATTTTCATCAGCCGGAAAGTCGAAACACACTCAGCCGCGATGTAGTGCTCGTTTGAGGCATGGAGTGAAGAGCTCATCAGAACCATCGGAATCATCTTTTCGGCGGATTCGTCACCTTCGGTCTTGCGAGTCAAATTGTCGAAATCGATCTCTGCGCCTTCACGTTCAAGCTCGAACAACGCTTTGAACAGCGGCGCGGTGGCCAGATCTTCGTAATCTTCTTCACGTAACATTTGCAGGACTTCGTGTCGCAGGTTTTCGTCTGCAAACATCAAGCCAAGCAAACGCTGCTCTGCGGCGGTGGCTTCAGTTCGTCTTGTCAACGCCTGAACGGTAGTGGGACGAAGATGTCGTTTGTCCCGCACCATCTGCCACAACTCACGTCGCCAGGTTGACGTGTTTGTGTTCTCACGATCGATCCCGAGCGCATCCATTGCCATGTCAAAATATTCGCGCTTCTGAATGCGACTGTTCACGGCGCGAATGTAGGGAAGAACTTCTTCGACGGCTTCAGCCTTTTCCGCGGGCCGGTGAAGATTACGGTCGCGTAAAGCGCTTTCGATTACGAATTGGATGTGTGGTTGTGCCTGCGCTCTTTGTCG
>DASTTS010000615.1:0-29490 GCA_035760085.1 Pyrinomonadaceae bacterium
ACTGCGGCGCGCGTGGCGAAGGAAGCCGAGGTGTTCTCGGTTGCTGCGCACGCGCTCACTGAAGCCGGAAAGGCGCAACGAGGTTTAGGTCGCAAGACGGAAGCGCTGAACGCTTTTGTCGAAGCGATACAGGTGCAGCGATCGATTCGACCGGAAACTGGTCCCGACGGAATTGAGACCGAGCGTAGCGGCGTGCTTCCGTATCTCGGCGCGATGGAAATGCTCATCGAGCTGGACCAGCCGAGAGAGGCTCTGGTGCGTGCTGATGAAGCGAAGTTGCAGTTCCTGCGCGAAGTGATGCAACGTGGCAACTTCACGATCACGAAAGGTATGACTGCGAGTGAAAGAGAGGAGGAGTTGGTTCTGGTCGGCGAGGTCGCCGCGGTGAAAGCGCAGGTGTACGGCTCTCAGGATGCAAACTTCAAACAGATTAGCGCAAACAACGAACTCAAAACCCGGTTGACTGCCGCGCGTGCGAAGTACGAAGCGTTTCGCAAACGACTTTACGCGACGCGCCCGCAGCTCGCGTTGAATCGTGGCGAACTGGCAAGTCTGAATCTCGATCAATTGCGTCCGTTTGTTAACGACAGCACTGCGTTATTGCAGTATGCAATCACTGACGAGAAGATCTTTTTGTTTGTTGTGACCGCAGGCACTCCCACGTTGGACGTGAAAGCTTACACACTCAACGCGCCGCGCCACGAGATCGCGCAAAAGATCGCGAGCTTCAGAAACTCGATCGACAGCTCTGAAGCCTCGCGCGAGCTTTACGACATACTGCTAAAACCTGCCGAATCGCAGATTGCACAGCGATCGAGGCTGGTCGTCGTTCCCGATGGTCCACTTTGGGAAGTGCCATTCGAAGCTTTGCGATCGGCTGATGACAAGTACGTGATCGATCAGGCTTCAGTCACATATGCAATTTCGTTTTCCGCGATGCGTGAAATGAAAAAGCGCCGCGTAACGACCAGACGCGCGGCACCGGCGCCGACATTGGTTGCATTTGGAAACCCAACAGTCGCGAATGAAGTGCTCGAGCGCTTGCAGCGAACTTACACCGGCCTAAAGCTCGCGGAGACTGAAACAACTGAGCTCGACAACCTCCAAACGATCTACGGCCCGGCTCGCACGCGCTCGTACACGGCCGCACGCGCGAAAAAGGAACGTGTGAAAGCTGAAGCAAATGCTGCGACTGTCCTTCACCTCGCCACACCCGCGATCCTGGACCACTCAGTGCCGCTGTATTCGCTCTTCTTCATGTCGCCGGATACCGCCGACGACGGCTTGCTGAAGCTGTGGGAAATTACAAACCTCAACTCGAAAGCGCGCGTCGTCGTATTGCCACACGCGTGGAACGCCGGGCAATCGCAAACAGGCGATGCGTTAATGACGCTGAGCTGGGCGTGGTTTGTGGCGGGCACTCCCACGGTGGTGGTGAATCGTTGGGAAGGGAACGACGCTGAGTTTATCTACGATCTACACCGGCGACTGAAGACATCAGAATCGAATTACGAACAACAGCGACAGGCTATGCTCAAGATCAGGCGACGCGAGCCTCCATCTCGCTGGGCGGGCTATATGGTTCTTGGTAATTAATTTGTTCTTTGCGTCTTTGCGCCTTTGCGTGAGAAATCCTGGTGAGCGCTCATGAAGATTTCTCACGCAAAGGCGCAAAGACGCAAAGGAAGACGCAAAGGGACCAATTGTCCTCACGGCTGCGGAGGCGTCTGCTGTTCCTGCGATTGACTGTCCTTCAGCCTGTTTTCCAATTCCTTCTGCAACGTGCGGCCTTCCTTGACGGTTGCGTCCCACTGTGCGGCTTTGGCGGCCTTGTTACTCTCACGCAATAGCGCTTGATACTTTTCGAGATTAGTCAGGTAGTTATCAAGCTCGTTGCTTTTAAGATACGCTGTGGAGACATTTATCTTGTCGAACACTTGCGCGTACGCTGCCTCCGCTGCCGCCTTGTTGTTTTGGCTCACGTAGTAATCAGCAACTTCGCCCGCACTTCTCACATAAGCCGACATGAACCTCGCATAATCAGGCGTCCGGTAGAGTGCCGCAAAGGCATCGCGACGCTTCGTCATCGTATCGAGCCTGCGCATTCGAACAGCCTGGATCTCCTGCGCCGGCTTCTGTTGTTTTTCCGAAAGCTCAACCAATGCCGCGTAGATCTGTTGCTCTTCATCCCAGGCTAAGCGCGCGTGGACCGGACTGAGCACTCGCAGCGCCTCATTCAATAGCGCCCCGGCTTGAGCCGGTTGATTTAAATTCTCGATGTAGAGAATAGCGAGCCGCCGCAGTCCTTCGACATACTGCGACAACGGATCGGCTGGCCCATAGAGATTTCCTTTTACATTGCGCCGATTCTCGACGAGCTTTTTGTAGTACAACTCGGCCTTCTCATAATCTTTGTACTCGTCGCGATAGAGATTCGCGAGCTTCAAGTAGCTGACGGGGAGCGAACCATTCTCGGCCACGACGCCCTCTCTTATTTCGAGCGCCTTCTCATACGAACGACGAGCCAGCGCCATACGTCCCAGCTTGATGTACATGTCTCCGATGCGATCCAGATCGTCGTCAAAAGTATTGGCCGGATCCGTGGGTAGCACCGGCCCTTTCTTTTTTAGTTTGAGTTGCAGGTCCTGGATCGCTTTCACAAGCTCGAAGGCAGCATCGCCACGGCTTTCATCGTTCATGGCAATGTAAATCTGACCTAGCTCGCTGTAGTTGTCCGCCAGCTCACGGATGCGTGAAGGCTCCAGGTGATAGAAGTTTTCCACGTTTTCATAAAGATCTATCAACTGACTGTACGTACGCGCCGCATCTTCAAACCGGCTCCGGTTGCGATAGAACTCGGCCAACTCTTTGAGCGCGCCCTCGATACCTGCTCCCGGGTAATACCGGACCGTCTTGTAGATCTCCACCACACTCTTCAAATTTTCTTCAGCTTCGCCGTACTTGCCGATATCGAGGTCAAGCTGTGCCAAATTCCTGAGACTGGCCACGCGAAGGAGCGGATTATCTGCCTTGATCTTCTGCTGATACGCTGCCGCTTTCTTGTAATACTCTTCGGCTTTCGATAACTGTTCCGCCGGCGTAAAGGCAACAGTACTCTTCTCACTGATCGGTCGACCAGACGTCAGTTCGGTAGCATTGTCGTGATAGGCGTGAGCGAGTCCGTGATATGTTTCGAAGATGATTACCGCCGGCTCATCCTTCAATAGGTCTTCAAGAATAACGCGACCTTTTTCATAATCCTCGATCGCTTTGTCAAAATTGCGCAACTGATGATAAGTAGCTGCGAGACGCGACATGGTCCAACCGTAGTCTCTGACAACCTGTTTTACTTGTGCGGGCGTAAAGTTCAATGTGCCGTTCACGCCAGGCTGAAGACCTCTCAACTTTTCTTCGAGCCTTTCAAATGAATCGCGCGCCGTAGCGTAGTCTTCACGACGATACGCTTCCAGGCCGCTGCGGATCAGCTCGCCACGTTCGAGTGCACTGGCAACTTGCCTGGTGGCTGCATTTGCTTCCGCGGTCGCTCTTTGTGCGACCTGAAGGTTTTGCTCTGCCACTCGTTTCTGTTCGTTGGCTGTTTTTGCGGCGGCTTCCGCTTTTTCCTTTTCGACCGCGGCAGCCGCCTCGGCTTTCTTCGCCGCGACTGCCTGGGCCATCTCAAACTGTCGCGCATTCTTGGCTTCCACTGCCTGATCTCGCGCGAAGGCTTCCGCCTTCTTGGCGGCCTCCGCAGATCGCTCTGCATTTCTTCTGGCTAAGTCTGCTGCTTCACGGCTCTGTATTGCCGAGGCGCGTTGGTTCCACGCAAAAGCGGCGGTCGCGACCGCAAGCAGCAGGATCACACACAGTGCGAAGAGCAGCGCTCGCATACGACGTGCGGCTCGCGCTTGCTGCGCGACGAAGAGTTTCGTCTGTTCGAGTTCGCGCTTATCGCGTTCGATCTGTTCCTGACGGTGTTTCTCTTCGGCCGCAAGTCGTTCTTCACGAGCGAGACGACTTTGCTCGAGATACGTCATCGACATTTCGAATTCGGGATGGTAACGCTCGCCCCACGCCGCAGTCGGATGCGACTTGTCGCGCCAGTCGAGTGCGAATGAAAGACCCGGTTCCTGCAACAGACCTTCGCTACCTTCGCGGTGCAGCACGGCAGTTTCAGCAACACGGCGATAGATTCTTACTGACGTTGCCTCTTCGTTAACCCATGTTTTGAGACGTTGCCAGTTACGAATGAGACTTTCGTGCGAGATGTCGATCACGGAATCGGCGTGAAGCGGTGTGCCGATCGGCGGCATGAGAAACGAACGGCTACCTTTACGAAAAATATCGATGACGGCAATCACTTCCGCAACGCTCGCGCCCGTGATCTCGCAGATGGTGCTGAGTCGAGTGGGCCGGCGAATCTCGCGGTTGTCTGCACCGCGCTCGCTGAGTGCTTTGAACAACACCTCCGCGATCTTGCGGCTCTTGTCATCGGGCAATTCGTTATACGCTTCGTCTGCGTGACGCGAGAGTGCGTCACTCATCGTCCCGATGGCTTCGTAGTGTTCGAGCCCGATTGGCTCGCCGTCACGCCGGTTTGCTTGCCAGTGTTCCCACGTGCGCATCAAGGCATGTTGGAGAATCGGCAGTTGATCGGGATTATCGCCGACGTCGTTTAGCAGACGATTGATCAGCGGCTCGCTTATCTTGCCGCGCGTGACGCCAACCGGACCGGTGACAGCGAAACGACGCTCGTCGCGCGTCATGCGTGGGATCAAATACTGGCCGTCGTTGATAGCTTCGGGCAGACCCTGAAACTGAGCGCAGTCGCCCAGAAAATCGGAACGCATCGTGAGCACGATGTAGATCGACAGCTCACGCTGGTGTGCAGCTTCGAGCAGGAGTTTTACGAAAGCTGATGCCTCATCGGCGCTGGCGCCCTCGTGTGCAGCGCGGAAGCGAAACAACTCCTCAAACTGGTCTACAACGAGAAGCAGTTTCTCATGTTCACCGAGTCGGGCCTGGCGCGCGACGTTCAGGATACCGAGTGCACCGCTCCTCAAAGTTGACTCGATTACTGCCTCTGCTTCTTCATCAGACATGCCCATGCCTGCTTCTGAAAGCACGTCTTTCCTCGCGAGCTCTGTTGCGAGATTTTCGATTGGATTGCCGCCCGGTCTCATCACCGCGATGCGCCAGCCGGAACCGGCGCCTTTCATCATTCCGCCGCGCAACGCCGGCATCAAACCCGCACGAATCAATGAAGACTTGCCACTGCCTGAAGTTCCCACCACCGCGAGAAAGCGCGAGCGCGACAGCCGCGCGATCAACTCGTCCGCCTGTCCTTCACGACCAAAGAACAGCCGGTATTCATCCGTTTCAAATGGACGCAGACCGGGGAAGGGATTCTTAATCGGCCTTGCTTGCATTACTGTTGCCCTCCTTGAGAGGAATGCACGGCGGTGACGAAGTCGCGCAGATCTTCCGGATTAAATGATTCATAATTACGAATGACGTACGGAACGAGGTGCGTGAGGAAGTCTTCTTTTTGATCGTTTTGCGGCGCGCCCACGTAAACTGCACTCGCGGTCCAGTCGTCCTCGCGCCCGTAGCCGTAAGCTTTCTCAAGGTCTTCGAGGTTCTTTCGCACCCACGGCTCATCGCCGTTGCCGAAGTAGACGAGTGCTGCGTCGCATTCGCGCAGGTTCTTGTGATGGTAGTCCATGAGGGTGGCGGCCGTGTCGCCGTCGAACCACGTGATTACCTCGATGTTCTGTTTGAATAGGTATTCCTTGATCGGTCGCACCAGGCTTCGATCGCGATTCTCGCAGATGAGATACACCTGCTTCAGTTTTGAGCGACCGTTTTGTTTTGACGGCGTTTCAATCTTCGCTGGTGGGTTTAGTTTTTCGACGATGCGCGTTTTTAGGTCTTCGATACTGGTTTGCAGCAGCTCGGCGCCGCAGCCGATACGATTCTGAAGATCGGTGATGAATGTTTTTTGACGTTCGTCGGTGACTTCCATCGCCGGCGTCATCAAGCCCTGTGGCATCCAGAGCAGACGTGCGAAAGACGAATCCCTTGAACAGCGTTGCGCGGCCAGATCTTCCTGAATTGCGAGTATCGAGCGGGGATCGTCTTCCGGTGTGCCGCCGTAACGTTTGCCGATCAAGTGAACGGAGAGAATCGAACGGCCAAGGGCCTTCTGTATCGCTGCCTCAGTTTCCCTCACTTCTTCGGTGGGCAGTTTCTCGTCCGGCAGCACGCCGTAACCACGTTGCCGCAACTCGTCGCGTACCAGCTCGCGTTCCTGAGCTATGTCAGAAGTTGTTTCGGCGAGATAGATGAACTTCTGCGGACCTTCGGTCGGTAATTCTTTCGTCGCACGTTTCTCCTCTTTCACGACTGCGAGCAGAGTTGAGATGTCCCAGGCGAGTCGTCGCAGCACGGTCCAGTATCGTGGATCTTTGGCCGGGACGACGTCAGGGCTGAACTCGACCGGCATGTCGCCTTCCATTTCGTAAAAAGCGTGACCGATCAACTCACGTAATGCTTCCGGCTCTTTCTTCGCGAGATGAAACAGCAATGGACTCTTAACGACTTTGAAGATACGTGAACGATGCGCGGGCACGTTTGGAAGCGGCGGATTCCTGACGAATGTTTCGAGCTCGCGCAGGCACCAGTCTGACTGCACGTAACGTGGAGAAACGATCGGGATGAACACCAACGAATTCGAGATGCCTTCTTCAATCGCCGCGCGCAGGAGAGCGTCGCCGGTGAGGCTGCGTTCGTCGCGCCAGACCGTTGGTTGATAACCGAGAGTGCTACTGATGAGACGGGGGAGACGGTCAACAAGCAAGTCGACCCAGCCTTTGACGTCACCGGCCGGATCGTCGTCATCGAGGTGCCCGTAACTAATAAAGATGTCGTATTTAGACGGCATTGCGTGTTCTCAGGAGACGCGGAAAGATGAAGTCAAACCGAAGGCGTGTCGCGAGAAAATGATACACGAAACCAGCTACAAAGGCACAAGAAAGCGCAAAATCTCTGCGGTTCTCTGCGTATCTTTGAGTCCTCTGCGTTAAAGACCTATTTCAACGCAGAGGCCACAGCGGAACGCAGAGTTACGCAGAGAGATTGTGCCTTTTTGTGTAGTGTCACGTCGTCGGCGGCGAACAGATGCGGCATGGTTTGAAGCCGTGTGATGTGGCTTCCGCGGCGGTTCTGAAACCGACCCGATTTTTGGTTGAGATATGATCAACCCAGTCGCAGTTCTCGACGTGATAAATCCCTAGCACGATGTTTCCGACAAATGGATCCGAAAGCACAGGGGTAACTGGTGTCGTCGCCGGAGAACTTACCTGCGGCGTTAATGACATTGAAAAATGCTGACCCGGCGGTGGCGCTGTGACGGCTGGTGGTTGTTGCCACGCGACTCGTGGCGCCGCTAGCGTTGGCGGTTGCCACGCCACACCCGGTGGTAAATTCTTTGCCTTGCGCGATTCTTCTCTTGCCTTCACGGCACCATACGTCACACAGCCAATCAGCATACAAATCAAGGCCGCAAACAATGCGATGTCCAACTCAAATCCAAATCCACGCAGCGCCATGTAACCGGCCCAGTACCACAGCAGAAAATACTTCCGCACAAACTCTTTCGAAAATATGTACGTGTTACCCAGCAGATCGTGCGGGTCTTTGATAGGCGAGACTGACGCAGCCGCAGGCGCTGGTGAGCTGAAAAGTGTTTGCACAAACGGCGAGCCAGGCGTGGTCGGCATCGATGGTCCACGACTCTTCTCCTGCCACGACACCCAGCGAGGCTCTCGTTCAACACGCGGTTCAGCTAACACGACCTCGCGTGTTTTTGTCGTCGCATCGAGATCCGCAGGCGCCGTCATCCAGGTTGGGAGTCTCGACTTCGCTTGCACCAGATCGAGCAGCGACGGAACTTGATCAGGTGCACCCGTCGCACCATTGACTAGCACCTCGGCAAGCCGCGCATGCTCTGGACCAAGGTCACGGATCTTTCGGAAGAGCTCAGACGCAGCCGGATCGGCGAAATCACTCTTCGTAAAAAGCAGGTTCTCATCGTGATGCTCCTGCCAGAGAGCGGGCCGCTCTGCCAGTGATAGCAACGACAGGTAGATCACGAGCGCAGAGAAGTTGTCGAGATTACTGTCGAAATTCTCGGCAGTCCGGCGCGGGTGCTGGTAGTGTTGATGTCCGACTTCACTCGCCGTCCATCCCGCCATCGTGGGCACGAAGATTCCGTCGTGATCAACCAGACGCAGTTGCCCGTGTTCGACAATGATGTTGCCGTGTTGCAAATCGCCATGTGCAATACCAGACGCGTGCAAGGCACTAAGCAGTCGTAACCACTCTTCGGAGAGATGCAACAGCACGTCGGGACGGTTGAGCATCTCGCTGATATAGAGATCGAGCGTCGGTCCTTCGATCCACTTCATGAACAGGATCGGAAAGCGATTGCCGCCGACCAGGATTCCCTCGGGCGCGTAAGTGAAATCCGACAGGTACGAAACCGGCGAGTTCTTCAGATGCGTTTGGATGGCGCGGTAACGCTGATCGCGATCGCCGAGGTAGCCGCGGAAGCAGCGCACGGCGAAGTCGCCGCTATCGTCCATCGATTTGAGTTTGTAAACATAGGCAAACTGGCCCGACGTCACGAGCGGCATTCCCAGGCGGTCGACAGCGGGCAGCGTGTTGCGCAGGTGCGGGTGCGCAAAGCAGATCGAAGGGCATTGGATTGCTTCGGTGAAATACCTTGCAGAGGGCCAATTCCTCGGGACTGTGCCGGGTTGTGAGGGTGAAACTACCACTAATTAATTCTCCGCTTGATTTCGATCTGGACGATTGCGAGATCGTCGTTTCGTATTCTGCCAGCTTGTCGCTCGGCGTCAAAGAAACGGCGCAGCTCTTCATCGTCTTTCCCGGTCAAAAATTGCGGGTCGAAGTCTCCGTTCTCGAAACGTTGTAAACACCATGCGGCCGCTGCGTCTGACGCCAGCAGAAGCACGTCACCATTTTCACAACTGCCTGAATCGACCACGACTGACTGCATCGACGTTTCGTGTAACGCACAGTTCGAAGCCACCAACACCGGCGCCGAATTGAAACTCTCGGAGCGCGACAGCGGCAAACTCTTCAACAGCGCACCGTCGCGACAGTGCAACACGCACGTATCGCCCAGCGCGAGCGCTTTCCACAACGGAGTGTCTGTCATGAGATCAAGCTCGACACCAGCGAAAGCCGCAAACGATCCCGTGCGCGCCTTTTCTTCGGAATACCACGACAGGGTTAGACCATTCCAGGAGTCGTGAAGTTCCCGGCCTTCAGCCGCGACCCACTTGCGAAACTCTTCGAGCGTGAGGGTCGCTTCGTTTCGCACCCAGTGTTCGACGAGGTTTCGGGCCCATTGTTGTGCGTGAAATGCTTCCGTGGCGCCGTCAGTCACAGCGAAGCGAGCGGTGTGGATGTCGAAGGCAATCGCGTCTTCACACTCAGAGGCGTCATGGTCCAACTTCGGCAGCAGCAACTGCCGGAGTTGCAGGTCCCACATCGCACTCTGTTTGGCAGAACTCAAGTCGTCTCCGATTTATCAACGTCCATCCATTTGTAAGGAGTCATGCCGGTCAGGCTGGTACCGATTTCATAGAACTGAACGATTGACGACGGATCTCCATTGAACACAAACCCGCGCGAGCCTTCGAGTGCGTGAACTCCGAGTTGCGCTGCGGCGGCGAGAAAGTTCGTTGGCAGTTGACTCGAGATCGCAAACAGCGCGCGCGCAAATCCGTCAGGAAGAGAAGTCTCCTCGGTGGGATATTCGATCTTCGCCGAGCGTCGGGTGGAGATGTGGCAGTTAAATAAAAGGACGGAACCGTCGTCGGTGCCGAGCGACATGATCTGGTGGCCGATCTCGTCGGGATCGCCGTCGCTCGACTCGCCGTCCGTGAGATGCAAAATGGTTGGTGGAAATCCACGCGGGTGTTCTGACAGCCAGCGCTGGAGAATGTCTTTCACTCTCGTCAGCGCTTCGCACATCGGCGTCTTTCCGTCAGCGGTCGGATGAATCCAGACCGGATAACGCACGGGGATCTCGACCCAACTACCGGCGCCGTCCGAGACTCGCTTGTAACTACTCTTCACCTGCAAAGGGAAATCAGCGACCTCGGAAATCGGCACCATGTCACGTGCGGCCAGCGGACCCGAAAAGCAGGTCGACACGGTGCGTCCATAACCGATCACGGACACGTGGTAGTAGTTCCTGACTTCCTCGGTTTTGGTGCAGCGGATTACAAGGTCGTGCAGGGTGTGATTGACGACTTCAGCGACAAACTCGGCCTTTTTGCGGACGCCGTCGCCACTGAACGTGTCGCCCATCGATCCTGATTGATCTATCAGAAGAATAATGCAAGTGGGGTTTGCGCGAGTGATCTGGGCCGAATACATTGCGCCTATTCTATTACTGACCGCCTCATCCGCACCAGCGTCTTGTAGAATCGAGTAGTGCCCTAAGTTCAATTCTCCGCGTTCCTCTGCGTATCTCTGCGTTCTCTGCGTTGAAACGGCTCTTTAACGCAGAGAACGCAAAGATACGCAGAGAACCGCAGAGATAGCTTTGATTTAGGGCACCACCTGGAATCGCGGTCGGTACTGTGCCTACTCGGCTTCGGTAAAAAGATGATGCAGTAAACCTTGACTAGTGCCTCACATTCTATTATTAACGTCGCGACTGTTCGCTCATTACCCATCTAAATAGCTAAGCCTCGTCGTTCGTCATCCGCAAAGGAGTCCCCCATGGCCGACAATCAAACGACCGTTGCAGTAGATTCAACCACCAAAGTAACCAGGTTAGCAGCCGGTAATGGGAACAAACCCGCACCGGGCCAGTACATAATCATTCCCCCGCGCGACAGCCAGAACGTCAAAGAGGCGCTCGTGATCCTGCGCGGCGGTCAGGAAACTCCTGCCAGGATGCTGCAACTGGCTAAGAATCTAAAAGGTGAGCTGAGATTCGGTTACGCACGTCGCTTGCTCTTGCGCGCCAGCCAGCACAAGGACCTTTCACTCGATAAGGACCTGAAAGAGAAGGTCTACCAGCAACTCGCCCTCTGCACCTACAAAGATGAAGACTTACCCGCAGATGACCGGCTCAATCGCGCGCTCGACATACTGCGCGAGTTATGGGATTTCAAAACGACCACCGACCAGGAAGTACTCGGGTTGATAGCCGCGATCTACAAACGCAGATGGGAGATCGACAATCAGCGCGAGAACCTGGAGCAGTCTCTGGCTTACTACCTGCGCGGTTACGACGAGGGGCCGCGCAACGATCAGGGATATACCGGAATCAATGCGGCGTACATCCTCGATCGCCTGGCGGCTTTGGAAGAGGCACAAGCGAAAAAATCAGGTCGCGAGTTTTTTGCTACCGAGAGCCGCGAAAAGGCCCGTGAGATCAGAGAAAAGATTATCAAAGAAGTCGCTGCATTAATTGATGATGCCGATCACAAATGGCTCAACGATAAATGGTGGTACTACGCGACCGTCGCCGAGGCACACTTCGGATTGCAACACTACGACGAGACTGTTGAGTGGATACACAAGGGCGAAGCGGCTGCAAAACCAGTTTATGAATGGGAGCTCGAAACCTGTTCACGCCAACTAGCTTCCATTGCCTGTCTCCAACCAGTTAAAGATATCGACGCTGCGTGGGACACGATCAAACGCGCGTTCGGCGTGGCTGCGGCACCGCGTACAGCTTTCACCGGGAAAGTCGGTCTGGCTTTGTCGGGTGGCGGTTTTCGCGCTTCGCTGTATCACCTCGGCGTGCTGGCCCAACTCGCCGAACTCGACATGCTGCGGAAAGTCGAAGTCTTGTCGTGTGTTTCAGGTGGATCGATTGTCGGTGCTCACTACTATCTGAAAGTACGTCACCTGCTGCAGACAAAGACGGATGGCGAGATTACTCGTGAAGACTACATAAAACTGGTCCACGAGATGATCGAGGAGTTCGTCGCCGGCGTGCAAAAGAATATCCGCACACGCGTTGCGGTCAATCCGCTGAAGAACTTCCGCATCTTCTGGAGCAATGACTATTCGCGCTCATCGCGGGTAGCGGAGTTGTACGAGCAGCACCTTTATTCAAGGGTGAAGGATGGCCACGGCACCGGCGAACGCTGGCTGAACGAGCTTACGATCTCACCACGAACGCAAGTAAACGGAGACGCCGTCAACGACTCTGCATTTGCACCGAAGTATCAAAACTGGCGACGCGATGCGAAAGTCCCGATCATGGTGCTCAACGCCGCCACTCTCAACACTGGTCATACCTGGCAATTCACAGCTTCGTGGATGGGCGAAGCTCCGGCGGGAATCGATAGCGAGATTGACGGGAACGATCGTCTGCGTCGCATGTACTACCGCGATGCGCCTGAAGATCACCAGAAAGTACGATTAGGCCAGGCAGTCGGTGCGTCCGCGGCAGTGCCCGCAGTTTTTGAGCCGCTGACGATGGACCACCTTTATCCCGATCGCATCATCCGGCTTGTGGATGGTGGTGTTGCCGACAACCAGGGCGTCGCGACGTTGCTCGAACAGGATTGCAAGATCATGCTCGTTAGCGATGCGAGCGGGCAAATGGAATCGCAGCCTGCTTCCAGCAAGGGAATTCTCGGGGTTTTGCTGCGCACGAACAGTATCTTTCAGGCACGAATTCGTGAAGCTGAATATCACGATCTGAAAGGCCGTCGTCGTTCGAGTCTCTTGCGTGGTTTCATGTTCGTTCACTTGAAAGGCGATCTCAATGTAGATCCAGTCGATTGGATCGACTGTTTAGATCCGTACGATCCACGCGAGGACGTGCAACCGGCGTGGCGCCGCGACCGGTACACACGTTACGGCATTGCCAAAGACGTGCAGCAAATGCTTTCCGCGCTGCGCACGGATCTTGATTCGTTCTCGGAAGCGGAAGCCTACGCTTTGATGACCAGTGGTTACCGCATGACCGAGTTTCAGTTCAAACAAGAGAAATGCGTGGAGGAGTTTTTTGAGCCGCCGCAGCCTGAGCCGTGGAAGTTTCTGGAGATCGAAGACTTCATGAGGGATTCAGGGAAGGGAAACAAGTACCTGAAGAAACTGCTCACGGCAGGCAGCAGCGGCGCCTTCAAAGTCTGGCAGATCGATCCGATTTTGAAGAACCTCGCGCGTATCGTGTTAGTCCTAATCTTCATTGCCTTAGTCGGGTTGATCTACACGTGGTGGACTACGCCTGTACCCGATGCAGTCGCGCAACGAGTGACGGATATCACAACTTCATCAGCGACGGCTGTCAAAGGACTCACCTTCCAGAAGGTCGGTCACTATGTTTACTCAGTGGTTGTGATGATGCTCGTGATTGGTCTACTGGCCCGAGTGTTGACAGCGTTGTTCGGCACATTTGTGTCTCAGCACGCGATAATGTTAGTGCGTTGGAAAGACACGCTGCAACGAATAGCGTTGGGACTAATCATCAGCACCATCGGCTTCGTCGCGGCCGCGCTCCATGTCTACATCTTCGACAGACGCTTCCTCAGTTTGGGCACGTTGCAGAAAGTCAAAGACAAGAACGGCTAACTGAATTTGGTCGGCAACAATAACTGTAGGGGCGGCCCTCCGTGGCCGCCCCTTGTCATGATGGCCCAGATGACTGACGCATAGCCTACCTCGCCACAGAAACGCGATGATGTATTGACGTTTTTGTCACCGTTTTAAAGTAAAAGGTACAAACCCTTTTCTCCCTTCTTCCTGCGCATTTATAACGGAGGTCGAGGCGTGCCTACCCGACGAACTTCTCTCTCACTATGAGTCGTGGCAACTCATTACGGACGCTTGTCTTTGTGGTCCTCATGCTGGCAGCGTCGAGGATCCAGGCACAGGAGCGTCTGTGCGATCCCGCCTTCGAAGATTGCCGTCTCCCACTGTGGCAACTCATTGACGCAGAAACCGTCGGCATCGATGTCGCCTTCTGGTTCATGCAGGACTCTTCCTACGCGACCAAACTCATCAACAGATTCAAAGCCGGCGTCCCCGTTCGCGTGTTGGTAGACCCGCGCGCAAATCCAACCTACGCCGGCAACGATGCAGTGCTCGAACAGTTGAAAGCGGCCGGTATACCGATGCGCTACAAAGCGGCCGATGGAATACTGCATTGGAAGATGATGCTGTTTGCCGGTCAGGGTAAGCTGGAGTTTAGCGGTGCCAATTACTCCGGCAATTTCTTCGTTCCGGACGCACCAAACTCCAACTATTTCGATGAAGCAATTTACTTCACGAACGATCCATCGCTGATTCAGAGTTTTAAGACGAAGTATGACGACGTTTGGACCAACACGGTTCAGTATGCGAACTTTGCGAACATCAATGGACCACTGACCCGCAAGTATCCGACTACCGCGATCAGTCCTGAGCTCAACTTCCCGCCCTCCGTCGATTCGAGTCAGGACTTCTTCATCCGTACGCAGCAAAACATGAATGCGGAGACGAAAAAGATCGATATCATCATGTATCGAATCACCAGTCAGGCATATACGGACACCACGATTGCGGCCGTGAAGCGAGGCGTGCCGGTGCGTCTCATTCACGAGCCTGACGAATATCGGAATGTTGAACGACAGTGGGATGCGTGGAACGTGGATCGTCTTTTTATGGCCGGCGTGCAAATCAAGATGCGGAAGCATCTGGGCCTGAACCATCAGAAATCAGTTTTGCTCTACGGTCGCGGCATGACCATATTCGGTTCTTCCAATTGGACCACTCCTTCGTCAAACTCCCAGTTGGAACACAACTATTTCACGACCAAGTCGTCGTTTTTCCAGTGGTTCGTCGATCAGTTTGAGCGTAAGTGGAACTCGACGGCGGAGAATCAACCGTTTGCGCCGCTGCCGCCGAATCAGCCTACGAATCTGCTTCCGCTGAACGCAGCAACGGGACAACCGACAACCATGACGCTGCAATGGGAAGGAGGCCCGTGGGCCCATAAGTACGATATCTATTTTGGCACTACGTCGAATCCGCCGCTTCTAGTTGCAAACGCAAGCACGTTTCAAAGCGGAGCACAGACTGGCGACCCGCTTCTGCAAACCGGATCGGTCGACGAGGGCGTCAAGGAGAGTTATAAGATCCCGACTGCGCTTCAGGTCGGCACGACTTATTTCTGGCGCGTTGTGGGTAAGACGATGGCTAATCAGACGGCGAATGGTCCAACCTGGAGTTTTACGACGCAGGGAGTTGCGACGCCGACGCCGACTCCAACGCCAACCCCGGCTCCAGCTCCGGTGCTTATTAATGATAGTGTCGCCACGACCCGCGGCTTAGCGTTGCACTCACCTTTATTCACGCGAGAGCCTTTTTCGCTGACAACGCTTTTGAACATGTCCGCAGATCAGCGCACGCGCGTGATGTTGTTTGCGAATAACGTCGATCCAAATACACGTAATACCTGGACCGTAACCGGCGTTAGCACGACGGGTGCGCAGTATCAATTGCCCGTTGAGTATGCGGGAAAGGGTCCGGGCGCAGACTCGATCACGAGTTTCATCGTTATCTTGCCTCAGGATCCGAACCTGCACGGGGATCTCACTGTGAGGTTGATAGTCGCCGGAGTTCAAAGCAATCCAATCAAATTCGCAATCCGGTGAGGAACGGGTGGCCACGGAGGGCCACCCCTACAGTTGTAGTCAATCACGCAATATCAGGGACGGCGCTCGTTGAGCGACAATTGGATCAATTCCCAATCCGGTGACGGCAATCGAAGCACGGGTGGCCACAGTTTGTAGTCAATCACGCACCATCAGGGAAGGCGCTCGTTGAGCAACAACTGTAGGGGCGGCCCTCCGTGGCCGCCCGTAGTTGACTTATAGCGCCGGAGCGGAATCGGGATTCGTACCAAGCCAGTTCGTGAAGAGCTCATATCCGACGGCCAACACTGTAGCACCCACAAACATACCGAGAATTCCGCCCGTCGCCATTCCTCCTAGCGCGCCGAGCAGTATCACCGGCATCGGAACATCAACGCCACGGCCAAGCATGAGCGGCTTCAACACGTTATCAGCAATGCCGGTGAGCAGCAGGATGACGGTATGCATGATCGCCGCCCCGTTGCTGTAATTGCCGCTGGCCCAGATGTAAATGATCACGGGAAGCGTGATGATTAGCGCGGGCACTTGAGCAATACCCAGCACTAGCGCCACGATCGCCAACACACCCGCGACAGGTATACCCGCGAACAACAACGCCAGCCCGATGAGCAGCGCTTGAATGGCTGCCACCCCAACGACACCCAGCGCTACCGTTCGGATGGTTGCAATCGTGAGCTTTGCAAGCGTCTCGCCTCTGGCCGTGCCGGCGACACGACAAAACGCCGCTCGTCCCCGTCGCGCCGCTGGAGCACCATGGGCCATCACGATGTTGGCAACGATGAACGACGCGAGGAACAACAACATGGTGCCTCCTAAACTCGCGACCATCGACAGTGCATCCCGAGCCAGACTGCTCATCTTCGGCTGCATGCTTTGGACCAGTCCAGGTAAATCGGCCGACGCCTTCGACCAGAACTCGTGTAGATTCTTGCCAACGATGGGCCAGTTTTTTATGCCTTCTCGTGGCGGTGGTATATGGAGTGTGTTCTGTTGCACCGCGCCGATGAACCTTTGAATGGAGTCGGCGAATGAATTCATCAGCAACCAGGTTGGGATGACGATCAAAGATATACCCAGGATCACAAATATCGCCGAAGTCAGCCCCTGCCTTCCTCCGATCCTTCGCGCCAGCATTTGATGCAAGGGATACAGTGTGACTGCGAGGATAATGGACCAAACTATCAGGTTCAAAAACGGCGAAAGGATCTTGAAACACAGCACCGCCAGTGCCCCAATCAAAGCGAAGCGAATCACCGTATCCGACAAATACGCGAATTGCCGGCGATCAAACTCGCGGTCTTGCTGCGCAACTGGCTTCATCGGTTTAACCCAGGTGTTCTCGTTGTGACTCTAATTTAGGCGGGCAGGGCTAACTACTGTAATTTTTGACAGTTTCTCCGCCGTCGGCCGTTATGCTGTGTCTTAGCGGAAGTTTAGAGGTAGGGATCAGCCCTCAAGTAGTCGATATTGTAGGTTGGGTCGCAGAATTGCCCGTTCGTTGAGCGACTTGTTAGATGACGGCTGAGTGAAACTTATTTTTTGAGTAAGCGAGCCAATTCCTCGTGCGTTTCATTGTTGCGGCCAAATTCTACGTTACGGTCTTGTCCCAATATCCTTTTAGCCTCTTCTGTCGACACTCCACCTTTGACGGCAAGAGTATCAAGGGTTCTCCAGTCATAGCCGGGCTCTTTTAATTTCTTTATCATGCGTTCGTAAGCAGCTTGATTGAGGTCATGATTCGCAAGATTCGACGGGGCCGGTTTCCCCTTGTTGTTTTCCGACTTCTCTGCGTCCCGTAGTAATTCGAACAGTTCGTTCCAGGGACGTGCATCACGGTTAGTGAAATTCAGATACTGCAATGACTCTAATCGAGGGTGAAGATTAGTGCTCTTAAATAAGATAGGAATAACTTTAATTCCTACTCCCCACGCGAACGCCCATTCATAAGTCACATACTCTGAATTCTTAGCATCGGGGGACATTACTATGATTAATGCGAATGCTTTTCTAATTCCATCATCTATTCCTTGCCGCCAATCTTCGCCGCCACGAAGTTGAACATCTCTCCATACGGTAAATCCTGCTTGTTGGAGTCTATGCTGTACGTTTTCGGCAAATTCGCCATCTTCTTTACTATAGGAAATGAAAACGTGACTCACGGCCTGTCCTCTCTAAACTCAAAACTTCTCGGAGATAGTATGGTTACGATGCCTTTACGATCAAGGCGATTATGAGGCAGCAATATGTGAAATGGTTGCTGAATCTTTCAAAAAATGGGGCTAAATGTTCAGGGAGCTAACTCCTTTACCACTTCGACCTTAGTTCGACTTGTATTCGTTCGCGCTCCTCATTACAGGTAATAAATTGTCGGGGTTGCTTGAGGACCTAAAGAAACAACAAGCTAGTTTTGCAGATGAGCTTCGGAAGCGGGGTGACGTTCTTGCGAAGATCGAAAAAATCCTGATGGACTTTGCAGAAGAGCTCCTGGTATTTGCGTTCTTTCCGCCCGGAGAGATGGCAGTGAACGAGCTACAAACGCTCGGCCAAGGTTTCGGCGGCCTTGGTCGCCAATTCGACGACTTCCCCTATACAGTCAGTTACCGCAAGACCGAATATACGCAGGACCTCAGACGGTTAGAGACCAGGTCCGCCCAGATGGCGATTGATGCCACCAGTCGATTCCGCCGGCCATCACGACCGTAGATACCGTTTCCACAATGCGACATTCGTTGCTTCGCAGTTTTATCTAAAGGCACGGTTCTTCATCTTCATGCGTCACACTGATAAAATCAGGTGCATGATTAAGTTGTTCTTTTCGTACTCCCACAAAGACGAGGATCTCAGGAATGAACTGGAAAACCACTTAACTCCTCTAAAACGACAGCGAGTGATCGACACCTGGCACGATCGCCGAATATCTGCCGGGAAAGATTTCGGCTCTGAAATAAGTGCGCATCTTGAAACCTCTCAAATCATACTTCTCTTAATTAGTCCCTACTTCATAGCATCCGATTATTGTTATGAAGCGGAAATGATGAGAGCGCTCGAATTAAATGATACCGGG
The DNA here is from genome assembly GCA_035760085.1 of Pyrinomonadaceae bacterium. Lineage (GTDB taxonomy): Bacteria > Acidobacteriota > Blastocatellia > Pyrinomonadales > Pyrinomonadaceae > PSRF01. Next base: position 18,766 of record DASTTS010000615.1, read on the forward strand.
AAGGCGCGTGTTATTCCCGTGATCCTCGATCCTTGTGATTGGCAGAGTTTGCCGTTCGGCAACCTGCAAGCGCTGCCGAAAGACGGAAAGCCAATTTCCAAATACCCAAATATGCACGAAGCTCTACTCGAGGTCGCACGTGGCGTTCGTGCTGTTGCTGAGGAGTTTCGTTCCGCGAGACAGACAAACAGTAAAGCTCCCAGCCCTCAAATAAGAGTAGTTGATCCCACTTCCCGAGTCGATGACATTCGTTCCAGCAACCTTCGTGTTAAAAAGATATTTACCCAGCGTGAGAAGGTTAAGTTTGAAAGGGAAGCATACGAGTACATTGAAAAATACTTTGAGAATTCATTAGCTGAGCTACAGAGACGTAATTCAGGTATTGAAACCGAATTTAGACGCATTGACGCTAATCACTTTACGGCGATCGCATACATGAATGGGTCGGAGGCAAGTAGGTGCTTCATTGGGTATGAAGGAGGCGGAGGACTTATCGGCGGAATCACGTACTCGTATGGCAGCGCCGGTACGACCAGTTTTAATGAGAAATTATCAGGTGCAGACGATGGTTATATGCTTTACTTGAGAATGTTAGGCCGGAGTTTCAGATCGGAACCAAACGAGCACTTAACCATGGAAGGTGCCGCCGAAGCTTACTGGGAAATGTTTATCAGTCGCCTTCAACGGTAATGCTTTCGAGCACTCGCACGGTGACATTCGATCGGGCTAGCGCTGATATCGTACTAATACGAGTCGACCCTGGTCCCGAAACCCTCGCAAAGTTGAAAGCTGAGTTTGACTGAACTATTCCCTGCACCCGGAGGCTTTGAGAAACCTCCGGGACGCTGCCTCTTTTTATCACGAAAAGCTGGCACCATTCTGTCTCAATCCTTCCTTGGAGAGTTTGAACAATCGATCAGTAAACTTCTGCGATACCCTCGGTTCGCCGTGGCGCGGAACAGGACGGCGCCGGTATCTAATGAAGCACTTCCCCTATTCATTGGTCTATACAGTCCGCGCGGACGAAATTCGAGTTTTGGCGGTTGCTCATCACAGCCGTCGTCCTGGATACTGGACCGGCCACACATTAGAACTCAACTAGCGCACAAAAACATCGTGAGCTACGTTGCAGACTCAAGGAGGACCTCTTTGTATTCACTCACGTTTAACGAAGAACTCATATTGATGCTGATAGACAAGGCTGCGATTGGTCTAGTTGGCGTTGGTGTTTGGATCTTCGTGCAAAGAAAGTTAGAGGCCTATAAAGCGCATCAGGCACTCTGGACCGAAATCTCGAAAGAGCGAGTTAAACATATTGCTTCCGAGTGGAATGAAATGAACAAGTGGGACGCAATGGTCGGGGAGTTATACGTCCATCTCCAGCAAAGGCTCGAGGGTGGAGACCCAAACTCTACCGCCATTGACCATAAGAGGGCCACGCCTGAATTATCTGAGACCATTGAGTTTTTGTCTCAGCTGAAACCTGAGAAGTTATCGGCGGGACTGGCTGATGAATGCCGACAGGCGCTGGCACCTGAAATTGAAAAGTCGATGCAGCAATCTGTCGTAGTGAGTGAAGCGCTTCAGGCTAATCGTTTTTGGATGGGTAAAGAACTTTACGAACACTGTCGAATATTTCAAAGCATACTGAGCAACATCTGTAGGTCGTTCGGTACGATGGATTTTAAGAGTCTCGCAAGGCAAGCGATAAAACTGAAAGACATTCGTGAGGATGTGCTAACGACACTCAATCAGATCAAATGAATCTAGCCAGGGTTGTTAATGTTAAGCGATTTAGGACCGCGAATAGTCGATCTCGGGAAAAACCAGAGAGTTGCACCCGATTAAGAGCAAAAGCACCGGCGAAATTGTTGCCATTGAACCTCATGAGGCTGAATGGACCTGACATGCTCGAATCACTATTTGATTTCTATTATGTTCAACCCGCGCTATTGAAAGCGAAGCGTGATGCATTGAACAAGAAGCTTGCCGAGTCAGGTAAACCAGCAATGAAGTAGTAAGGGAATGCAGGGGAAAGTTTCCTACCCGATCATAACCCGCGTGAAGGATTTTTCTGGGGCGCGTTCTTTTGGGGAGATCCGGACTTCGACACTGTGGCCTAAGCGATTAAGGATCGCGAAGAGTCGATCTGCGGAAAAACCCGAGAGTTGTCCTCGTAATAGTCGCGAGACTTTCGGCTGATCCAGAGCTGTCCGTTCGGCAGTTTGAGCCTGGGTCCAACCCTTCTTTTCTATTAATTGAGCAATCCTGGTTGCTAATTCCGCTTTTAGGAGTCGTTCTTCGGCGTCTTCAAAACCAAGGTCCGCAAACACATTGCCACTACCATGCTCCACCTTCTCTTTGCTCCCTTTCCGTTTTTTTGTTTTGGTGGATTTGGCTCTCATTTCGTATGCCCCTTCGCAGCCTGACTTGTCTTGTAATGTTCTTCTGCCGCTCTTAGTCGCCTCCTGATGAGGTCAATGTCAGGTTTCGGAGTAGCGACGCCCTTCTTGGACTTTTTCTGAAAGGCATGTAGCACGTAAACAAACTTCGAAAACTTTAATGTATAAACAGCACGGTAGGTGTCTGTCCGATGATCGTCGACTATTTCAAGAACACCGGCGCCACCAAAATCACGCATCGGTTTCGCTGATGGGGCTTTTAGCCCGATCTGAGCTTGATACAGCGCGTAGCCCATAACGTCCTTGACCTCAGCAGGGAACGCCTTAAGGTCCGTTCGTGAGGATCCAACCCAAATAATATTCTTGACCTGTGAGGAGTCGTTCACCGGTTAGAATTATGCCTCATCTGGCATATCTAACTCAATTGTCTCGTCTGGTCTTTACGAAAAAAATTTGACTTCCACTCCGAACAGAACTATGGATATCACATCAACTTGCTTCTTGGCGGAATTAGGCTTTTGTAAACGATAGTTTGTTCGAAGGAGGATCGACATGTCTCTTTGGGGTCATCTGGAAGATAGATACAGCACCCAGCGTCCACGAAAGTTGCTCGCGCTTGATGGCGGCGGGATTCGTGGGGTGCTGACGTTGCAAGTACTAATAAAAATGGAAGAGCTGCTCAGGGAAAAGAGCGGGCAGGGTGAGAACTTTCGTCTCTGCAATTATTTTGACTACATCGGCGGCACCAGCACGGGCGCGATCATTGCCGCGGGTCTTGCCATCGGCAAGTCTGCAAAGTTCCTCTCTGACTTCTACCAGGAAGTTGGACCAGCAATGTTTGAGAAGGCTTCCATCCTCCGCCGTCTCAAACATCTTTACAAAAGCGAGCCGCTTACAGACAAGCTCAAAGAAGTGTTTGGCGCTGACACGACGCTCGACTCCGACAAGCTCAAATGTTTGCTGCTCGTCGTCACACGCAATGTGTCGACAGACTCGCCCTGGCCCATCAGCACTAATCCGTACGCGAAGTACAACGCGCCCGATCGGACCGATCGAAATACAAAAATCCCACTCTGGCAACTCGTGCGCGCCAGCACAGCGGCGCCCGTGTTCTTCCCGCCTGAAGTCGTGCAGTGGGATCCGAACGATCCGAGCAAGGCATTTCTTTTTGAAGATGGTGGACTGACGCCCTACAACAATCCCGCATTTCTAATCGCACGCATGGCAACGTATCCAGCGTACAACCTCAACTGGCCCACCGGTGAAAAGAAACTGTTGGTGATGTCAGTCGGCACCGGCTCTGCGCCGTCAGTCGATTCCGATGTGTACAGCGGCGGCAAAAATGCATTCTCGAACCTCGTCAGTTTTCCCGGTGCTTTGATGTATGGCTCCGCAGTCGATCAGGACATCAACTGCCGCGTCATCGGTCGCTGCATACATGGCGGTGAGTATGACAAAGAGCTCAAACGCTGCGACACGCAGATCGATAGTGAGATTGGCGATCTAGTGCATCGCACCGATCCGATTCCGGATGATCTGGGCCGGCAGTTTACTTACGCGCGCTACAACGCCGAACTGTCGAAAACGTGGCTCAAGAAGCGTAAACTCGAAGACATCGATCCCGCGAAAGTGTCCCAGCTCGATTCCATCGAGGCCATCCCCGATCTGATCAGGGTCGGCGAGGCGCTTGCGAACGAAGTTAAGATCGAACACTTCCGACTCGATCATTTCGGGCAGTTCTACCAGTGAGGTGTAGCAACAATGCGAGCGTTCATCATCCGGCCGTTCGGCACGAAGAATGAGATCAACTTCGACGATGTCGAGCAAAAGCTGATCGATCCAGCCCTCAATCGATTGGAAATCACCGGCCGGACGACGATGGAGATCCGCCGTCAGGGAAACATTCGTCTCGACATGTTTCAACGACTCCTCACGGCGGATCTGGTGATCGCCGACATCTCTATTCACAACGCAAACGTTTATTACGAGCTGGGCGTGCGTCACGCGCTCCGTGGCAAGCACACATTCATGATTCGCGCGCGCGGTGCTGATATTAAGACTGACGAAGTTCCATTCGACATCAAGACCGATCGCTATCTCACTTATGACGGTACGAACCCCGCAACGAGTGTCGACGATCTCGTCCAAGGTTTACGACAAACGATCAACTCCGAAGCAGCGGACAGCCCGGTCTTTCAAATGCTGCCCGATCTCGACGAACAGAATCGCGCCCGCTTTCTTCCGATTCCACGCGACTATCGTGAGGAAGTCGAACGTGCGACACAGAAGAAGGAGCTCGGCGATCTGGAGTTGCTTGCCGCGGAGGCGCGCGGCTTCGAGTGGGAAAGCGAAGCACTGCGTTTGGTGGGTCGTGCGCAATTCAATTTGAAAGCGTTCGAAGGCGGGCGCGCGACGTGGGAAGCTGTGCGCAAGCAAAACGCATTAGATGTAGAGGCTAATACGTTGCTGGGCACGATCTATCAACGTCTCGGCGATCTGACCAGTTCCGATCAAGCTTTACAACGTGTGCTCAGTCGCAGTGGCATCGACAAAGAAAGCCGGGCCGAAGCGCGATCGTTGTTGGGCCGCAACGCAAAGTCTCACTGGACTGACGAATGGAGAAAGGCGGACTCGTTACCCGATCGGCAGAGACGCGCGCTGGTGTCGCCTCATCTCGATGAATCGTTCGAAGCTTACGAAGCCGCTTTCAAGGAAGACCTCAACCACTTTTACTCAGGACTGAACTCACTCGCGATGCTGACGATCCAAACTAAGTTAGCAGAGCTGCTGCCGGACGTCTGGGCAGAGCGATTCGACGACGATGACGCCGCGCAGCGTGAGTTGGAATCTCGCAGGAAGCAAGTACAAAAACTCTCTGCGTCCGCAGATCTCTCACTCAAGGCAACAGCGGAGCGTCTCGAACGTGAGCAGCGCAAGGACGTTTGGGCGGAGATCAGCGAAGGAGATCTTTGTTTTCTTACTTCCAACCGTCCGGCAAAAGTGTCGAACGCTTACCGGCGCGCGCTCGTTGATGCGCCTGCGTTTGTGAGTGATGCGCTTCGTCGCCAGGTCAGTCTTTATCAGGATCTCGGTTTACTCGAAGAAAATGTTGAAGCAGTTTTGAGTGTGCTGGAGCCCGCTCCGGCAGTGGCGCAAGTTGCTTCTGTTCCCAAGCGTGTGCTGCTGTTTACCGGTCACATGATCGACGCTCCCGGACGTAAGGAGCCGCGGTTTCCGCCTGACAAGAAAGACGTGGCCAAACAAAAGATTGCTGAAGCTGTTGCAGCCGAACAGCAGGTTGCCGGCGGAATTGCTTACGGTATTGCGGGAAGCGCGAGTGGCGGCGACATTCTCTTCCACCAGGTTTGTGAAGCGATGAATATCCCGACTCACATCTACCTTGTGGTGCCGCGCGAGCTTTATATACGCGAGTCGGTTGCGCCTGCTGGTCCGGAATGGATTGAAGAATTCAACCGGCTCGTACGATCACATCCGGTGCGGGTGATGTGTGACACTTTGGACTTACCGCGCTGGCTTCAGGACAAACCTGATTACAACATCTGGCAACGCAACAATCTCTGGAACCTCCACAACGCGCTCGCTGCGGCGGGCGGTGAGAATGTGACGTTGATCGCGCTGTGGAATGGTGCGACTGGCGATGGACTAGGCGGCACTGCCGATATGGTGCAGCAAGCGCAGGAACGTGGCGCGAAGACGATCATCCTCGATACCAAGAAGATTTTTGGTTTGTAAGCGCTGTTTTTTGACAGGATGTCAGGATTAACAAGCTTGACAGGAAACAAAAATGGCCTTTCCGTCATTACTGACAGGAGCATGCTCTCATGGCCCTCAATTTCCTGAAGTCCCTCGACGCCGACGACATCTTCATCTCCTATTCGCGTGAAGACGGATCCGCATATCTAACAGGACTGGACGCAGCGCTCTCAAAGCGCGGATTCTCCTGTTTCACTGATAAGCGAGGCACTGACGCCGGCAAACTGCCACCCGAAACCCTTTATCGCAAGGTGCGAGCCTGCAAGACCTTCGTCTTGCTTGCCACACCGGGCGCACTGAAGGAACCGGAAAACATTGCGCCCGAAGTGACCGAGTTCGCGAATGCGAACGGAACGTCGCGGATCATCTGCGTCAGCTTTGATCAGGACGAAGAATTCGGCAATTGGGCCAGCACTCCGTGGTACATGCACGTCGAAGGCAAGGCGCGCGAGCGTGAACACCCGAGCACTCTGAAGACAGGCGAACCTTCCGAAAAAATCATCGAGCAGGTCGTTGCCGCATCTGATTACATGAAGAGCAAGGACCGTTTGCGTCGTTATCGCAACAGTGCGCTCAGCGTCCTCGGCGTGCTGATTATCGCGATCATTGGCGCCGCGATCATTGCTGGATTGATGTTTAGAAAGGCCGACGCCGAAGCGCGAAGAGCAGCAGCACAAACTGACAAGGCAAACCAGGCCACGCAAGCCGCCGCTCAGGCAACGAGCGACGCCGAAAAGGCGCTCTCGCAGGCACTGAACGCACAGATGGAAGCAGGCGTGGCCCAACTCGGTGCGGAGATTGCGAAAGCTGACGCTACCGAGCAAAAGAAGCTTGCTGACGCGGCTGCCGCGCAAGCTCGTCAGGAAAGAGCGCGCGCAACGCAGCAGCAGACGATCGCTAAAGTCCGTTCCCTCGCCAATAGCTCGCAAACACTCTTGCGACAACGACCCCAGGAGATTCAGCGAAGTATGTCCCGGGCGGTGGAAGCGATGAAATTGTCTGATTCGCTTAAGATGCACATCCTCGAAGCGGATACAGCACTGCGCGACAACCTCACGCTCCTGCCGACCCGGCGCAACAGTCGCAAACAACCTGTGGATACGATCCTTGCGTTCAGCCCTGACGGACGTCATTTAGCCAGGAGAGATTCGGAAAACAAAGTCGGGATTTATGAGGTGGGTAAAGAAACCCTGCTGAAGGAATTTGTTTGTACAAGTTCCACGATCGCGTTAAGTAGCGGCCTCAAATACGCGGCTGCGACTACTGAACAGGGCATCAAAATATTCGACCTCAATGACGATACTCGCAGTCACCTGCTAAACAACGAGGAAGCGGGTGCTGCCGACAAGATCGCCATCAGTCCCACTGGCAGATATCTCGCTTTCACTGTAATCGAAGGTGAAGACGTCGCCACTGAGAGCTTCCTAAAAGTCGTTGAGACGAGCAGCGGAAAGTTGATCAAGTCGGTCGATGATTTGCAGACGAAAATCAACGACATCGCATTCAGCGCAACCGGCAATCTGGCGGCGGGTGGCAAATATCTTGTGCCCTGGGTGGGAGCAGTTACAGGTCATGTGATCCTCTGGGATTTGGCCACCGATCAAGGAGTTGATTCTGATTTAAGCAGCGGCGACTTATTTCCTCGATATGAATCGATTTTGGTTGAAGATGTGATCAACTCGATCGCTCTCTCGAACAATTCTTTTGCCACTAACGAAGGCATCTGGAAGAAGACACCAGGCGCCTCGAAGGTGAAGCGCGTGGGCCTCATGCCGTATCCGCCGAACGACGATACAACATCTTCAGTGCGGCGCCTGGCGTTTGGCGATAACGGCAAAACGTTAATCGTGGCACGTTACATTCAAGCCCTTGGACATTCTGCGGCACCAGATGAGGACGCTCTGGAAGTGTGGGACGCGGAGGGTCACGAAGAGCTCGTACGGGTTTTCAGCACCAAAGACGTGTTGAGCCTGGCTTTCAAACCCGGCAATCGCGTAATTGCGTTGACCGGTGAGCCATCAACTACTGAGCCCGCGACGGTAATCGGTGCACTCGATGGGACAGCTTCAGAGAGTATCGACTGGGGACCGAAATCAGAGGATCGGATTGCGAACTATTCCGGTAACAGTTTCATTGTCAGTATCAACGAACACGCCGCTGAAGTTTGGGACGTCTTCGGAAAGAAAAAGCAGACAGTCAACTTTGGTTCGACGCTTAAAAAGGTTGAAGCGGCGTCAGTCACCCAGCGTGGCGACTTCCTGGTACTCGCAGGGGAAGCCGCCGGCGGCTGGCAGTTTGTCGTTTATCACTCAGATGGCAATTCATTTCGTGAATGGAAGAAGATCAAAAACCCGTACCGTCCGCCTGAAATGATGTCGCTGTCTGCTGACGGTAAGAGGCTTGCGGTTATTCACCAGGACGATATCCATTATGTGCGGGTTTGGGATGTCAGTACCGGCCGCGAGATTACGCCCAGGAGCTTAAGACTTACAGGAGATGTGCCGACTGAGACTTTCTCGGATATTAAGGACATAAAGTTGATCGGTCTGAGTCCGAGTGGACAGTTTCTCGTAGTGGCAGACTTTGCGGATCGGACGTGGATATTGGATTTTTCAAGAGGTGAGAAAGCCGAGCTTGAACTGCTATTTGATAATACAGCGACCGCAGCAGTCAGCTTCAGCCCCGAAGATCGTTATCTCGGAATCGGCTCTGATAACGTATTGCACGTCTACGATTTGAAGAGTGCCGAAGGTGTGACAGAGATCGCGAGTCTGCAACATCCAGGAAACGTTACGGCTGTTGCTTTCAGCGAAGATAGTAAGTATGTCGCAACGGCAAGTAGCGATAAACATCCCTATCGAATAGGTGAGGAAGAGGGATATCCGATCTGCATCTGGCTCTTGCAGCCGCAAGATCTATTGAAAGAGGCGACGGCCCGGCTCGACAGTATCAGTCGCCGCGATAAGTCTCCCTGAAGATTTGGGCGCTTAATCCTGTAAATTCTGAAAATCCTGTAATCCTGTCTAACGGCTTTCGAAGACGTAAATGTCATAACCCTGCGGCAGCGTAGGTTGTATTGTTTGCCAGACGTCGGGCGGTATTTCTCCAGCCTCGAATAACACTGACTGCTCGACGATCGGAATCTTCTCAAGCTGACGGTATCCATTCTTCAAAAACAACTCTTCAGGATTATCGATCATGAACTTGAAGGTTGCGCCCATGCCGGTGAGCTTCTCGTGAATCGTGGTGGCGTTCTTCTCGAAGAAATCCCGCGTCATCAGATCGCAGATCAATTTATGTTGCGGGAAGAGGCGGTGCAATGTCTGAAGTAACTGATCGATTGCTGCTTGTTCCAGATACATTAAGACGCCTTCGATCACAATAGCTACAGGGTTGCGACCGGAGAAGGGTGTGAGTTTTTGTTCGAGTGAGTCAGTGGCAAAGTCGATCGAGATGCGGTGAAGTTCGTTGTCACTGGTCGAGGTCGGCAGCCGCTCGTCTTTGTAAGTAATCACTTGCGGCTCGTCGAGCTCGATCCACGTTCCGCCTTTGAGTCTGAAGGCGCGAGTATCAAAGCCTGCACCGATGATCACGATAGTTAGATTTGGATTCGCTGCGAGCTCCTTCCGTAGTAGATCGTCTATAAGGCGATGACGTGCGACGTTTGACGTGTTCGGGCGCGTTTCGTCTTTGAAGGTTTCGAGAATTTGTAAACCTTGCTCGTTCATGAAGGCTTTGGCATACGTGTCGCCACAAACAGGCTTGTCGCGCTCAGCGTCCTGCATCCGCACGCCGCAACAATAAAAAGCAGTTTTTGAAATCGGTTTCATGGCAGTCTAAGATATAGCCATCATGGCGCAAGACCAAACAGACGAATCAATTCGAAAACACGTGCTCTACCTGCTGCGAGGTGGTGGCGCTCATTTATCATTCGACGACTTCGTTAATAGCTTTCCGCCCGATCTATGCAACCGGCAAGTTGAAGGACTGCCTTACACACCGTGGCAGGTGCTGGAACACATGCGCCTCGCACAGTGGGACATACTCGAGTTCAGCCGCGACGCCGACCACGTCTCACCAGAGTTTCCCAAGGGTTACTGGCCCAAACCGGACGAGCTTGGGAATCCGCAGTTGTGGCAACAGACCGTTGATCAGTTTCGTAACGACCTGCAACAGATGGAAGCACTCGTAGAAGATCCGGCAACAGATCTGCACGCAAAGATCCCGCACGGCGACGGCCAGACGATCCTGCGTGAAGCGCTTCTGATTGCCGATCACAACGCCTACCATCTCGGCGTTCTCGCGGTAATGGCGCGGATTGTTAAGACCGCCGCCTAAGATGAGCGGGGGCAAGCCCCTCTTCCTGACTTGTTCCTGGTTCAGTCTCCTGTTCAATTCAGGTGCCTGACCGGTGGTGTCTTAAATTGATCGGTTCCTCTCTGCGGTTCTCGGCGTATCTCTGCGCTCTCTGCGTTTGAGGTGCCGTCTTAACGCAGAGAGCGCTGAGATACGCCGAGAACCGCAGAGAAAGATTTTCAACACCAACGTC
>DASTTS010000616.1:0-8640 GCA_035760085.1 Pyrinomonadaceae bacterium
TCCATCACGCAACGTGACGGGCTCGTGCGTGTAACTCTCGCCGAAGTTTCCGGGCGAGTATTCCTGGTTATCGAACGTGAACGTCTTCGGCTCGTCCATGTAGGTCGTAGCCGGAGTAATCACACGCGGAACCGGATCGAAAGCCGTATTTAACGCTGTGGCGTAGACGAACGGTTTGAAAACTGATCCGGGCTGGCGAAATGCATCAGTGGCGCGATTCAACTGGCTCTTCGAATAATCACGACCGCCAACCATCGCGACGATCTCGCCCGTCTTCGCATTCATCGCTACGAGCGCCGCCTGCAACGTGCCCGGCTCAAAACGTTTCGACTGGATCTTGTCGAGCGCGTTCATCTGCTTCGTCAGCGCGGCATAAGCGGCGCGCTGGAGATCCATGTCAATCGTCGTGTAGATCCGCAGATGCTCGGTACCACCGTTGCCCGCGATCATGTCGCCGAGCTGGTTCTGAACGTAATCCGCGAAGTACGGTGCGTCAGAGACGTCGATGCGGCCACGCGCAGGAACAACCTGAAGCGGTGTGGCCTTAGCATTCTTTGCTTCTTCCTGCGTGATCACGCCGGCTTCCGCCATCGAATCGAGCACTTGATTTCGACGCGCGGTCGCAGTCTCGATCTTTGTGTACGGGTTGTAGCGATTCGGGCTGCGAATCAACGCCGCGAGAAAAGCCGCTTCCGGGAGCGTAAGATTCGTGACGTCCTTATTAAAATAAGCACTCGATGCTTCACCAAAGCCGTTGATCGAGAAGCCGGCCTGCTGGCCCATGTAAACCTGATTGCAGTAGAGCTCGAAGATCTTTTCCTTACTCAGCCGCGTCTCGAGAATGATGGACATGTAGGCTTCGCTGATCTTGCGTTGCCACGTCTGTTCCGGCGAGAGCAGGAGGTTTTTGACGAGTTGCTGTGTGATACTCGAACCACCCTGGCGAGCAATCGGTGAGTTCGGATCCGAATCGTAGCGGCGAATGAAAGCGCGGATGATGCCGCGAACGTTTACGCCGTAATGCTCGAAGAACGAACGATCTTCCGTAACCGTGATCGCTTTGACGAGATGTGGCGGCAGGTCGCTGAAACCGATCACTTTTCGTTTGGCGCGCTCCGTGCCAGTAACTGAGCTAATCAGCTCCGGCTCGAGCCAAACACGTTGCAACGAACCGCGGCCTTCCAGATCAGTCAGCGAGCTGATCGACTTTCCCGAGCCGCTAAACTGAATCCTCACATTTTGAAACTGCCTCGCACCATCAACACTCGACGCACTACTCGGCTCGATGTCGAGCGACGATCCGTTAGCTGAATAACGACCGCGCGATTCATCTGCTTGTTGAGTCTTTTCAACGTAGCCTGCGCGTTTCAGGAACGTGACTACATCAGCCTGCGAGATCGTTTCGTTGACGCGCAGTTGTTTTGGTGCAGCGTAGATGCCGGCCGTGCGGGTGAAGACTTCCCCTGCGAGCAAGTTGTCGATGCGACCTGAAAAGACCGTCCAGTAATAGATCAAAACTCCGAATACGATCGCGCTGACAAACACCAGAGGGATCAACACCGGCGCACTCAACAACCGCCGCAGCACGCGACGTAGAAAACTCGGACGGGATGCCACGTAAGATACGACTCGCGGTCTTTTTAGATCTCGATTGGTGGTGCGGGGATATTGGTTATCTGGTGGATAGCGCACAGGCATGATTCACAGAATACGTAACATCAATCCCGTAGTTCTGTCGACATTAAGTTTGACAGGGCTAGCCGCATTCGTTAACGTGGCTGCCCTCGCTGGTGACTTTGATGCCACCCGGCTTGTATGAGTCTAACACCCCTGCCGCGTTTCCTACTCCCCAGCCGTGCCCGCATCCGTATTGTTTTGATGGCGGTTCTGGCTGCGATTGCCTTCGGAACCGTCGCGTTTCACCTGCTGGAAGGCTGGTCTATACTTGATAGTCTTTACGTTACCGTGCAGACGGTCACGACAGTCGGATTTGGCGATATAACGCCGCGCACCGGGCTGGGTCGCGCCTTCGCTACGGTGTTCATGATGATCGGCGTCGGCGTTGTGCTTTATGCTTTGACCAGCACTGTGCAATCGATTGTGCACTCGGAGTTGTTTGCAAGGTATGGCCATTCACGAAAAATGAGCAAACTGCAAGACCATTTTATCATCTGCGGTGCGGGCCGGGTCGGATCGCATCTGATTCGAAGCCTGCGTGCGGTCGATGGCGTGTTCCTCGTGATCGAGAGCGACCAGCGCAAATGTGAAGTCCTAATGGATATGAACATACCCGTGCTCGTGCGAGATGCGACGCTCGAGGAGAGTCTCGTTGAAGCCGGAGTCGAACACGCGCGCGGTCTTGCGAGTTGTCTTCCCGATGACGCCGACAACGTCTACGTAGTTTTAACTGCGCGCGATTTGAATCCGCGCATTCACATCGTCGCTCGCGCGGCTGAGGAACAAGCGGAAAGCAAATTGATCAGGGCCGGAGCGAATCGTGTGGTTGCACCGACGATCATCGGCGGTCATCGTATGGCGATGGCGTTGACGAAACCCGCCGTCGGCGATTTTCTCGACTCCGTAACGGCGAATCATCTTGAGCTTGGATTTGAGCAGCTTGAAGTCGATCCGGTTTCGACGCTGGTGAATCGGAAGCTGAGTGAGAGTGTCATTCGCTCGGAGCTGAATATCGTTATCGTCAGTATTCGTCGCAATAACGGTGAGATTATTTTCAATCCGAGCGGAGAAACGAAAATCGAAGGTGGAGACATGCTGATCGCTATCGGCAACGCGGATTCGCTCGCGCGACTGAATGACCTCGCGCGCGGTCGCGCGCCGCAACAACGAGCAATTGAGGCAGAGACAAGATGAAGGTTCTGGTTACGGGTGGCAGTGGTTATCTGGGTACGCACGTCCGCCAGTTTTTCTCAGCCGACGATTTTTCCCGCCGTTCGGGTTTCGACATTCTCGATTATCAAGCGGTCGAGAAAGTTGCAGACTACGACGCTGTGATTCATCTCGCTGCACACTTCGATAAAAGTCCTGAAGGTGCGTTCGAGTGTTTTCGCACGAACGCAGAAGGCACGGCGAACGTGATTCGCAACATGAAGCCGGGCGCTGCATTTATTTATGCATCGACTAAAGACGTCTACGGCAGCAACGCCGGCGAGATTGACACGGTTAACGAAAATACAAGCACAGACTATCGCGGGCAGTCGGCGTTTGAATGGTCCAAATTAATTGGCGAACGCTATGTTGAGTATTACGCACGCACGAAGGGTGTCCGTGCGTGCATCTTCCGGCTCTCGACCGTTTATGCGCGTCCTTCGGAAGATAACGCTCCGGGTTTTGTCACGCATTACGTTGAGTCGGTGAAGCATCGCCAGCCGATCAGATTACCTCCGGGCGTCGATCCGGTTCGAGACATTATGTATGTCGATGATTTTTCGCGCGCCTGCGGTGCGTTTTTCACTTCCAGACGTGAGTTCGGGTTGTACAACCTGGGCGGCGGGCCAATGAACGCAGTGAGCTTGCGCGACATAATCAAACGCGTGGGTGCCATGATTGAGATTGAGCCTTTAATTCAAGAAGATCCGAGTATGCCGGTGCCGGTGCCGTTGCGTTACGTGTCAGACACGACACTAGCCATCGATGAGTTGAGCTGGCGACCATGGATCGGAGTTGAGGACGGGCTGCGAACACTTCTTTAGATGAACGTGCAGGCGGAAAGTATTAAGCGAGTCGTCGTGCGTGGCACGAACTGGGTCGGCGACTCGGTGATGACTGTGCCTGCGTTGCGTGCACTGCGGCGCGTTCTGCCTGGCGCGCACATAACGCTCGTGATTCGTCCCGGTACGAAAGGAATTTTTTCAGGCGCCGACTTTATTGATGACGTGCTCGTTTACGATCGCAAGGGAGCGCTGTCTGTGTTCGGGCAAGTGCGTGAGTGGAAGCGGCACAAGTTTGACCTCGCGGTGTTGTTTCAAAACGCATTTGAAGCGGCGCTGATTCCCTTTCTCGCGGGCGTGCCGCTGCGACTCGGTTATGCGACCGAAGCACGACAGGCGTTGTTGACGCATCCGTTGCCGCTGCCTGACTGGCGTTCATCGAGGCATGAAGTTTTTTATTATTTGTATCTGGTAACTGCACTCGAGCAGCTCTTGTTTGGTCGAAGCGACGTCTGTGAAAGCGCGCCGGATGCGAGCATACAGATCTCGGAAAGCAGAAAAGCAGAAGCGACGGAGTTGCTTCGTGCGTACGGCGTGAGCGAAGCGGAGTCAGTTGTCGCTATTTGTCCGGGATCGATCAACAGTCGCGCGAAGCGTTGGCCGGCGGAAAGGTTTGCGGCGCTAGCCGATCGTTTGATCGAGTCGCAAAGGAAAGTATTGTTGATCGGATCGAAGGACGAGCTCGACGTCTCGGAGGACGTTGTGCGGCAGATGCGAAACAAACCGGTGGTGCTGACTGGTAAGACGAGTCTTGATCAGATTACAGCCGTGCTCGATCGCGCCGATCTGATCGTCACTAACGACACGGGCCCGGCGCATATCGGCGCGGCGCTCGGACGACCAACGATCGTGATCTTTGGTCCGACAAATCCTTTAACGACGCGTCCGTTTGCTCCTGACGCCGAGGTTTTGAGACAGCCGCCGGATTGTGCGCCGTGCATGTTGCGTGATTGTCCGATCGATCATCGTTGCATGACGGCGATCACAGTTGATGAAGTTTTCGAGCGCTCGCACGCGTTGTTGAAGCGTGGCAGTTTCGCCAAAACGGTAAGGAGTTTGTGCGACTCAGTCGCGTGACATGCAGATGAAGCGGCCCGCAGTTTTCATTGATCGCGACGGCACGATTTCCGAGGAGGTTGGTTACGTCAATCATCCGTCGCGGTTTCGTGTGTTTCCGTATTCCGCTGAGGCGATCGGGATACTGAACAACAGTGGCTGGCTGGCAATCGTGATCACGAACCAGGCCGGCGTCGCGCGTGGGTACTTTTCCGAGGAGTTGATCTTGAGTGTTCATGAACAACTCGAACGCGGGTTAGAAAATGCGCGGCTCGATGCGATTTACTATTGCGCGCACCATCCGTCAGTCGGCGAACCGCCGTACCGGTTTGATTGTGATTGTCGTAAGCCGAAACCCGGATTGATCGATCGTGCGGTGAAGGATTTTGAGATCGATCTGGCGGCGAGTTGGATGGTTGGTGATCGATACGGCGATGTTGAGCTGGCGCGAAATGCGGGTTTGCGTTCAGCGTTTGTTTTGAGTGGGTACGGGCGTGGTGAGTGGGAGTATCAGAGAGGTACGTGGAAATATCAGCCGGATGTTGTTTGTGAAAATCTGTTGGAAGCTGTGAAGGTGATCGTAGCTGGTTGACAGGATTACAGGATTTGCAGGATTTACAAGACATCATCAAGAGGTTTGCCGAGCAACGAATCGTGATCGTCGGCGATGCGATCGCGGATAAGTTCCTGCATGGATCGATCAGCAGGGTGTCGCGTGAGGCGCCGGTGTTTATTCTGCGGCACCAGCACACCGAGACACTGCCGGGCGGCGCGGCTAACTGCGCGATGAACCTCGTCGCGCTTGGTGCGAACGTGTCGTTGATCTCGGTGACTGGTAATGATGAGTCGGGTAGTGAGTTGCGTGCGAAGTTGGAAGCGGCTGGAGTCGATATTGACGGAGTAGTCGTTTCAGACAAAGTGCAAACGACGACGAAAGTTCGGATCCTCGCCGGCCAGTCACACTCCAGCAAGCAACAGGTGATCAGGATCGACTACGAAGGCGCGCCGCTCACTGATGACGCCGTTCGCGGGGCGATTCTCAAGAAGTTGGAACAAGCGTTCGAACACGCAAACGGGATCGTCATTTCTGATTACAACTACGGCGTGGTCGATGCGCGCACCGCCGGGATGATTCGCAAGACGGCTGATGTTCCGGTGCTGGTTGATTCGCGCTTCCGGCTCTCGGAATTCACCGGATTTACGGCGGCAACGCCGAACGAGGATGAAGTCGAGAATCTCGCGGGGACTCCAATCGCGTCGACTGAGGACCTGGAAAGTGCGGCGAAAGAACTGAAGCAGCGGCTCGGTCATCACGCGCTGCTCGTCACGCGCGGTAGTCAGGGCATGACGTTGCTGGAAGGCGACGCCGCGCCAGTTCACATTCGTGCCGTCGGTGCGCAACAAGCTGTCGATGTCACCGGCGCGGGCGATACCGTCATTGCCGCCTTCGCACTCGCGCTCGCTTCCGGCGCGTCGTTCGTGGACGCAGCACACCTCGCAAACTACGCCGGCGGCCTCGTCGTTATGAAGCGAGGCACAGCCACCGTGAGCCTCACTGAGCTCGAACATGCCGTTTCAAGTAATGAAAACAATCCTTAGTCTAGAAGAATTGATGAACCGCATAGCCGCGGCTCGAGCCTCCGGCGCGCGTATCGTCCTCGCTAACGGCTGCTTTGATGTGCTTCACGTTGGCCACGTGCGTTATCTCGCCGGCGCCCGCGAGCTCGGCGACGTGCTGGTCGTCGGTATCAACTCAGACGAGCAAGTCGCAATTCAAAAAGGCGCAGGCCGCCCGGTCTTGCCTGCAAACGAACGCGCCGAGATCGTCGCCGCGCTCGAATCTGTAACCTACGTCACGATTTTCGACGAGCCGACAGTCGAACAACTTCTCCTCGCGCTCAAACCGGACGTCCACGCCAAAGGCACCGATTACACGATTGAAAGCGTCCCCGAGCGTGACGTGGTACGATCCTACGGCGGTGAGGTCGCAATCGTCGGCGATCCGAAAGATCATTCAACGACGGAGATCATCGCGAGAGTCGGAGCCAGCAATGATTAAAACTTTCTCCATCGTCCTACTCCTTTGCCTGTTTGCGAGCCCAGCATTTACACAGCGCAAAGCCGCTGCGCACTTCGATCCGGACGGTTCCTTCTGGCTCCACGAAAGTACACCGCCGCCAAACGAATTCTCGGATTTCGGCGGCATTAATTTGAACGCCAGGAAACAGCGTCGTCTTCCCTCATCCGGACTGCAACTAATCAACGGCACCACCTATCGCTTCAAAACACTCAACGTCAAACGCGACAACTTCACGTTTACAACCATGAGCATTCGCGGAGTCTCTTACAGTTTTGCGGGAAAATTCCTGAAAGGCGGTGTCTACGCTTCCGGAATTTTGGATGACGAGACTCCCGTTCTCGAGGGTACGCTCACCAAATTTCGCAACAGCAAGAAAGTCGCTGAAGCAAATCTGAAGTTTGTTTATTTCGGCGGTACATGAGAATTCTGATCGTAAAGCTCGGCAGTATTGGCGACATAGTTCACACTTTGCCCGCCCTCGCCGCACTGCGCGCCGCGATGCCGCAAGCCGAAATCTCGTGGGTGGTCGAACGGCGATCAGCAGAAATTTTGAGAGACAACCCGCTCCTAGATCGCCTCATCGAAGTCGACACGAAGGCGCTGAGGCGTGGGCTGATGTCTGGGGAGACGCTGCGGGCACCGCGCCAGCAGTTACGTCGGTTACGCGCCTCGGCCTTCGATATCGCTTTAGACTTCCAGGGACTTCTTAAGTCCGCTTCAATCGCGCGCCTCTCGGGCGCGCGTCGTGTTTTTGGGTATTCTCGCCCCGGATTGCGCGAGCCGGCGAGTGCGCTGCTCCTTTCAAAGACGATCTCAGTTCCGCGACAGACCCACGTAATTCGAAAAGCCCTGCTGTTACTCCACGGAGCTTTGGGCATCGCTGAACCTGCCGAACTTTCATTTCCAATAAACACCACTGCGAATGACGAGGCTGAGGCTCGAGCGGTGGCCGAAACTTCCGGCGGCAAGTACGCGATTTTGAATCCCGGCGGCGGCTGGCCGACGAAGTTGTGGAGTGTCGACCGTTTTGGGAAACTGGCCGATCTGCTGTGGTCCAATTACGGCATCTCGTCACTGGTGACGTACGGCCCGGGCGAGGAGAAGCTAGCGGAAGATGTTCGCCAATCGTCTGTCTCCGGCAAGGCGCAACCTGTCAGTCTCTCTCTCAAAGGTTTTTATTCACTCGCGCGGCGCGCACGAGTTTATGTGGGCGGCGACACGGGACCGACGCACATCGCCGTCGCGGCGGGCGCGCCGATCGTCGGACTGTTTGGCCCGACGGAATGGTGGCGCAACGGCAGTCCCCGTCCCGAGGACATCTGCGTGGAACGAACCGACATCGACTGTCGTGTAGACTGCCATCGCCGTTCATGCTCAAAATGGATCTGTATGGACATCGAGGTTGGGCGCGTAATGGAGGCAATCGAACGTAGATTAACTTAGCGCCTTTGCGCCTTTCGGGGAATTTCTCGCGCAAAGACGCAAAGACGCAAAGAGGAAATGGGAACACGAAGAGGCGGAACATGGATTCAACGTTGGCGGGTGCCGCTGGGCTTTCTATGCGGCGCCGCCTTCATATTTTTCGCCCGCCCGACGCCGCGCGCGTTACTCATCGGAGCATCCGTCTCGGTGCTAGGGCTGGCCCTGCGCGCGTGGGCCGCCGGCCATATCCGAAAAAATGCTCAACTCGCCACGTCAGGCCCGTATGCCTTCACACGCAATCCGCTCTATCTCGGCAGTTTTTTACTCGGGCTCGGCTTCACGATCGCTTCGGGT
>DASTTS010000617.1:0-8985 GCA_035760085.1 Pyrinomonadaceae bacterium
AACGAATACATAAAAAGCCGCGGATTCACACTGATAAATCGGTGTAATCCGCGGCTAATTAACTACTTCTTCTTCTGATCGCCGCGGTCGCCCTGCCCCGGTGGAACTTTGGTCTTCGCCTGTTGTTGGCGATCGCGCGAAAGTGAACGTCCCACGTCCGCCACTTCATCAAACTGCCCCTTCTCATTACGCCTTACAAAGCGTTTGTCTGTCCCGGTATCAATTAGCTCACGATGACTTTTTTCCGACTTCTTTGCCATTTGTAATCCTCCATATGAAGTGTAGGTTTCCTATACAGCCGTAACCTTACTGTTGTTTAGTTACGGGGCACTAAGTGCCTAAAGCGCTACACATTCTTCTTTCGCGCAATCGCGATGCCAGCACGGATCGTGATTTGCAAATCGGCAGGGCCATGGCGAGTAGAAAGAAAGCAAAAGGCAAACTCGAGCAGCCGAAGTCGCCGATGCCGCCACAACACCAACCAAAACCCGGAGTTGAGGCGAAGCTCAAACCAAGACCGCGTTACGAAGCGCCTTTGTACCAGGGCGCCGGAAAGTTGAAAGAGAAAGTCGCGCTGATTACCGGTGGTGATTCCGGCATCGGTCGCGCAGTCGCAGTGCTGTTTGCGCGCGAAGGCGCTGACGTTGCGTTCACGTTCTTGAAGGAAGAAAAGCAGGACGCAGAGGAAACGAAACGCGCGATCGAAGCGGAGGGACAAGCGGCGTTTCCTTTGTCGGGTGACATACGCGATCCTAAAATCTGCAAGAAGCTCGTGAAGCAGACGGTCGATAAGTTTGGCAAGCTCGACATCCTCGTCAATAACGCTGCCTTTCAACAGCACCAGGAAAGTCTCGATGATGTGACCGAGGAACAGTGGGACCGCACATTTAAGACCAACATCTACGGATACTTTTACATGACGAAAGCAGCGTTGCCACATCTTGAAGAAGGCAGCGCGATCGTCAACACGGGATCCATAACCGGACTCGAAGGCAGTAAGGAATTGCTCGATTACGCCTCGACGAAAGGCGCGATTCATGCGTTCACGAAGTCACTCGCGCAGAACCTCGTCGAGCGTGGCATTCGTGTGAATTGCGTCGCGCCTGGTCCAGTTTGGACACCGCTCAATCCGTCGGACAAGAAAGCGGAAGATGTCGCGGAGTTTGGCGCAGATACACCGATGAAGCGTCCGGCGCAGCCGGAAGAGATCGCGCCGGCTTACGTTTACTTCGCGTCGGAAGCAGATTCTAGTTATGTCACGGGGGAAGTTTTGACGTTACTCGGAGGCGAGACAACCGCGGCCTAGTGCGGAAGCGCCGCATTAATCATCAGGAGGAAAAAGAGATGGCAGACAATGGTAGCAGTACAGCGAGCACCGGAATCATCGCAATTCTCGTAATCTTCGTGATTCTTGTGGTAGGCGCGTTGTTTGTATTTGGTGGACGTTGGTTTGGTGGTAACAAGCGGATCGATGTAAACATCGGCACACCGGCTAAATAAGCCGGCGAAGTAATTAGAGAACCTATTTCAGCGGGCGTGGCGGTGTCCAATGAAAGACGATTCACAAGCAAGCACATCCCTGTGGATGGCTACGGCTGACACGCCGTCTCAATCTCGGCTTAAAGAAAGCATACGCACGGACGTTTGTATTATCGGTGCGGGTATTGCCGGGCTGACAACGGCCTATTTGCTGGGACGAGAAGGCCGATCGGTCGTAGTTCTGGATGATGGTTTGAGTGGCGGTGGTATGACGGGTCGAACCACCGCCCATCTCACCAACGCTTTTGACGATCGCTATGTTGAAATGGAAAAGCTGCACGGTGAGGAAGGTGCACGTCTAACGGCCGAGAGTCACACGGCAGCCATCGAGAAGATCAGCCAGATCATAGTTGCTGAAAACATCGACTGCGATTTCGAGTGGGTTGACGGCTTTCTGTTCTGCGCACCGGAACACTCCGTTGATCTACTCGACGATGAGCTCGCGGCGTCGCATCGTGCGGGACTCACTGGAGTCGAAAAAGTCGCGCGCGTGCCGATCGAGTCATTCAACAGCGGTCCGGCGTTGCGTTTCCCACGACAGGCACAGTTTCATCCACTCAAATATCTCGCCGGCCTCGTGAAAGCCCTTGTGCGCGATGATGTTCGTGTGTTCGGACAAACACATGCAACGAAGATCGAGGGCGGCTCGCATGCACGGATTGAGACGAGTCATGGTCCCGTCGTAACCAGCGACGTTATTGTTGTCGCGACGAACACGCCGGTTAACGATCGTGTAGCGATTCACACGAAGCAAGCGCCTTACGTCACCTACGCGATCGGCGTACGTGTTCCAGGAAACTCGGTGACGCGCGCGCTCTACTGGGACACAGGCGATCCTTATCACTACATCAGACTGCAACGCAAAGGCGATTACGACGTGTTGATCGTCGGTGGTGAAGATCACAAAACGGGACAGGCTAACGACGGCAAGGAGCGTTTCGCCCGGCTCGAGCAGTGGACGCGCGAACGCTTTCCACAATCGCAGGAAGTTGAGTATCGCTGGTCGGGGCAGGTAATGGAGCCGGTCGATGGCCTCGCGTTTATCGGACGCAATCCGCTTGACGACGACAACGTCTATATCGCGACTGGCGACTCTGGACAGGGCATGACGCATGGCACTATCGCCGGCATGTTGTTGAGTGATTTGATTCAGGGTCGCAAGAATCAGTGGGAAGACTTGTACAGTCCTTCGCGCATACGATTGAAGTCGTTGCCGGAGTACGCGTCGGAGAACCTCAACGTCGCGGGCCAGTACGCGGATTTTGTTACGGCGGGCGATATCAAGTCAGAGTCAGAGCTCAAACCCGGGGAAGGCGCGATCATGCGCGATGGTATTTCGAAGATCGCAGTTCATCGCGATGAAAACGGGAACGTACACAAGCGCTCAGCGGTGTGCCCGCACCTCGGATGTATTGTGGCGTGGAACTCGACTGAACAAACGTGGGACTGCCCTTGTCACGGTTCACGTTTTAGTGCCGAAGGGCGAGTCTATCAGGGACCAGCCAACAGTGACCTATCATCCGAGTAATCCGCGGTCAATAACTACGGATTACTCGGATTTTAGATGGATTAAACGGCGCGGCGTCCAGTGACGAGGTTGATGATCAGAACGACTACCGCAACAACCAGCAGCAGGTGAATAAGACCGCCACCGACGTGCGAAAGCACTCCAATCAGCCACAAGACCAACAGAATTACCAGAATTGTCCACAGCATGATCGAATCTCCTTATTAACTATCTCAGCCCATTGCCAAAAGCAGCCTTAAAACGAGCAACGACCATGCCACCCCGCGATCTTCAAACTTTGGTTCGTCAAAAGTGTGCGCTGCCGGACGGACGGCGCTATCTCATGCATTACAATCATCCGGTTTTCCATCGGGGCTTCGCGGAATGTTTTGATTTAATCCAATAACGCTTGAACAGATGACGCCAAACCAATTATTATTCGCAGCGTAGTCTTGATCCCATCTCTTCTGGCGCCGCTCGCGACCCGAAACGCGGTGCTAACTCGGAAAAACAAAAATGAGTGGAGCAGAACAACCCGCTGTTGAAGCAGTCCCCGAAGGCAAGTACGTCTATTGCATAATCGAAACTTCCGAGCCCCGCTCGTTCGGTCCGATGGGTATCGGCGGCCGCGGCGACGATGTTTACACTGTTCACCACAAGGGCCTTGCGGCTGTCGTCTCCAACACGCCGCTCGTTGTTTACGACCCGACGCGCGAGAACGTGTTTGCGCACGAGCAGGTGAACGAAACGGTGATGCGCGAGTTTACGGTTCTGCCGATGGCGTTCGGTGCGCTGTTCCGTACGGAAGAGGACATTGTCGAGCTGATTCGCGGTACGTACGACGCGTTGCGCGACGTGCTGGCGAAGATGGAAGGCAAAGTCGAGTTTGGTTTGAAGGTCAACTGGGATCGCGACAAAGTCACCGCCGAGCTGGAAGAAAAAGACGACGAGATCCGTCACCTCAAAGAGCAGATCGTCTCGCGTACGACCGGTTCGACGTACTTCGCGCGCATGCAACTCGGCCGCTTGATCGAGACTGCCATGACCGATCAGGCTGACGCGTACATTCGCGAAGTCTATTCACAGTTGCGAGACACCGCGGTTGCTTCACGCGCCAATAAACCGATCGGCGATCGAATGATTATGAACGCAGCGTTTCTGATCGAACGCGATCGTGAAGCGGAGTTTGACCTGAAGGTGAAAGAGATCGCGTCGAAGTACGAAGGCAAGCTTTCGTTCAAGTACACAGGTCCCTGGCCCCCGTATAATTTCGTTCACATTCGTCTCAAGCTCGAGCGCGGCGAAGGCGGCGCCGAGGCAGTAGCCAGCTAATGTTTTTAATCGACGACTTACTCCTGGCGCCGGTCAACGGTTTCAAGTTCATCCTCGGCCAGATTCAGAAGATGGCCGATCAGGAGTTGAACGACGACACTACGATCAAGGAGCAACTGCTCGAGTTGCAGATGCGCTACGAGTTGGAGGAGATCTCCGACGAGGAGTTTCGCGAGCGTGAGGCGGACCTGTTTGCGCGTTTGCGTGTGATCAAGATGCGGCAGCTGGATCTGATGCACGAAGCGACTGCGCACACGGCTGAGTCGTCAAGTTTCGTGATTGAAGTTGGCGGCGACGATCACGAGTAAAATTTCTCCCGCAAAGGCGCAAAGGCGCAAAGTTATCCAAACTCTTCTTTGCGTCTTTGCGCCTTTGCGGGAGAAATCATCGTTTGGTTAACTTGAACTCAGATCCTTCCAAAGCACGCTACCTCTTCTTTGGTGGCAAGGGTGGCGTTGGCAAAACGACCGCAGCAGCAGCGACCGCGCTTTACTTCCTCAAGAATCTAAAAAAAGACGAATCGATTCTCCTCTTTTCCACCGATCCGGCCCATTCACTGTCTGATAGTCTCGACGTAAAAATCGGTAATCGTTTGGTTGAAGTGAAACAACTTCGCGGGGCGCGGCTGTTTGCTTACGAGATGGATGCGAGTCTCGCGCTCGAGCGCTTTCGCGCTGAGCACGGGAAGGTGCTTGCGGAGATCGCGGAGCGTGGGACACTGCTCGATGAAGAAGACATCAAGGAGTTGTTAAGTCTATCGTTGCCGGGCATGGACGAGGTGATGTCGTTGTTTGAGTTGAGCGAGTTGGACCGTGAGGGCGCGTATGCGCACATAGTTGTCGATACGGCGCCGTCAGGGCACACGTCACGTCTGTTGCGCCTGCCGGAAGTTTTCGATCGCATGGTGAAGGCGCTCGATCTAATGGGCGACAAGCATCGCTACATCCTCGCGCACTTTGCGCGGCGCCGTCCGGTGGCGGATGAGGTTGACGTCTTTTTGCAGGACTTGAGCAAGCGGATCGAGGCGGTGCGGAAGTTGTTGCACGATCGCGAGCAGACGAGGTTTACGCTCGTGACTATTCCGGAAGCGATGAGTGTTCGTGAGACGGAGCGGTATCGCGAGTTGTTGGCGGAACAAGGTGTGCCGGTAAGCGACCTGATCGTGAATCGCGTCGAGCAGGAGCATGATGCGTGTGCGTATTGCCGCGCGCGGGTGCGAACTCAGCGTCCGTGGATTAAGGAAATCAAGAAATCGTTTCAAGATTTGAAAATTCGATATGTACCGTTGATGGCGAAAGAGGTGCGTGGCGTTGATGATTTGAAGAAGGTTGGAGGGTTGATTTGGGGAAAACGGATTTCCCGTTAGTTTCGAGGAAAATCGTGATTTTTGGCGGGAAGGGCGGTGTCGGCAAGACGACCGCAGCCGCGGCGTTCGCGCTTGCGTTGGCAAAGGCGAATCCAGAGCAAAAAATTCTAGTATTCTCGACTGATCCGGCGCACTCGCTTTCCGATAGTTTCGATGAAGAGATTGGTGAACAGAAGCGAAGTGTTGCGGGATACGCAAACCTTGACGGGATGGAGATCGATCCAGGCAAATGGTTTGAAGACTTGAAGCAGCGTTATCGCACGTGGACCGATGAACTATTCGCTTCACTCTCCGGCGGCTCCCGCATGGAGATCAAATTCGATCGCGAAGCCATGCGGGAGCTCGTCGAGTTAACACCGCCAGGCATCGACGAAATCGCCGCGCTCGGCACGATCAGCGATCTTCTCGACCTGGAGCAGTACCAGACGATCGTGCTCGATACTGCGCCGACTGGTCATCTCGTACGTTTTCTGGAGTTACCGCAGGTCGCGCTCTCGTGGATCAGAACCTTCATCAAGCTACTGTTGAAGTACAAAGACGTGATGCACGCGACTCAGGTGGCGGAAGAGCTTGTGGCGATGTCGAAGAGCATCAAAAAGGTGATCGCGTTATTAACGGATCCGGAGCGTTGCGAGTTTGTTGGTGTGGCGATTCCGGAGCGCATGAGTCTTGCAGAAACGATTGACCTCGCGAAGTCGCTGGAGAAGCTGAAGGTGCCGATGGGCAAGTTATTGATCAACGGCGTGGTGCCGGCGAACGATTGCAAGTTTTGCCGGTCCCGACGAAAGATGCAGGAGGAGGTCGTGCAGGAGTTTCAGGCGAAGTTTCGTGCGGTCGAAATCTTTGTAGCGCCCCAGCACCCACACGAGGTTACAGGCGCCCACGATCTTCAGCAGCACTTCAAAGCGTGGGAAAATTTCTCCCGCAAAGGCGCAAAGGCGCAAAGAAAGCCGCAAAGATAAGGCTCGCGGCAGCGTCTTCCTTTGCGCCTTTGCGCCTTTGCGCGAGAATATATCGTCAATGACCGAGCTTGCTTACTACATCTACTGCATCGCCGAAAACGCCACCGCTGCGCAGTTGCCGGTTGACTCACTGCCGATGGCCCTCGAGGAGAACTCAAAACTCGAATGGATTTCCGTCAACACCCTCGCGGCGCTCGCCAGCGAGGTGCCGCGCGCGACTTACACTGAAGAAAATCTCGCGGACCACTTAACCGACGCGACGTGGACCGCTATCCGCGCGATGCGTCACGAGACCGTCGTCGAGTATGTCGCGAAGCGTGCTACCGTGATCCCACTTCGTTTCGGGACGATCTACCTTGAACGCAACAGCGTCGAGCAAATGCTGACTACACAGAGCAGTGAACTCGAATCGATCATCGAGCGACTGCGTGGACGCGAAGAGTGGGGCGTGAATGTTTTTGTCGACCGGGCGGTGTTGTTGTCGAGTATCACTTCAGTGAGTCCGGTGTTGCGCGACCTGGTCCAGCGTGCCGGGCAAGCGCCGCCGGGACAGTCGTACCTGATGCAGAAGAAGATCGAAACGCTGAAAGTTGACGAAGCACGTGCCGCAGTCAACCGGATCGTCGATCATATAGAGGAACGATTGAAAGAGCAGAGTGATGACGCGCGGCGGTTGCGAATTTTGAAAGTGGAGACGACCGAACACGGCGAGCTGAAGGCGAAGTTTGCGTTTCTGATAAACAGGACCGGGTTTGACGAGTTTCAAGATGCCGCGGAGAGATTGGCGCAAGAGCATCAGGCGGCAGGTGTTCGTTTAGAACTGACGGGACCTTGGCCCGCGTACAATTTTCTGACAGGATTACAGAATTAACAAGCTATGCCCGACTTCGATCAAATCATCGTTGGTGAGGAGTGGGAGGAGACCGATTTATCTCTTCTCGAAACACTCGATCACGTGCTCAACCGCGGCCTCGTGATCGCCGGCGAGATTACCATCTCCGTCGCCGACATCGATCTGATCTTCGTGGGCCTGAACGTGTTGGTGAGCTCGGTCGAGACTGCAAACGAAGTCATACGCAAGCGCGAAGCAGCGGAATGAAGTTATACGTTTACTGCCTGGCCGAGGGCGTCGACCGGCTGCATAAAACGCCGCGCGGTGTTTCCGGTGAGCAGGTACGAATCACACAATTTGAGGACCTGTCGGCCGTCGTGAGTGTTTGCCGCGCTGACACTTTCAAGGTCACTCGCAAGAACGCGCTGGCTCATCATGAGGTGGTGCGCAGTATCACTAAGCAAACGACACCATTGCCTGCGCGCTTCGGAACGATTGTCACAGTTCAACAGCTCTCGAATTACGTATCAACTCACCGTCAGGCTATCAAAGCCAAACTCGCGCACGTGCGTGGCGGTGTTGAGATGAATGTGAGAATGATCGGGACACTCGCCGGCGCAGACCCGCCTCAGGAAGCCGAGAACCATCTCGGACCGGGCACGGCATTCCTGCTGGAGAAGAAAAAGGAAATCCTTCGCGAGGAGGCCGGAATGGCTCAAAAAGGCCAGTTATCCGCATGGCTGCGCGAAAAGTTGGGCGATCTCGTAAAGGAAGAAAAGATCTCTGTCGTTCCTTCTCAGACGGTAATTTTGGCCAGGGCAGATCACCTCATCGAACGTGTAAACGTGGAGGAATATCGAACAAAAATGGCCAGGGCGGTCGAGGAACGGCCCGAAGTTCGGTTTATGGTCAGCGGGCCGTGGCCGCCGTATAGTTTTGCAAACATTGAGCTTGAGTTTAGTAGCCAGTTCGGAGTAACCTAATGGCGTTATCCCCCGAAAATCCCCTTTCGGCTGAGCCAGAGATCGAGACTTCGCATGCGGACGAGTTTGTGGAGCAACTTCGTTGCGTCACAGATTCACTCCCTTCGCGAATAAATATCGACGCCCAGAGCGTCGAACAGGGTCTGGCAAAGCTGGTTTTAACTTTGATCGAGTTCATCCGTCGTCTGTTGGAAAAGCAGGCGGTTCGCCGCATGGAGGGCGGGGATCTCTCACCTGAACAGATTGAAGAACTGGGCCTGGCACTAATGAGGTTGGAGGCCAAGCTCCAGGAGCTGAAAACTCAGTTCGGATTAGAAGACGACGACCTCAATCTCGATCTAGGTCCAATCGGGCGCTTGATTTAGCAGTACGCATCTTGCTCGGCAGGAGTCATACGATGGTGGCGGCCATCTGAGCTTTTTGAGTAAAGCCGCCCCCTGATAGTGGAGGGCGAAAGTGTCCAG
>DASTTS010000618.1:0-29877 GCA_035760085.1 Pyrinomonadaceae bacterium
CTGCCATTCTTCAGCAACTGCTATCCACCCTCCAACGAACGAAGCTGCTTTCAGTGCTGGTGCGACTCGCTAAGCCGCGCTGCGCAATCCTCAAAAATGCGTTATTGTTATCCCACACTATAAAACCTCAACTACAAGGAGACGAGAAATGGATAACGCACAATCCACCGAAACATGCGCTCATACACCGTGCAAGTGTTCGCGACCCTCCGATGATGATTATTGCAGCCTACACTGTAGGAACGCGGCCGGGGGCCATGAGAAGAACTGTAGCTGCGGTCATCCTGAGTGCTTTTGACTTGGCGCGAACAACTTTCGCGAAACATTATCGGTTAACACGGATTCGCAATTAGTGCGGCGCGGGTGATCCAGACTCTGTCCGCAACCGAGCAAACGTTAAGGAGCATCATGCAAAGCAGGCAGACAATCGACGAGACACGTCAGAAAGACAAACAGGCCATTCGGGAAACGGTCGACCGGTGGCTCGAAGCGAGCAAAAAGGGCGACACTGGTACGCTGCTCAGTCTGCTGGCTGATGACGTGATCTTCATCACGCCGGAACGGGAGCCGTTTGGCAAAGAGGCATTCGCCAGCGGCGGCGATGAGATGAAGAACATGAAAATGGAAGCAGACATCGACATCAAGGAGATCGAAGTCGCTGGAGATTGGGCCTGGATGCGGAGTTTTCTGAAAGTTAGTTTCACGCCGTCCGGTGGCAGTGAGACGAAGCACGCGGGTCACATTCTGACGATTTTTCAGAAGCAACCCGACGGCCGTTGGGTGATTAAGCGTGACGCTAACTTTGTGAAGCCAGAGCCCTAAACCGAAGTGCCGAAACAATCCATTTTATGGCGCGGAATCTATTGGACCGGTCATGAAGCCTGTAGCTTGTATCGACTCGATTCTGAATGGCGTCTGGAAGGAACGGCAGTTTTTCTGCACGAGAGTCGGACGTGCCGGCTCTCTTACCTGATCGGCTGCGATTCGATCTGGCAAACGCAGAGTGCAGTGGTTTCGGGTTGGTACGGTGACGAAGACGTCAATCTTGAACTGTCTGTTGATGCACATCGTCGATGGGAAGTGAATGGAGTGGCTAAACCTGCTGTCGACGGGTGCGTCGACGTAGATCTGAATTTCAGTCCTGCTACGAATCTGTTACCAATACGACGACTGAATCTTCAAATCGGGCAGCAGGCAGAAGTTAAGACTGCGTGGTTGAGATTTCCGAGCTTCGAGCTTGAACCACTTTCGCAGATCTACGAGCGACTTGGTGAGTTTAAGTATCGCTATTCAAGCAATGAGGGAGCCTTCGTCGCCGAACTGACGGTCAATCAAGTTGGCTTTGTCACAGTCTATCCGCAACTCTGGGAAGTCGAAGGAGGTACGTGTGTCACTTCACAAGATAACAAGTAGAAACACATTGTTGTTGTTTGCGATCCTGGTGACTTCGTCGGCTTCAACTGGACAAGCGCAGATATCCAAACCACCGTCTACAAAAGTCGACAACGTTCGTGAAGTCATTCATGGCGTGGAGCTCATAGATCCATATCGTTGGCTTGAAGACCAGGACGCTCCGGAGACACGAGCATGGATCGATGCGCAAAACAAATACACGCACTCGCTGCTCGACGAGCTTCCATCGCGACCGCTAATACAAAAGCGATTGTCGGAATTGCTGCGTGTCGACTCGGTGAGCACGCCGTTTGAGCAGGATGGACGTTACTTTGTTTTCAAGAAGCGCGCCGCGGACGATCTGTCGATCCTTTACCTTCGCCAGGGACTAAACGGCAAGGATGAAGTCCTCATCGATCCACACACCCTCAGCGCCGATCACACCACCGACATCGGCCTGCTTGATGCATCGAGCGGCGGCAAGTTGATTGTCTACAGCATCCGTCGAGGAGGTCAGGATGAGACTGAGCTGCGCGTCATGGATGTCGACACCCGCAAAGATGTCGATCAACTGCCAAACGCGCTTTATCGCGGTGTCTCGCTAAAGAAAGATGGCAGTGGCTTCTACTACAACCTGCAACGACGAGACACCGGCATCCGCGTTTTCTATCACGCCATCGGTACCGACCCGTCGAAGGACGTGGAAATATTCGGCAAAGGTTACGGACCCGACAAGTGGCTTGGCGGATCGATCTCAGAAGATGGCAAGTATTTGTTGTTCGAAGTTTCGCATGGTTGGGCCAGGAATGAAGTCTACGTGCAAAAACTGTCCGGTGGTCCGATTCAAACAATCGTTAACGACGTCGACGCACACTTCAACGCATGGTTCGCCGGCGATCGACTCGTAATGCAAACGGACTGGCAGGCGCCCAACCAGCGCATCGTGGTAGTTGATCTAAATAATCCTGCGCGCGAGAAATGGGTGACGATCGTTCCGGAAGGCCGTGACGCAATCGCGGGTTTCTCACTCGTGGGCGGCAAGTTGTTTGTGAGTTACCTGCACAACGTTACGACACAGGTAAAGATTTTCAACCTGGATGGAAAGGCTCTCGGCGAAGTTTCGCTTCCGGGTCTCGGCTCGGCCAGTGGTCTTTCAGGACGATGGAACAGTAACGAAGCATTCTTCAGTTTTCGTTCGTTTGTGACACCAGCGACCATCTACCGTTACGACGTCCAAACCGGAAAGACAGAGCTTTGGGAACGACCTAAAGTTCCGTTCAAGTCGGATGAATTTGAGGTGCGACAAGTCTGGTACTCATCAAAAGATGGAACAAAGGTGCCGATGTTTCTCGTGCACAAGAAAGGCCTGCAACCGGATGGGAAGCTTCCGGTGCTGTTATATGGCTACGGAGGTTTTAATGTTAATCAGACGCCGCGGTTCAGTTCAGCGGCCGCCATCTGGGCCGAGCAAGGCGGCGTGTATGCACTCGCGAACATTCGCGGCGGCGGCGAGTTTGGCGAGGCATGGCACAAAGCCGGCATGCTCGATAAAAAGCAGAACGTCTTCGATGATTTCATAGGCGCGGCCGAGTGGCTGATCAAAAACAACTATACCAATCCAACGCGGTTGGCGATTCAGGGCGGCAGCAATGGCGGTTTGCTGGTCGGGGCCGCTCTCACGCAGAGACCTGATTTGTTTCAAGCCGTACTCTGCCAGTTCCCTGACCTCGACATGATTGGCTACTACCGCTTCAAGAATAACAATCCACCAGCGCTGCTCGAGTATGGCAATGCTTCTGATCCGGCACAGTTCAAATATCTTTACGCCTATTCGCCTTATCAAAAGGTCAAGGCTGGAGAAAAGTATCCGGCAGTGCTCTTCACGACGGGCGATCAGGACACGCGCGTGCCACCACTACAAGCGCGGAAGATGACTGCGCGTCTACAAGCCGCGAGCACGTCAGGCAAGCCTGTCTTGCTGCTTTACGATACCAAGGCAGGTCACGCCGGCGGCCGGCCGTTGAGTAAGATCATTGAAGACGTCTCCCTGGAGCTTTCATTCCTATTCTGGCAACTCAGAATGGACCAGCCGGTTAAGAGTGAATAAGCTGATTTGTCTCGCTCCCGCTCTCCTTTGTGATTATCATCCTGGCCGCTGGTCCTGGGAAAACTGGAACCCATGAAGCGCCGCTAACGTCGTCCAGCTTTCGCGCGCGCCTCGGCCAGCATGTTACTGATGTCGACATTCGCAGGAACTGAACGCGCGAGTGGTTCGAGAATCTCCACGCCTTTGCGATAGCTTTCGAGCGCCTGGGATCTATTGCCGGTTTCGGCCAGGGCGTCTCCTACTTTTATCAACGCCTCGGAAAGATCGCGACGCAGCAAGACGTCCGAAGACGCTGCGGCACTTAGTTGTTCACGAATCTTCAGCGCCTCACGATAATTCGACAGCGCACCTGCGGCGTCAACATCACCAACCTTAATCAACGCGACTGCCTGGTTTTGAATAAGCTGTGCGTTAGCCGGATCGGCAGCCACCATTTCTTTCACTAACGACCATTGTTTCGCGTAGTGCTCCCGCGCCAGTTTTAGATCGCCGAGTTTTAAGTGCAGGTCACCCACATACCGGTAACTCTCAATCAACATCAGCCGCAGATCGGTATTCAATGAATCCGCCGCAACCAGCGATTCTCGCAACTGCAATCCATGCTGTTGCAGTTCGAGTGCGCTCTTAGTGTCGCCGGACCGATCCTTTGCCAGCCCGAGATATTCGTAAGAGATCGTCAACGCGCGATTCGACCGCGCCCGGTCGGGATCCACGGCAGCTAACTGCTCTCTGATCTGCAACGCCTTTTGTTGATTATCGAGCGCGCCACTGACGTCGCCCATCTGCATCAACAAGCTGCCGATGTAGACATAAGTCGCAGCGAGGTTGTAACGATCGATAAAGGTGTGCTGCTCGGCTGCTGCAAGTTTTTCGCGGTCGGGTAACTGGCGTCGAATAATATTCAGCTCCTCGATCATGTCGCCTTGCCGGCCAAGTAACGTTGCCATAAACCAGTAACTGTCGAGCAGCTCGCGACGGTAGTCCGCATTGCCTGGCTCCGCCGCAACGAGCGCCTCACGCAGGACAGCGGCTTTGCGATGGCTGTCGAGCGCGCCGGCCAGGTCGCCGAGATGGGCCACCGAGGGCGTGTACTGCACCGCGCCGAGTTTTTCATACGCCGCAGCCAGCTCGCGCTGAAGCCCGCGATCGCCGGCCGCGTCCTGGGCCAGGCTGTCGAGATACTTCAACCCGCGTTGAACGATGAGCGAACGTGCCGACGTCGACCCCGGCAAATTCGCGACGGCATCGTGAACTTCAAACACAAATGAATTCGCAAGTTGTCTGACTTCCTGGAAACGTCTTTCCGCGCGTGCTCTTTCCGCACGCGCAACTCGTGCCTGCCAAACGGTGGCGACAATTCCGATCAGGAGCGTGAGAGTTATGACCGCAGCAGCAGCCACACCGAGCTTGTGACGACGCACGAACTTGCCAGCTCGATAACTGAATGTGTCAGGACGCGCGCGAACGGGCAATCCCTCCAAATGCCGCCGGATGTCTTCTGCAAACTGCTCGGCCGTCGCATAACGACGCTGCGGTTCTTTGCGCATTGCCATCAGCACGATATTGTCGAGATCGGCGTGCAAACGTTTGTGTGTTGTGCTCGGCCGTAGCGGCTCCTCTTCGCAGATCGCATGGGCGACCTCATGCGCAACGCCGCTCTTCAACCGGTATGGTCGACGGCCGGTTAGTAGTTCATACAAAACGACACCAAGCGAATAGATGTCAGTCGCCGTAGTCACAGCCAACTCGCGCACCTGCTCGGGGCTCGCGTAGTCAGGCGTCATAAACGTCATCGCCGTAGCCGTGACGTTCGACTTTTCCTGATCCAGAAGTTTGGCAATGCCGAAGTCAACGAGCTTCGGTATACCTTCGCTCGTAACGAGAATGTTGCCGGGCTTGATATCGCGGTGAATGATGAGGTGCTGGTGTGCGTATTGAACTGCCGCACAAACAGTGGCGAAGAGTTTCAGCCGCTCGCCGGTCGAGAATCTTTTTTCATCGCAAAATACATCTACTGGCTGGCCCTCGATGTATTCCATAACGAGATACGGCACGCCCTCGACAGTTTCACCACCATCAAACAGCCTCGCGATGTTTGGATGATTGAGATCTGCGAGGATCTGCATCTCGTTGCGAAACCGTTTGCGAATGGCTTCGCCGCCGAGACCGGGTTTGATCAACTTGATCGCGACTTGCTGGCGATACTGCTCGTCGTCTCGTTCAGCGAGATAGACCGTTCCCATACCACCGTGGCCGATCTCGCGAACGATTTTGTAAGGACCGATCCGGCTTCCTTGTTTGGCGGCTTCGTAGGTGTCGAGTCGCAGCCGTCTGGCTGCGTCCGATGCGAATTGCTCGAGTACGTCACTGCCGGCGTCGACCTGTTCGCTTAACAACTGATCGATCTCAATGCGCAACTCTGCATCGTTGGCGCAAGCAGAATCCAGAAACACGCGCCGCTCCCCGGTGTCGAGTTCCAGAGCGTGCGAAAGCACTTCCTTTACCTGCTGCCAGCGTTGCGGAGTGATGTCGCTTACCTCCTGTTGCCGAGCCGGCGTCGTAGCCAGAGTTTAGCCGAGTCCCATTCACGCTTGGTGGTGGCGGGCGACACTTCAAGCACCTCTGCGACTTCGTCGATCGTGAGCCCGCCAAAGAAGCGCAGCTCGACAATCTGAGTTTGTTGTGGATCGAGCGCGGCAAGCTCGTTCAATGCTTCGTCGAGCGCGGTCAGATCGACTTCAGCTTTCTCGAAAAAGTTTACTGCCTCATCGAGCGATACGCGGATCGAGTAGCCCTGACGTTTCTTCGCCTGCCGGTCCTTAGCGTAGTTAATCAGGATTCTCCTCATCATTTGTGCGGCGATGCCAAAGAATTGCGCGCGATTCTGCCAGTCAACCGACTTTTGATCGATCAGTCGTAGATACGCCTCGTGCACGAGCGCGGTGGTTTGCAGCGTGTGGCCGGCGCGTTCTCGACTCAGGTACTTCTGCGCCAGCCGCCGCAGCTCGTCGTAGACAACGGGCATGAGTTCATCCAGCTCGTTTTTATTTTGAGCCATTCCCCTCTGAAATCCTGCGTTAGGTAATGAAGGAGAGAATTATGATCACGGCATCCCTGAAATCGCTTGCTCTAATCCTCGCGACCGCCGGTCTGGTTGCTTACAGCCAAACCCCTCCGAATAAACCCCGAGCCACGACAGACGTCAAGATCCGGCAACGCATGGGACCCGGGATGGAGACCGTTCTCTATATTAAAGGATCGAGAATGCGTTCGGAGATGGGCGGCAATTACGGCATGACAACGATACTGCAATGCGATCTCAAACGCACCCTGACAATTTACGAAAAAACAAAAACTTACCTGGTCACTCCTACTGACGGCACAGGCAACGCCAGTTCGGGAGATGGTGACGGCGGCGGAAGTGCGAGCGCGAACCCGCCGGCGGTCGTGTCAGCGCCTCCGCGCGGTGGTGTTGTAAACATCACGCAAACGATTACAGACACCGGAGAACGCAAAGAGATGTTTGGGTTCACGGCGCGGCGGATCAAGACATCGATGGTCAAGACGGCGAGCCCGGATGCGTGTGCCAAAGATCAGAAAGTGGAGACCGACGGCTGGTATATCGACTTTCAATATGCGTTTGAGTGTCCCGGCGAGGTGCAAAAGCATCAACCCGTACCCGTTCGACCGCAAGCTCCGGGTTGTAAAGATGAAATTCGCACGAAGACGATCGGCACAGCGAAGCTCGGATTTCCACTGCTGGTGACAACAACTATCTATCAACCCGATGGAAAAACCACCACGTCAACACAGGAAGTACTCGAGCTATCGACCCAACCGCTGAATGCCGCACTGTTTGAAGCGCCCGAGGGATACACACTCGCGAAAAACATGCAGGAGCTTTACGGCATAGGTGCAACATCTGCGACGTCAACGTATTCGCCCTCCTCTTCACCATCGAGTGGTTCAAGTGCCGTGAGTTCTTCGAGTTCGTCAGCCGCAAACACCGCGTCGAGCAACGTGGGCCCGAAGCAACCGGGTGTCGTGCGGATCGGGTTGGTGCTGCCGAAGGTGCAGATGAACTCGGGCGATTCGACGCAGGCCGCGGAAGCTTTGCGAAATGAACTTGCCGGGTATCTCAAGGCGCCAGGCGTGGAAGTGATTCCGATCTCGGCGCGTCTTACAGCCGCGGTATCGGACGAGGCACGCCAGAATCAATGTGATTACGTTCTGTATTCGTCGATGTCGGTGAAGAAAGGTGGCGGCGGTTCAATGTTCGGGCGCGCGATCGGAAACATCGCGGGTTCCGCCGCGGGTCACATACCCGGTGGCGGCTCGGCAACCACGGGCGCTGCGCGCTCGGCGGCGATTGGCAGTGTTTACACGACAGCCGCAATCGTCAGCTCGATCAAAGCAAAAGACGAGGTGTCGCTCGAATACAAACTCGAACCCATCGATCGCAACAGTCAAGTCCTGGCCAACACCGCGAAAGCAAAAGCAAGTCGTGACGGTGAAGACGTGGTATCAGGCCTGGTTGAAAAAGCCGCGAGCGAAGTGATGGCGACGGCGACGAAAAAACAATGAGAGCGCTGCTCTTAATAATATGCCTCCTGCTGGTCCAACTACCGCTTACGGGTCAAGCGCCCGGAGCGGGAAATCAGGCTAACAACAAACCATCACGCGAGGTTGTAAAGCTAAAACGTTCTCCGAAGGCTCTCGTGATGGCGAAGGCCTTCAACGACGGCAAGCTGCCGGAGCCCGCTCGTTTGCCGCGTGGAACGATCGATCAACAAGCAGCCGCACTCGGGAAAGCAGTAAGTCTTCGCGACGAGAACTCAATGGCGGCTCTCTACGCGGCACTCCTCGCCGCAGGCTTCGGCGTGCGCGACGCGGACGGCAGTGTCATGCAAACCAATGAACGCGGACAGGGAATACTTCTGGATGGTTCGGAGTTAGCGGCGACGGCCAAGCTGTACGGTGAAAGTTACGGCGTGGGACTCTCACATTTGGCCGATGCGTTTGCGCGCGGCATTCCCGAGTTAAAAGAGATGCAGCTCGCGAACGTTGTGATTGAAGGGATTCGTGCAGGCGCGAACAGCAACAATCCGCCAGTTCGATTCCTCTCGCGTTTCATCGTCGAGTTAGGCAGGAACGGCGAGCCGCCGCACGACTTACTCGGCAATGCGGATCCGGCAAAGATAAGGCTCGACGCGATACAGGTCAGCCTGATTCTGAAACGTCTCACCGGCGATCTCTTGATCGGAGAACAAAAGTCAGCCCGGCTCAAACATCACGCAATCATCCCGCAGTCACTGTGCGATACCACGGACAAGGAAGACCTGATCCTCGATTTCAACGCGCTCGCGTCAACCTCACTCTTCGGAATACTCAAAGACAAAGTCGGTGGAAAACTCGGAAAGTACGGCGGCGCAGCCGGGGTCGCTAACATTGCCGCCACGGTTTTCAAGTTCATCCTGACCTATTCACTGGTCGACGTCGAGATCACGATGGACGGCGACATGCTCGAGCGGACGAAGAGCAACACCACGCATGGTGACGTTCGCATGCTAACCGCGAAGTTGAAAGTGCTTCCCAGTTCCTGGGACAAACTCAAATGCGTGCGTTTCATACTCAACCTCGCGGGCATTGACGTCTCGTTACCGAGCGCTGGTCCACTGTCAGACACGACCGTGCAGTGGAGTCTCGTGAAGGGCGGCGATAGCCAGGGCATATTCGGTTCGGTGCTTGACTGGATCAGTGGCGAAGACGAGCGCGACGACATCGTCTTTTTGAATCCGAAGGACGGCAAGCGGACAGCCGACGCGAATGGGGTCTCGACGATCTACGTCGTCGGCATGTCACAAAAAGAAGATCTCAGCCGTCGAAAAGTGTTTGAGCTGTACAAGGCATCCGGCGTAAACGTGGGTGTTCAGATCAAGCCAACGAAGGTCAAAGAGGCTGAGGCGGCTTTTTCAAATCTGATGGACGTCGTCGGCATCATCTTTTCATTTATGACGGGAGACATTGTCGGCGGTGGTGTCAGTTTGATTTTCGAAACGATGTACCGCACTAACTGGTACAGCTCGAAGCCGTTCTATTTCATGGTGAAAGATTGGGAGCCGTGTAAAGGACACTGGCAGGGCACGATCACCTACACCTCCGAATTCAAAGAAACAGGCTCAGCGGAAAATCTTCATCTCACTCAGTCGTGGGATGACGAGACTTTCTACCGGGCAGAAGCAGAGATTCCGGGCCGCAGGGACGATCAGGGACTTCAGATAGCGCGAGTGAAGGCAACCGCCCGTGAAAAGAAGACAGATATCTCGACTGGTAAAGGCGTTTGTTATCGCAGTACTACGCAGGTTCGCGAGCTCAACGGC
Organism: Pyrinomonadaceae bacterium; assembly: GCA_035760085.1. Lineage (GTDB taxonomy): Bacteria > Acidobacteriota > Blastocatellia > Pyrinomonadales > Pyrinomonadaceae > PSRF01. Next base: position 9,880 of record DASTTS010000618.1, read on the forward strand.
TCTGAAAATGTAACGACGGGCTTCGGTGGTGTGTCGATCAATCCACGCACACGCCAGTATACGGTCCTGGCGCCGACGATTCTCGTCCATGCTAACGGGTCAGAGTCCGTCACCAGCAAGGTACAAGGCACCTGTAACAATCCCTTCAACAAGGATGTAAATCGAAGTAGTCCATTGACGAACCTCACTCTCGATGCAGATGGACCAACACTTCAGGGCCGCGGAACGATCGATCCAGGCAACCCTGACGTGATAAGCGGAACCGACAGTGTCACGCTGCCGACTCAAAGAGGCGGACAAAGAAAAGTGACCATTACCTGGAACCTGAGAAAGTGCCAAGACCAATGAAGAAGTCGCTTGTGAAATATGTGGGCATCGTCGTCTTAATGCTTGCGTCTGTGTGGTCCATTCCAGTCTCTCGAGCGCAAAAAGATGTGTCGCCGCGCACCGGCACGATCGCGTACGTTCGCGGTAGTACTGAGATTCGTCTCATCAATGCCGACGGCACGAACGATCGCCGTCTCTGGACCCATCCGGATGCAAAGAAGGAACTCGGAATTTACGATGTCGCGTGGCGACCTGATGGGAAAGAACTCGTCTTCTCAAGTGGTCACGCTGCTGCTTACTCGCTTTATCACGCGGACCTCTACGCGATTCGTCCCGACGGCAGCGGTTTTCGCAAAGTCACGAATTCACCCGATCGGGCGGAGTTTGCGCGCTATCCGAAAGGCTCGGTAAGCGTCACACTCAGCAACCAGCAGCCGGTTTACCGCCAGTCGCAAGCGAGCTCCGGTGTGTTCATAGTCTATGTTGCGGGTGCAGACGAGCCACAGCAAGTTACTTTGCCGCCTGGTTCGACGAAGACGATCCTGTTTAAGAATGTCGCGGACTTTGGAAACATGGCCCAGGCTGTTGTCGCTATCTGGGGCAAGTATCGCTGGTTCACACCCGGTGTTGACGTGCGTGCGGCGCAGACGGTGAAGGCGCCACTGTTTGGTATTTCCGGCGACGGTGTGGATCTGCTGGGTGCGTTTCGTCCGGTGTGGCGACGTGATGGATCGCGCGTGAGTTATCGATCGGGAGTCTGCACATTGAACAGCGCGTCGGTCATGCCAACGCCCGGCGAATATGAGTATCTGCCGTTGTTTGCCGGAAAGAATCCGATGGGTACTTGCGTTTGGGATTGGGGACCGACTGCCACGACGGCCAATCAACTGCTCTACTCTGAACACGCTGAAGGCGATTCAGGAATTTACCGCATTGCGGAAGGCGGAAAACATCCGGGCGAAAAGTTAACAACTTACTCAAACATTCCTTACCAGATACTCTTCGATCTGCGTTGGCTTCCGGATGGTTCCGGTTTTCTATTCTCAAATCAAACGCTGATGAGAGACTCGGCAAACATCTTTCGCTACGACTTCGCCACTCGCCAAACCACGCAGATCACCAGACTGGAGAACGAATTCACCGGAATGTTCAGCATCTCGCCTGACGGCGAGTGGATCGTATTTGAACGATCGAAGTCGCTCGATGACGATCGCGCAATCGATCTCTGGGTCGTGCCAATCAACGGAGGAAATCCACGGCTTCTGGTGCGCGACGGGTTCTCGCCGTCGTGGCGTTAGAACTCCCCGCCAACCCATTCCACAGTCGCGGGGAAGAGTTTCTTTTCAGGATCGATTGTCACGACGTAAGCACCAAGAGAGCCGATGCGACGGTTGGGACCAAACGTGATCTTTGGCATCAGACCGGTATCGTACTCGTAGAGTCCTTCAAGCGTCGTAATCAGGCGCTCGCGGCTGAGGTCTTTGCCGCAAAGCTCGAGTGCGTGGACCAGTATTTTGGCCGCAGCCATTGCTGACGCTTGCGCCGCCGCATGACTGGATTGAAGTTTGTTTCGTTGCAGCAGCGTGCTGTATTCAGAAGCGCCGGCCGCGGTCACGTCCGCGGGCACAGTCGGGAACGCGAGAAATATCTTGTCTTTGGTTTTGATCGTCACAGCGTCGGCGATGTTTCTGCCAACGAGTGTGCCGAGCATGTAAACCGACGGCGTCCAACCTGCAGCTTCCGCATCTTTCAACATCGCCGTCGCTTCGATGCCCGAACCGAGAAAGAATACCGTGTCAATTCCCTGCTGCTTCAACCCGGCGACGCGTGTCAAAGCATTGAACCCGTCTTGCGGGTAGTAAGTTGTTGTTACTGATTTCCAGCTTCCCTTTTTAGTCTGCTCCTCAACGCTCGCAACGATCCGACGATTGAATTCAGTATCAGGCGAAACGATCGCCACTCGTGAATTCGCCGCGTTAGACTTCTTCGCCGCAAACGCTGCGAGTGCGCGTGCCTGCTCTTTCAATCCGGACAACAAATAGAAGACGTAACGATTAACCGGCGCGCCTCGTTGCGGCATCAACGTTGACGGACCGATAAACGGGACTTCCCTCTCCTGAGTGAGCGCAGCCACATCATCTTCAGCCCCGGCGCTGAGACCACTTACGATCGCAAACACCTGTTCTTCGTCGATGAGACGCTTCATGTTTGCAGCGGTCAACTTCGAATCGCCATGCATGACGCGTAATTCAATTTTGCGGTTGTAGATCCCACCGCGCATGTTGATCTCCGCGAAGTACGCCTGCAACACGTCGCCCATTGATTGGGCCAGACCACTCAACGCAGTCTTCTCAGGCAACACCGTGCCGAGCACGATTGATGTATCGTTCACACCCGGATCGGTATCCGTCTCGATCCGTTTCAGATACGCGATCAGGTTCGCCATGTCCTCTTGCGGCATGCGATAAACGGGCATGGCGACGGCCAGCTTGTTACCCGCCGGATCCAGGCCCGCTGTCAACATGCGCACGAATGAGGTTTCTGAAAAAGGCCCATGCTTGCGACCGCCTTCGTCAGTGTGGCCGTAAGGCTTGGTGAGAGACGACCACGTCAGTGGACCAGCGGTGACGCCGCCCTCAGTTATTCCCTGGCCTTTAATTCCATGACAACCAGCGCACGTGAGTGTCGAGGCAGGAACATCGATCTCGCCCATCAGAGCGGTGAGTTCCTGGCCCGATGCACTCTCGCCGCGAAGGTAGAAAGCCTTGCCGCGCTTCTCTTGCGGAGTGAGTTCGCGTCGCGAGCTTGAAATCGTGGCGGTTTGGAAGAGGACCGCGAGAAGAACAAGGAGTGTGAGTTTGATAGTCATTTTTAACCACAGATTACACAGATTTACTTACCGATCGGCGATTACGTCTTCGAGGATCGTGATTAACTCTTCTGCTTTTGCAAGGCCAAATGCTTTCTTCCAAAGTCCTTTAGGCTCGTTGCCGATGATGAAGATGCTCGTGTGTGCGTCTTTCGTCTCGACGTACTGGCCCAACTTGTACAGCGCCCAGTCGACGTTCTCTTTCTTGCCTGTCAGAAACATCCACCCCGGGCGAGCGTGAAACCGGCGGCCGTATTCCTTAAGTCGCGTCGGTGTGTCAGTTTCAGGATCGACTGTGATGGAAACGAGGAATACATCTTTTCCCAAACGATCGCCGAGCGCGTCCTGCATCTTTTCGAAATTGCGATTCATCGGCGGGCAGATATTTGTGCAGGTCGTAAAGAAAGTGTTGATAACCACGATCTTGTTCTTCAGCACATCGCTGTAAAAGCGCAACTTCTGACCGTCCTGATCGATCAGCTCAACATCCGAGAAGTATTTCTCCGCGGCTGAACGCTCCTGCCCGAGAGCCATTGCGCCAGCGAACATGACAAATAGAATGACGCTGAGTAGCTTCATGGCTTTGGCTCCTCGTTCGCTGAAGTCTCTTCAACTTTTCCAGCCATAACGTCGAGGATCAGACCCACGATCTGACCTGTTTTTGCCAGACCATACGTGCGTGTCCAAACGCCCCTGGCGTCGTTGCCGATGATCATCGCAGGTGTGTGATCCTCTCGCTTGGACACGGCTGCGCCGAGTGCGTTCAGCAGCTTGTCCATCTCCTGTTTTTCGCCAGTGACAAACGTCCAGCCGGCGCCGGCTTTAAACTTTGCGCCCCACGCTTTGAGTCGTTCGGGTGTGTCGGTCAGTGGATCCACGCTGATCGAAATGAAGTGCACGTCTTTACCGACCTTGTCGCCCATCTCCTTTTGCACGCGCGCAAAAGTTGCAGCGAGCGGCGGGCAGATAGTCGTGCAGTTGGTGAAGATGAAGTTGATCGCGACTGTCTTATTCTTGATTAGGTCGGTGTAGAAGTGGAGCTCGTTGCCGTCCTGGTCCAATACTTCGACGTCGGGTATGAGCATCTTGCGACCGGAAGCGTAAGCCGGAGTTGGTTCTGCCGGCTTTGCCACTGGTGTGGCGGTTTCTGCCTTCACCAACCGCAGGTCCATTTTGCATTTTGGACACTTGCCGGCTTTGCTCGACTTCACTTCGGGATGCATCGGGCAAGCGTACGTTTGAGCCTGGACCATAACGGCGTTGGCCATCAACAGGGTAATGACCAGTGTTCCAATCTTGATAATTCTGGTAATCCTGAAATCCTGTCGAAGGCTGAGTTCTCTGCAAGTCGTTTTACCGGATTTCAGGATTTGCAGAATGTTCGATGATGGGTTTCGTGTGGTCATGTTATTTACCTCCCGCATCTTTCGAATCGACCGCATGTAGCATCAGGTAAGGAAGATCTCTGTACTTCACACCCATCGAGGCGGATTCAAAGAACACCATATAGACGCCGGATTCGGGCACGTTGATCTTTATTTCATACATTCCGTTTCCGACTGAAGTGGCAAAGTCGCGTCGCTGCCATCCGCCTGTGCTCATGAACGTCAACACGCGTAAGTCTTTTAAATCCGCTTTCGGATTTCCGGTCGCGGTATCCGTGAGCTTGAAACGGAAGGTGAAGTCTTTGCCGACCGGAAGCGTCATATCTTTCAGTTGATGCTCGATGCGAAGCGCAACCGGCTTTTCTTCTTTCAACGAGGGGTTCACATCAGCGGTCAGATCGAAACAGTGAGAAACGCGTGGCGAATCATTGAGAAAGGCGACGTCGTAACGTCCACTGGCAGGCAACTTGATCGTCGTCGAATAGATGCCCGGATTGATCTCGCGCAAGCTGCGATCGGCGACCAATACAGCGAGTGGCTCACGACGATAGTTCTGGAAGTTGCCCATCGGCGCTGCCATGCCTTCCTGGTAGTAATAGAGAACTCTATCGACAGGGTTCGCGAGGATGACCGAGTTTCCTTCCGGCGCGAGCACGATCGAATCAGCGTGCACCGGCTCTGAACCTTTTCGCGGAGCCGCTTGCCCGCCGGGAAAATCAGTGATGTCGACTTCTTTGCCGATCGTTCCGAGCCTCAACATCGCGACGGCTTCCGTATCCAGCGATCTCACGAAGGCAAACGTGTCGCTGAAGATGATTTGATCCGGCGCCTTGCCGACCGGTACTTCGTGAACCATGCGATTCGATGCCGCATCGAAGACGCTCACAGTGTTCGCTTTGGTGTTGAGCACGAAGCCATAACGGCCGCCTGGAGCAAACCGGACTGAGCGCGCGCCGGGCTTAGTTTTCATCTGCGCGATCACCTTCTGATTTTGCTCATCGATCACCGTGATGCTGCCATCTTTCTCGCTGGCCACGTAGATCGCTTTACTCAATTCAGACAGGGCCAACGAAGCTGGTCCTGGACCAACCTTGACGTCAGTGACTTTTTCGAGCTTTTGCACGTCAATGACCGAGACAGTCTCACTCTCGCGATTCGACACAAAAGCGAAGCGATTGTCGCTGCTGATGACGATGTCGTGTCCACCAACTCCGGTCGCGATATTTGCCGCGACTTTGAGCGTCGCCGGATCGATCACCGTCACGCCGCCGTCTTTTTCGTTACCGTCGTTTGCGATCCACAAGTAGTGCTGGTCGGGTTGGATAGTGATGCGAGTCGGGTTTGTTCCCGCGTCGATGTAACTGAGCACCTTCCAACTTCGGGTAGTGATTACCGCAACCTGATTAATTGCGGGAAGAGTGACAAAGAGCAACTCGCCGTCGCGTGTGAGGAGCCAGTCTTCGCCGGGGCTCTTCATCATTACGAGCGTCAGCAGTTTGCTTCCGCCAAAACCCAACAGCGGATCGATTACCGAAATGTCAGGACTCTTGTTCAAAGAGAGGATGTAATAAGAATTCAGATCGACATCAGGACGGGCGCGCATACTGCCGGTTAGATACGATTGAATCTTTTCGCGGCATTTCGTGAGCTCGGTGTTGCCCTCGCGCATACTGATCCAGGCAGACAAGCCGAGGCCTTTCACGGGCGTGCCGGTTGTTGTGTCTGTGACTTTGAACTTGACGTTAACATCTTCGGCGGCGCGGATTGAGTTTGCGTTTTGGACCAGCGGCTCGGCGGTGAACTCGATAGCGATTCCCTGCTCGACGATCTTCTGTGTTTGAACTTTCTTCTTAGCGGGCTCTTGTCCGAGAACTGCGGTCGCAAGAAAAATTAGAATGATTAAAGTCGAAATGTTGCGGTGGGTGGTCGGCATTTTTTGCACTCCTCTTCGAGTAATTGATTTAGGCTGTGCAAGCTTTGTGCCTGCTGATTTGTTGAGGTTAGGTACTGCCAGAGCCTGAAAGATGGGGAAATTTACGGGTGACTAAGAAAAAGTTCTCACGCAAAGCCTCCGGTGGAGTCTTAATTTGAAAATCTTCTCTGCGGTTCTCGGCGTATCTCTGCGCCCTCTGCGTTTGAGTTGCCGTTAACGCAGAGAACACTGAGATACGCCGAGGACGCAGAGAAAATCGTTCAATTTAAGACACCGCTAAGCCTCCGGTTCCTTTGCGGCTTTGCGGGAGAAAAAACTGTTTACTTGAGTGCGACGGAGCTGGAGGCCGAGCCACCAAAACTACTGCGCACGGTGATGTTCTCTGGATACGTGGGCCACGAGAATGAAGCGCTGAAGCGGCCGTTACCGTTGTTCCTCAACGTACCGATCAGAGCCCCGTTGGCAGTGACATAAACACGCAGCGTCGCTGCCGGCTCGGAACCAGTTGCATCAACCCGCAAGCCTCCCTTCGACCGCTGATACTCCGCACGCAGGATCCTGATGGTATCCACCACTGGGACCGGAGTTGGCGATGGCGTCGGCGTCGGTGTTACCGCCGGGGTTGGCGTTGGTGTCGGCGTCGGCGTCGGCGTCGGGAACGGCACGATGTCTCCGATCCTCACGACAAACGCGTCATCGTGATTCAGGAGCCCTCCTCCATTATTAATCTGCAACGGATTGCTTACCGGAAAATTTGCGGACGCAGTATCACCGGTGACAAAAACATCGCTGCCCTTGCACGCAATTCCGCGGCCCTCATCACTCAGATTTCCTCCGAGAAACGTCGAATAGACCAGCCCCGAACCTGCGGCATTGAGTTTCGTTACAAACGCATCACTCAGCCCGCCTCCATACCCGGTCTGGATTGCATTAACCACCGGGAAATTATTCGACGTCGTATCGCCGGTAATGCAAGCATTCCCCACATCATCGAGGGCTATGGCCCATCCGCGATCGACACCCGCAGTCCCTCCGAGGTAAGTCGAATACACCAATGCTGAGCCTTTGGAATTCAACTTGGTAACGAAAGCATCGTAGCTGCCCTTTGTTTGAAACGCGCCGGAGGTTACCGGGAAGCCCTCGTACGCGAACGTAAATGGACTGTCGAACGACTCGGTTATGCCTGTGACGTAAGCATTACCATTAACATCGACCGCAATGCCCTGTCCTTGTTCACGGCCTGCGCCACCGAGGAACGTCGAGTAGACCAGCGATGTGCCATCCGGTGTGAACTTCGTAATGAATGCATCAAGTCCGGCACGCGCAGTGTCGAAGGCTCCGGTCGTGACGGGAAAGTCAGGCGAATAGGTATAGCCGGTCACGTAAGCGCTGCCGGCATTGTCTACGGCAATCGCTTCGCCCCAGTCTTCAGTGCCATTGATGATCTTCCCACCGCCAAGGTAAGTCGAATAGACCAGTGCCGAGCCACTGCTATCGATCTTTGTTACGAATGCATCATTGTTTCCGCCTGCAAAGTTTGGCTGGAAAGCATTAACCGTTGGAAACGTACAAACGGCTGTCCGGCACACGGTCCATCCAGTGATGTATGCATTGCCGTTTGCGTCCAGAGCGATGCCGCGGCTGAAGTCGTCAAGGTTACCGCCAAAGCGTGCTGAGTAAACGAGCGCTGAGCCGGTTGGATTTAGTTTCGTTACAAAAGCGTCGTAACCCGTCGGTGCGGTCTGAAATGCGCCCGCCGTGGTGGGAAAGCTAAGCGGCCCTGCGTCTCCAGTTATGTATGCGTTGCCGGCCGAATCAACGGCAATGCCATTGCCACTCGCGCCAGCGATATACGTGGAATAAACAAGCGCACTGCCTGCCGGGTTGAGCTTCGCGACAAACGCGTCACCGCCACCATACTCGGTTTGAAACGCTCCAGCAGTAGTCGGGAAATCAATAGCCGCAGTCTGGCCGGTAACGTAAGCATTACCGAGTGAGTCCACGTCGATGGCGTAACCCTGATCGAAGCCGCTGCCTCCGAGGTAGCTTGAGTAAATCAGCACCGGATCGATAATCAACGGTCTGCCTGGATCATACGCGCCTAATTGAAAGCCAACTCCGTGCCCGTTCTTCGGAATGTAGCTGACCGGCACTTCCTCTTTGACGCCATTAACTTCCTGGTAAGCAGTCGGTTTGGTCTGGCGGACATCACCCTGCTTTGTGTGCAGGACCACGTCTCCCATGCCAGTGATCTCGAAGTCCGGAATGCCGTCAAATGCGATTTCAATGAGCTCAGGATCTGATCCCGGCGCCACAATGAAGTCATACTCGAGTCGACGATCGTTGCCGTAATAGACCATATCGATCCCGGGATAAACTTGCTCGTATCTGACTCGACCGTAGTTCGGAATGCCGGTGTGCCATGCCGTTGGATCGGAACCGGCGAAATAATTGCTCCTCGCGGTCATCTGGTCGAGACCTTCGATTCGAGGTGCTGGATTCGAGCCTTCCAATTTCATACGAACGATTGAACGTGGCGGCCTGGTTTTCTGCTCCATTGACTCACGACCGTCGCGATTTTCTTTTCCCTTCCGGTGCGCAGCCGGATTGTCGAGAGCCATGACGGCTTCCGTTGCTGTCAGAAAAAGGACATACCCCTCGCTGCGTGCGATAAACTTCACACGCCGGTGAGTCTGTCCCTGATTCAGCTCGAAATTGAGTGGCAGCGAATCAACAACCGTGGTTGGTTCATATTGTTTCCCGCGTTTCGACGCTGATGGCCCGGGAACTCCGGCAATCAGCGCGAGTGTAATGACAAGAGAAAAGAACGTCTTAACAAAAATACTTAGTGATGACATGACCTCCCCTCCTTTCTCAGAAATCAACTCTGCGTGCCTCCGCGTCCTCTGCGCTTCTGCGGTTAACGATCATCGAAACCGCCGAGACGCAGAGGACGCAGAGGTCACGCAGAGTGCAGCCCGCTGTGGCAGGCTGCACTCGTCGCAATGGTCCTCTATGGTCGGACCCGGAAAATGCCCCAGATTCCTCCATCAAACATGAACGACTCCTGAGTCCGGTAGAGGTAGTCGCCTGGAACGCGACGTCCACCACCAGCACCATTCACTGGAATCACTTCGTAATGCGATGAAGGTCCGATTCCATAAAGGGCTCCCTTGAACTCTGAAAGCGGATTGTTGCCAATCGACTTCGAGTTGTTGGTGTAAGGTTCTTCCTGCCAGAAGTGCCCGTGCAGGTTGAACACGTTATTGCGCATGTGCCCGTTCGCATTCAGGATTCGGAACCTCACTGCCTGGCCAGCCTGCGCTGTGAAGATTGGCGTTTGTGGATCGCCGCCCACCTGCGCATTGGTCAAAACATTCGTGAAGTCAAAATCGCGAGTGTTTTCGAACGGTGTTTGAACCGGGTAGTTCATGCGTTTCCAGAGCGGCTCAGTGCGATAGTTGATCGCTTTCTGCCCTGAGTCTTCCGGATCTTCCGCACCACCTGGACCACCGAGATTCGGCACTGCGCTGCCGTCCGCGAACCTCATATTGATATCCGTCTGGAACTGGACCACGAACTCACGGAACGACGTGCCATCAGTTTTGGTCACTGTGGCTTGCGCACGTGAAGTCGAATCTTCGATCCATGTGGATCCCTGAGGTTCGATGATGAGCGAACCGATAGCACCCTTGTTGCTGTGCTTGATCGGGTCAGAGGAGATCAGGTTGGTCGCGCCGAATTCAATCGGCGTTGCTATACGCTGGCTGCCGTTAACGATCACGTCGCCTGCGTACCACCTGTATCTAACTATGCCACCTGGTCCAACCGTCTGGTTGGGATTGAACCCGACGTTCTTACCGTCGCTATTCGCAACGTTGTAAGCAAGCAGTTGCGGGTGCAAGCCAACCTGATTCGAAGGTTTCACCTGATTCGCATTGAAATGGAAGAGCAGGTTCGACAACGTGTTGAAGCCGGCCAGATCGGACAGTGTACTCGGCAACCTGTTGTGCAGGTTGAAGTTGATACATTCACCGGCCCTGGCCCGAACCACGAGCGGTTCGATCGGAACGCCTGCTTTGACCTTGCCATAGGAATCAATGTCTTCACTGCGGAAGTACATGATCGCGGTTGGGTCATTGAGCGCTCCACCATTTCCGGCGCGGCTGTTGTAGATCAGCTTGCCACCCGGAAGGGCCCACGCATTGACCGCCGTCACGTTGATGGTCCGCTTGGGAGCGGTCCCCGGACAGATACCAGTGGCAGCGATCTTACCAGTGGCGAAGTCCGTCGGATTCGATGTGTATACCTCCGATATTGTGAGCGTCGGAGAGATTATGGACGCTTCAGTCATTCCAAGATCCGGCGAGACAGCTGAGCTCTCCGTACCGAGCATCGTTGGTGACATCAGCGTTGTATCTGAGGTCGCCTTCGAATCAGTCGTCATCGAAGCGTCAGTGGAGTCGTAGTAGTCGGTCGCACCAGTCTTGAACGTCGAATCGATCGGGAATGCCGTGTCGTTCGTTGTTAACGCTGCTGCGCCTTCCAGATTGTTTGGCAATGCCACGAGGTCAGCCTTCAGACCCATGCGGCCGTTGTAGACGCGCATGAGACCCCAAACTCCGTTCCACTGTCCGTCAACTGAAGCGCTGTTCTGGTAGAGGTAATCGATGAATGGACGATTGCCCATGATCGATTCCTTGCCAGTGAGAAACTCGAAGTGTTCGGAGATACCTGCGATCTGCGAGTTTCTGAAACCAGAGTTGTTGACTGCCAACGGATCCTGCGGCGTGCCGGGTTGATGTAACCACTTATGACCGTTGATGGTCATGTTATGTGTTTCTTCGTGCGCTCCCACGAGGATACGAATCTGAACTTTGTCGTTTTCGTAAACTCTCAGCAGCGGCGTGAATGGATCACCCGGCTGCACTCCCTGAGTCAGCGCCGGATAGAACGTAGGTTGAACGTTGAACTCTGGATCTGCGCGCGTGATGTTCGACTTGTAAACCTTCGATAAATCACCGGCGGCACCGCTTGCCTGCGTGTTGGTAAACGGATTACGCACGCGCAGCGGCACGGGCTCGTTGCGATAGTTAACACTCATCGTGCCCTGGTCTGCCGCGGAGATCGCTTCCGGACATGGTGCGGGAACACCACCCGGACAAACCATACCGTTCTCCACGAGGAAAGGAAGTCCTACTTCGTTGAGGATCGGCGGGTTGATGACGCGTTGTGGATCGGCAATCGGTTTGCCGTTCGCGCCAACACCGGCGCCGGCCTGGTAAGCCAGTTGAAAATCAGCAAACTCAAACAAGAACTCGCGGTGACTGTTCGCCGCGTTTGTCTCGATGATGTTTGCCTGCCAGCTTGTCGGGCCGCCATCCACTGTCCGCGTGCCCATCGTCACACCAGTTTCGGGATTCTTCCAGATCGAACCAGTCGGCTCGATCACCAGGCCTGCATAGAGACCTGCCTGCTGGTGAGTCGATGGTCCAAAGTGGTCGTGTGTGAAAACAGTTCTGAGCGTACGGTCTACGCCGTTGTTGTTGAGTGTGTCGTCGGCAAACCAGCGTTGCACGGTTGTTTGTGCACCGAGGGTGCCGAAGTACGGGTGTGCTTTCGGTTTCGGACAAGTGAACGTGCCGTCACGTGTGTCACCTGACTCAACGCCGATACAGCCATTCTGTTTGCGAATCGCCTTGATTCGTTCTCGTACTTCGTCCGGACTGAAGGTTCCGTCTTCATAATTGAAGCCGTTACCCGAGCCGTCTGACGAGGTGACGTCAAACTTCACAAGGTGAATATGCTGACCGATGATGTCGGTCGGCGTGCGGACTTGAAAATCGTCCTGCTCGTAAACGCCAGGCACGAGATTCGTGTGATAGAACGTGATGCAATCGTTTGTATTCGCCCGGAAGAAGAACGGTTCGGGCGGTTTTGTTCCTGCCTTTGTGGGCGCAACGTCAGCCCAGAGCGACAGGATGCGCGACTGCGGGAAGTGCCAGCCGGCTTTGTTGAGTTTGATGTCGAGTTGGAACGCTGCTGCTTTGTAAGTGCGCGGATTTCCTATCGCGACTCCACTATCGTTGATGCACGGATCTGCAAAAGGAGCCCCGGGCTTGCGTGGCAGGCCATTCAGCACGAAGTTGGCTGGTGTGCCGTCGGGCTTGAAGCTCGCGTGCAGGCGTTGCTCGTGATAGACCATTGCTGCAATCTCGGCAGCCGTTCCGGTTTCCGCGATCTTGGTAGCAGTGGCAGTGATTAGTTCTTTGCTGAAGTCGAGACGGGTTTCAACGTGGGTGAAAGTTCCGCCCGTGATGATGTGTCTTGGCAAACCGCCATCGTCGATCGTATCGAGCGGCGGCTTTGGTGGACGGTGACCTGCGACTGCCGGGCTGAAGAACGGATAACCCGGTACAGTTGCGGTTGGCATCGGCGCCATCGCGAGTGTCGGCAAAGGCACGAGGGCTGGTGTCGGCGTACCGGCGATGATTTCACCGTCCGGCAGCGCGCGTGAACCAGCGACCGGCCGGCCGTTGGCATCCAGCACCGTTCCCGCCTCGAACACGTCGTGTGCACGCCACAACTCCCACATTCCTTCTGCGAAGTGCGGGTAGAAGTGGCAGTGGAAAATGGAATCGCCAACAACCTGATTTCGGTTGCCAGTGCCGCCGTGAACGATTTCAGTCGTAAACGCGAAGCCTGGGCCGAGTGCCTGACTATCGAGGTAAGTCGAGTTGTCGTCATCAGGTGTTTGTAACCACTGGTGTGCGTGTAAGTGATGAATGTGGTGCTCTTTCGGTCCCGCGTGTACAACTCTCATCTTCACGGGGTCACCGATATAGCTGTGATGCACATTCGAAGGATCGTCAGGATACAAAACCTTCGTGGCCTTGCGTCCTGTGATCAGTTTGCCAGACGCGTCAGTCGTGTTGGCGGGCACGTCCACGATCTGCGCGGGGTCGCCAATGGTCCATGAAGAAAGGAAGAACTCTTCAAACTTGCACTCAGTGCAATTGAACATTGGTCCAACGCCGAGCCGGTTCGCCAGGATTTCAGCGCCTACACCGGCCACGCCGTAGTTGATCGCAAACTTGTCTTCAACACTGTGAAGCGTGTGTTTCAGAATCGGATCGCGAAATTGTGGAAACGCCTGGATGTCCTGAATTTCATCGTGATAGATCACGGTGAACTCGCGGAACGGGCGATCGCGATCGGGTTCGGTCGCATTCGGCCGGAAGGTGCCAGCCGGGAAGCGTCCCTTGTTCGGGCCGGTGATGATCGCGTTCAAGTCGGTGGACACGATGTTGAGGTTGGCATCGAGCATGCTGAACTTGTTGTAGTCCAACAGCGGCTGGCCGCCCGTCGTGGTACCGATTTTTGCTGCCGTCATGTCAGCCGCGGTAACCTGCGAGCGATACCACTCAGCGCCTTTTGGTTCGACGTTTACGCTGCCAAACAATCCTTCGGACAGCGTTCCGCCATCACCTTCGCCACCGGTTGTGGCAGCACTGCTGTACATGAGGTTGTTCCCCTCACGCGTGGCGAACAAGGTATAGATAGTTGATCCGCCGGGAGCTACTAAACTCGGTGTATTGACACCGACGTTTGATCCGTCAGAAGCGATACTTCCAACCAGTTCCATGCCTATTACGTGTATGCCGGCAGAACGAGTGGCGGGCTGATCACTGAGAGCACTCGGTGATAGCAGGTTAGTGAAGGTAATTCGCAGGCAGTCGCCGCTGTTCATGCGGAGCACGATGGGCCGTGGTCGTTTGGTAGACCGCAGCCGCACGTTGCCGGCGACGAGTCCTTTTAAAGGATCAATCGCCACGACGTCTCTCTTAAGCGCGTAGATCATGCCGCCTGGATTCACTGTTCCGAGGCGGTTGTACATGATCGCCTGATCGAGAGCGACAACGTCAGCCTTGATGGTGCGAGCACAAACAGGCGTTGGCGATGGAGCCGGTAGTATTTCGACCACCGGCTCGATCACAGGGTCGACGATTGGAGTTTGCGCCTGGGCGGTGATGCCTGTTAATAGCAGCACCACAGATAAGAACATAAGTAGAAGAGATAGTTTCTTCTTGCGGTGGTTTTGATGTTCATCTTTCATCTTTCTTCCTCCGAGTGGGCCGGGTAAGAACCAGTAAGCGAGGGGACCAGTTGGTCCAAGGCATACTCTAAGCCCGACTCTGCAATGCGGCGCGCGGGAAGGACTTCGCGCCGGGCGATTGACCACTTATTCCTGGGCTTACTCTCGAGCGGGATAGACTCGAATTAGTTTGATCAGGCGGCTGCAAGGGCCATGCCCCGAATAATGGTCCAATTTCTTTGCAGATAGTGTCTCAGCCTGAGACCGTGACGATGCGGTGTGCAATAGAGTGAATCACAAATTCATTTAGTGCGGTGATGAGGTGAGGAAAATTAGGCCGGCGTTGCGAGTTTTCCCGCAGGTCCAGGGCCATCGCGGTCGACTCTTATGCCAAACTTCTTCAGTTTGCGATAGAACGTGGGGCGCGGGTAGTGCAGGATCTGCGCGCTTAGTTTGACGTTGCCGCAGGTACGCGCGAGCGTTTGCACGATTGCTTCACGCTCGATCTCTTCGATTGGAACCAGGGGTGGAATGACAAACGGAATATTGCGCAAGTCTTTGCCTTGCAATTCGTCGGGGAGACATTCGGGCAGCAACTCGTCGCCGGAACAGAACAGCACGGCACGTTCGATCACGCTTTCCAGCTCGCGAATATTTCCTGGCCAATCGTAACGCACGAGACGAAACAAGGTTTCCTGCGAGATGCCTCGAATTTTTCTGTTGTATTGTGTGTTGAAGCGATCGAGAAAGTATTTGGCGATCAGTGGAATGTCATCGAGACGTTCACGCAGATCCGGGACCTTGATCTTGATCGTGCTGATCCGAAAGTAGAGATCTTTTCTTAAAACACCTTCCTCCAACAGTTGCGTCGTGTTTCGAGTCGTGGTCGAAATGAGACGACAGAGCTTATGTTCCTGTAACTTGCGGAGAAGCTTAGACTGCAGGTGACACGGGATTTCTGCGATCTCTTCGATCAGCAGTGTTCCTCGACTGGCTGGTTCAATTTGTCCGAAGAGCTCGGCTTCCAACATTTCTGACGGCATGCCCGCACAGTTGACGCGGATGAATGGCCCGGAACAACGATGGCTCTGCGCATGAAGAGCGGCTGCTATCAACTGTTTACCCGTGCCGCTCTCGCCTTCGATCAGCACCGACGCATCAGAGGGTGCAGCCCGCCGGATCGTCGCGATGATTTGTTGCACCTTGAGGTCCCGACCCACCAGGCCGAACGTTTCAGTGTTGCTGTTAGAGGTTCGTGTAAAAGTCATAGTCAATATCGCCAGTTTTCCTGCAAACGTCGTACACAGATTTGGTTTCAGTATTCAGTGTGGTTTTGTGGTTCGACGTCTGCGAAAAGCGGAAACCTTCACAGCCATTGCGCACTTTTTCCCACGCCGCAAGATCAAAGTACCGGAGATGAAATAAAACCTTCTGTAGCATGACGATTGCTACGAGGTGGCCCAAACTGTGACCTCAATCCCTAAGGAGACCGATCATGAAAAGAGCTCTAGCCGCAATTATCTTGACGATGTTTTCATTACCTGCGTTCGCGCAGTCGCAAACTCAGACCACCGCTGACGACTGTGCGTGTGAATCACAAGCCTTACCAGCCACCCTCGCAATCGTAAACGGCGTTACGATCAGCGCGCGCGATCTGGACAAGACAATCGGTGAGTCGGTTCGCAATCTGCAAAAAAAAGTCGTTGAGGCACGCAAACGCGAGCTCGACCTCCTGATCAACTCAAAACTGCTCGAAATGGAAGCGAAGAAACGTGGGATCAGCACTACAAAGCTGCTCGAAACGGAGGTCGTCGCCAAAGTAAAACCACCTAATCCCACGGAAATACGCGCTTTTTACGATCAAAACAAGTCGCGCATCAACGGTGAGTTCGAGGCGGTCAAAGACAACATCGACCGGTATCTAACGGAGGAACGGCAACGCGAAGAAGCTAAGAAATTTGCGGATGGTCTACGTGTCGCAAGCAACACCGTCATAAAAGTCCCGGAGATCAAACCACCTCGCAACGAACCGGAACGGGCGCAGGTCGTGGCCACAATCAACAGCGAAAATATCACTGCGGGCGACGTTGAGGATTCACTTCAGGCACTTATCTCTGACGTACAGGAGCAGGTCTACAGGCTGCGCAAAAATGAAGTTGACTTAAATATCAATGACACGCTCCTCGTGCAGGAAGCGCAGAAGCGAAAGATAACCACGAGTGCGCTGCTGGAAATGGAAGTTAAGCCCAAACCGGTGACGGAAGAACAGGCGCGCGTGTTTTTCGAACAGAATAAGGAACGCGTAAGCGGTGACTTCGCGCAAACAAAAGAGGCGATCATCAGTTATCTACAACAGATGGAGTTGCGTCTCGCGGAACGAGCGTTTATTGACAAGCTGCGTGCAGCCGCTTCGATTGAAGTGTTTCTGAATGCACCTCCGAAAGTCGGCCGCAAAGAGTCACAAAATTAAGATTAATTCAACGGACGGTAAGACTGGAGCATTTTCATGTAGTTCGCTCTTTCAAACGCAGCCGGTTCGGGGCAATGCTTCTGGCTCATCGCCCCGATCATCTGCATCACGCTCTCGTATTCATGCTCGTTCAGCCACGTGACGACTTCGTTCAGCACCTGCCCGATCCGGCGTATTCCATTTTGCAGTAACTCCGAGGCCATCATCGTTACTTTGGCGCCGGCCATCAGTCCTTTCAAAACATCCTGCGAAGTGTGAACACCGCTGGTGATTGCGAGATCGGCGTTCACGCGGCCATAAAGAATGGCCACCCAACGCAACGGCAAACGAAGCTCATTCGAGTTACTCAAAACGAGTCGCGGCGCTACTTCGAGCTTTTCCAGATCGAAGTCAGGCTGGTAAAAACGGTTGAAAAGGACTAACCCATCAGCACCGTGTTGACTCAATGAATTCGCCATGTTTGCCACCGAACTGAAGAACGGACTGAGCTTTATGGCGACGGGGATCGTCACCGCCTCTCTAACCGCGGCGAGAATGTCGAGGTAAAGTGCTTCAACATTGTCGCCTGTGATCGAGGTGTTCGCCGGCAGGTAATAGACGTTCAACTCGAGTGCATCGGCGCCGGCTTCCTCGATCAAAGTGGCGTAGTCGGTCCAGCCGCCCACCGAAGCGCCGTTCAAACTGCCGATTACGGGAATATCAACAGCTTGTTTGGCGTGGCGAATCAGGTTGAGGTACTCGTCCGGACCAACGTTGTAGCTCTGCATGTCCGGGAAATAGCTGATCGACTCTGCGTAGCTGTCGATACCCTGCGTCAGGTGGTAGTCGAGGTAATAACTATCGAAACCGATCTGTTCTTCAAACAGTGAATACATGACAACTGCCGCAGCTCCAGCGTCTTCGAGTCGACGGATACTGTCGACACTGTGGGAGAGCGGAGACGAAGACGCCACGATCGGGTTCTTCAGAAGCATGCCGAGGTAGTTGGTTGTCAGGTTCATGGGTTTACAGATCTCCGCAAATTTTGTACGGATTACTCGGATTTTTGTTGAGCGAGTTGTTTGTACTGCTGCCAGCGTCGCATCACGGCCTTCTGTGCCTGGCCCAGAAGGAATTTGGCGACCGCCGGTTCGCTTTGCTGCAACATCCGGTAGCGACCTTCGGTGTAAATGTAGTCCTGAAGCGAGATTTTCGGATCACTCGAATCAAGCTGGAACGGGTTCTTATTCTCTTCAACGAGCCGCGGGTTGTAGCGATAGAGCGGCCAGTAACCCGAGTCGACAGCCAGCTTTTGCTGGTGCATTCCTTTGGCCATGTCGATGCCGTGCGCGATGCACTGGCTGTAGGCGATGATCAGCGATGGTCCAGGATGCGCTTCTGCTTCGAGAAACACTTTTATGGTGTGCGTATCGTTGGCGCCCATCGCTACCTGCGCGATGTACACGTCGCCGTAGCGAATGGCCGTCATTCCGAGATCTTTTTTGGCAGTGGGCTTTCCGCCGGTGGCAAACTTTGCCACGGCACCGAGCGGGGTCGCTTTCGAAGCCTGGCCGCCGGTGTTTGAGTAAACTTCTGTATCGAGGACCAGAATGTTGACGTTTTGACCACTCGCGAGAACGTGGTCCAGGCCACCGTAACCAATATCGTAAGCCCATCCATCGCCGCCAACTATCCAAACACTTTTTTCCACCAGCGAATCAGCAATGCTGAGGAGATCGCACGTCTCGGCGCTGTTTGTAGAACCGATTTTCGCCTTCAAAGCTGCCACTAATTCGCGTTGAATCTTGATGCCATCGTCGATTGATTGGTCGGTGTTAAGAAGACCGTTCACCAGCGATTCGCCAACAACGCCGCGCAATCGCTCGAGCAGATCTTTGGCGTATGCCTGTTGATGGTCCAGCGCGAGTCGCATCCCCAACCCGAATTCGGCGTTGTCTTCAAACAGAGAGTTACTCCACGCGGGGCCGCGTCCCTGAGCGTTCGTGGTGTAAGGAGTGGTGGGCAGGTTGCCACCGTAAATACTCGAGCAACCGGTAGCATTTGCAATGATTGCACGGTCGCCAAAGAGCTGCGTCAGCAGCTTGATGTAAGGCGTTTCCCCACAACCGGCACACGCGCCCGAGAACTCAAACAGAGGTTGCAGTAACTGTACATTCTTGACGGAATTGAAGGCGATCAGACCATTCTTGTGCAGGTCCGGAAGCGTTAAGAAGTAATCCCAATTGACGCGCTCGCTGTCGCGCAGTGGTAACTGTGGCTGCATGTTGAGCGCTTTACGCGAGACGTTGCTCTTGTCCTTTGCCGGGCAAACTTCAACGCAAAGACGGCAGCCCGTGCAGTCTTCAACAGCCACCTGGATGGTGTACAACTTGTCCGGAAACTCGCGCCACTTTGCGGGCATGGACTTGAATCCCGCTGGGGCTTCTTTGAGATCACTTTCAGAGCACACTTTGGCGCGAATCGTCGAGTGGGGACAAACCATCACGCACTTGCCACACTCAATGCACAGATCCGGTTCCCAAACAGGTACATCCTGCGCGATGTTGCGCTTCTCCCAACGTGTAGTCCCGACTGGATAAGTTCCATCTTCCGGGAAAGCACTGACCGGCAGGCGATCGCCACGGCCCGCGATCATTTCGGCAGTTACGTTACGTACAAACTCGGGAGCTCCGAAAGGCACTTTAGATTTGAGATCTATCGTGCTCGTCGCCGTCGTCGGAACTACGATCTCGCGAAGATGAGCAAGCGCTGCATCGACCGCGGCGAAGTTTTGCCTGACGACCGGCTCGCCTCGTTTGCCGTAACTCTTTCGAATGAACTCCTTGATCTTCGTGATCGCTTCATCGCGTGGCAACACACCGCTGAGCGCGAAGAAACATGTCTGCATGATCGTATTGATACGGTTGCCAAGCTGGCTAT
>DASTTS010000619.1:0-4561 GCA_035760085.1 Pyrinomonadaceae bacterium
CGTTTATCCATTTAGCATTTTTGATATTCAACTTGCCGCGCGATGTGAATGCCTGGCACGTGCGGCCGTTGCGTGTCGGCAAAACGCAGTCGAACATGTCGACACCGCGCGCCACCGCCTCAACCAGATCTTCCGGCGTGCCGACGCCCATCAGGTAACGCGGCGCATCTCCTGGCATTCGTGGGGCGATGTCCTCTATTACTTCAAACATCACCGACTTCTCTTCTCCGACACTCAAACCGCCGATGGCGTAGCCGTCGAAGCCGACCTCAACGGTCTGTTCGAGACTGATCCGCCGCAGATCCAGATGACCGGCACCCTGGACTATGCCAAATAATGCCTGCGCTCCGCTCACACTTTCGACTTCGCGACGTCCAGTGTCAGCGCCGGCGGATTGGAGTTCATCGAAAGCTGTTTTCGAGCGTTTCGCCCACCGAGCGGTGAGGTTCATACTGCGCTCGGTTTCTTCGTGGCTCGCTTCGCCGGGCGCGCATTCGTCGAAAACCATCACGATATCGGAGCCGAGCGCGGCTTGTACTTCCATCGAGATCTCTGGAGAAAGAAAACGGAGCGAGCCGTCGACATGTGAGCGAAACTCGGTGCCTTCTTCGGAGATCTTGCGGAGTGCGCCGAGACTCCAGACCTGAAACCCGCCGGAATCAGTTAACAGAGCGCGGTCCCAACTGATGAAGCGGTGCAGGCCACCAGCAGATTTGATGACGTCGATTCCGGGTCGCAGCCAGAGGTGATACGTGTTGCCGAGGATGATCTTTGCATCGAGATCGTCGGATTCGAGCTCTTCGAAGCGGACGCCTTTGACAGTCCCGGCCGTGCCCACAGGCATAAAGACAGGCGTCTCAATCACACCGCGGCGCGTCATCAACACACCCGCACGTGCCTCACCGGCTGTGGCCTGGATCTCGAATTTAATCGGAGGTACTTGAGCCATTAAAAAGAATTTCTCCCGCAAAGGCGCAAAGAACCAAAGGAAAACCTGATCACGTTCTTTGCGCCTTTGCGCCTTTGCGTGAGAACTTCTTATGCTTTTCGATGATCCGCAGCGGCGTTGCGAAGAAGTCAAACTCCTCACGCAGACGGTTCATGAGGTATCGCTCGTACGAAAAATGCAGTCCCGGCTTGCCGCCTGACGTGAAAACCACAAACGTCGGCGGCCGCAAACCCACCTGCGTCAAATATTGAACCTTCAGCCGCGACATCCCACCCTTCGCGGGCGACGGCGCCGTCCCACCACGCGGTTGCGCAATCGCACGCTCGAAGAAATCGTTAAGCTGCGACGTCGGAATCCGCCGGTTGCGCGCCTCATCCGCCTTCAAAACGAGCGACAAAATCCTCTCCACCCGCTGACCCGTCAGCGCCGACATCGTTATCACCGGCGCCCACTCGAGAAACTTCATCTTATCGCGCAAGCCACGCTCAAACTCCGCCGCCGTGTTTGTCTCTTTCTCCATCACCGCATCCCACTTGTTCACCGCGATGATGATCGAACACCCGGCATCGAGCGCGTAACCCGCGATGTTGGCGTCAAGCGCCGTCACACCTTCAACCGCATCAACGAGCACGATCGCCACATCCGCACGCTCGAGACTCTTCCGCGCCATGATCACCGAGAGCTTCTCCGCCATCTCATCCGTCTTGCCTTTGCGACGAATGCCCGCGGTATCGATTAACCGGAACTTGCGCTCAGGTGTCTGTAGAACCGTGTCGATCGCATCGCGAGTCGTGCCCGCGACGGGCGAAACGATCACGCGATCCTCGCCGAGCAGTCGATTCAACAGTGACGACTTACCGACATTCGGCCTTCCCACAATCGCCAGTCGCAGCTCCCGCGATTCTTCAGATTCTTCCTGCGGAACTTCCTGTTCTCCCGTCTTGATCAACTCAACGGCGCTGTCGAGCAGTTCACCAATACCGATTCCCTGCTCCGCCGAAATCGGAAATACGTCGTTGAACCCGAAACGATAAAACTCGGTGCTTTCACTCTCGAGACTTGCCGAGTCAGTCTTATTCGCCGCGACGAGCACGTGTTTGCCGGTTGATCTCAGCAGCGCGGCGAGCTCTTCGTCGAGTTGCGTGATGCCGGCGCGTGCATCGACGACCCAGATCAGCACCTGCGCCTCATCGATGGCCATTCCCGCCTGTTTCAAAATGTTTGCCGGAATCACCGCGTCGTCATCCGGCACGATCCCGCCGGTGTCGATCAGGGAAAACTTCGCGCCCGCCCACTCGACCTCGCCGTAAATCCGGTCGCGCGTGATGCCGGGCTCATCGCCGACGATGGATCGCCGTTCTCCGATGAGACGGTTAAATAGCGTAGACTTTCCGACGTTCGGGCGGCCAACAATCGCGACGAGATTCGACATGGCTCGATAGCTTACAGGGCCTTAATAACTGTGTCATCCGTGGCAATCTACGGTTATAATCTGCCGGCCTTAACTCGCGACCTCGAAGGGATGTCGAAATATGAAAAGATTTTTGGCCTTAGCCATTATCACAGTTGGAATGAGTTTCCCACTCAGCGCCCAGGAACACAGCAGCCGTCCAGCCAGCACTCCCAGCACTCCCAGCAACCCGCCGCCGCGTACGACGCCCAACCCGCCGCCGCGTACCACACCCAACACGACCGACACTGGCGGCTGGGCCCAGTTTAGTTCGCCGGAGGGAAATTTCTCGGTGCTGATGCCCGAAATACCGACCGAGAAAACGGAGACGACCCCAAGCTCGCATGGTCCATACACGACTCACCTATTCGTCGTGCGCGACACGACAAGCGTCTATCTGATCGGCTGGGTCGATTACGATCCGAGCTTTAATTTCAATCGCCAGGCTGAGCTCGAAGCCAATCGCGACAACTTCGTCAAAGGCATCAGCGCAAAACTGCTGACTACGCGTGCGACAGTTATCGACGGTTATTCAGCGCTCGAATTTACGGCCGAGACAGCGGACAGAATTTTTAAGTCGCGTGTTTTCCTCGTTGGCCGCCGGCCTTACCAGATCGTCATCGGTTCTCCGAAAGGCCTGGACGACTCAGCCAACACGGAGCGGTTCTTTAACTCTTTCAAAGTCGCTAGACAGAATTAATCCTGTCTAACTAACCTCAAAACATGAAGCGTCGCCACTTCCTGCAAACAACCGCCGCAACCTACGTTGCCGCGGTTGCTAATCCACTGTCTTCGATCGCAAAACCTGAATCAGCCCCGGCCTTCGATCTCGATGAGCTAACGATCACCGATCTCCAACAAGGCCTGCAATCGGGCAAATACACGTCGCGCGAGCTCGTTGAGAAATATTCCGATCGCATCAACGACATCGACAAGAAAGGCCCCGCCCTCTACTCGGTGATCGAAATGAATCCCGACGCCGAGCGGATCGCAGTCGGTCTCGATCGCGAGCGTAAAGAAAAAGGTCCGCGTGGTCCTCTGCACGGCATTCCGATCCTGATCAAAGACAACATCGACACGCAGGATCGCATGATGACGACAGCCGGTTCGCTCGCACTCGTTGGCGCAAAGCCACAGCGCGATGCATTTGTCGCGCAAAGATTACGTGAAGCTGGTGCCGTCATTCTCGGCAAGACAAATCTCAGCGAGTGGGCCAACTTTCGATCTACGAAGTCGTCGAGTGGCTGGAGTGGTCGTGGTGGACAAACGAAAAATCCATACGTGCTCGAACGCAATCCGTGCGGCTCAAGCTCCGGATCGGGTGCTGCCGTTGCCGCAAACTTGTGTGCCGCGGCAGTCGGAACAGAAACGGACGGATCTGTCGTGTGTCCATCGTCAGCGAATTCGCTCGTCGGGATCAAACCGACCATCGGTCTGGTGAGTCGGGCTGGAATCATTCCGATTGCGCACAGCCAGGACACTGCCGGTCCAATGACGAGAACAGTCAGCGATGCGGCGATTCTTCTCGGCGCGATGGCCGGGGTCGACGCACGAGATGAAGCCACGAATGCGGGTCGTGGAAAGGCCGCTGATTACACGCAGTTTCTCGACAAAGACGGATTGCGCGGTATGCGGCTCGGCATCGCGCGCAAGCATTTCGGGTTCAATGAACGTGTCGACAAGCTGATGAACGACTTGCTCGCGGAGATGAAGAAACTCGGCGCCGTGCTTGTCGATCCGGCTGATATTCCGACGACGGGTAAGTTTGATGATTCTGAGTTTGAAGTGTTGTTGTACGAGTTCAAAGCGGATCTGAACACGTATCTTGCGGGACTTGGACCACAGGCGCCGGTCCGTTCGCTGAAAGACGTGATCGCCTTCAACGAGAAGAACCGCGATCGCGAGATGCCATACTTCGGTCAGGACATCATGATCAAAGCGGAGGCGAAGGGTCCGCTCACCAGCAAGCCATACCTCGCAGCGTTACGAAAAAACCACCTGCTGACGCGCGCGCAAGGGATCGATGCCGTGATGAAGAAGAACCGTCTCGATGCGCTCGTGGCCCCGACTGGTGGACCAGCGTGGCCCACCGATTGGATTAATGGCGATCACTTCACGGGCGGATATTCATCGGCGTCGGCAGTGGCGGGATATCCGCACAT
>DASTTS010000620.1:0-5790 GCA_035760085.1 Pyrinomonadaceae bacterium
CAATCCCGATGGCTCAGTCACAGCCTCGGTCAGACCCGAACAGATAGCTGCGACCGATCCACTCGGCGTACGAGGCACATCGCTCGCGATTCACTTTGAGCTGGATATGATGCCCGGCCTCACGATCGTCTCGCACCGGCCAAATCTACAGAGCACTGCTTACGGATTACTTGCTGACTTCGTTAACACGGATCGAAGCCGATCTTAAAAGAGATTTTCGCGGATCAGAGTTCGGATACGGCCTCGATTAGTCGATCTATCTCTTCTTCCGTGGTGTAGATGGCGCAGCCCGCGCGGATGAAGCCTTCCGGCTGTAAACCGAAACGCTCAGCGATCGTGTACGCATAAAAGTCGCCATGTGAGAGGAAGAGGCCTTTGGCGGCGAGACGGGTAGCGGCTTCGGTGGAGGTGCAGCCGTCGATCGTGAAAGCTAACGTTGGTGTGCGTGCTGCTTCAGGTGGTGGACCATATAAGTTGACGCGCGGCATCTCGCCGAGCGCGTTCCACAGGCGTGCGAACAGACGCGCATTGCGCGCGTGCGTTTCTTGAAACATGTTGCGTAGACCATTTCGTAAATCCACGCCGCCGCCGAGTGAGGCCAGATACTCAACTGCCGCTGCTGCACCGACCATTCCTTCGTGATTCTGCGTCCCGCTCTCAGCGTTCTCAGGCGCGTAATCCGGCGCGGGCACCAGCCGTGGAAAGTTGATCCGCTCGTAATGTTCGCGCTTCGCGTAGAGGACACCGATGTGCGGTCCATAAAACTTGTACGCCGACATTCCTACGAAATCACAATCGAGTTCCTTGACGTCAATCAGCGCATGCGGTGCGTAATGAACGGCGTCGACAAACACGAGTGCACCTGCAGCATGTGCCAATGCGATCGCGCTCTTCAATTCGTTGATCGTGCCGAGCGCGTTTGAGGCAGCACCGATTGCAAGCAGTTTCGTCTTTGGGCCGATGTAGCGCTCAAGCTCGTCGCGGTTGAT
The DNA here is from genome assembly GCA_035760085.1 of Pyrinomonadaceae bacterium. Taxonomy (GTDB): domain Bacteria; phylum Acidobacteriota; class Blastocatellia; order Pyrinomonadales; family Pyrinomonadaceae; genus PSRF01. The sequence continues at coordinate 990 of DASTTS010000620.1, forward strand.
CTGGCCGGTGGTTGTGTCAATTCCCACAGTGCGAATGGTGACTCCGCGCTCGAGTGCGAGACGGCGCCACGGATCGAGATTGGCATGGTGATCCAGCTCAGTCACGACGATCTCGTCGCCCGGTTTGTAGTCCAAACTCAGCGACCGTGAAAGATGTAACGTGAGCGTTGTCATGTTCGCGCCAAACGCAATCTCGGTCGCCGACGCGTTCAGAAATGAGGCGAAGACTTCGCGTGCGTGCTCGAGGGCGGCGTCAGTCTCGGCGCTCGTCGGGTAAGCCCAGTGCGTGTTTGCGTTGTGATGGTAGAGATAGTCGTTCATCTTCTCGACCACATAGCGCGGCACCTGCGTACCGCCGGGGCCGTCGAAATAGGCGACCGGATAGCCGTTGTGGACGCGTTCAAGAGCGGGGAAGTGACTTCTAATTTCGTTAACTGGCGCGACTTGGGGCTGAAGAGAAGTGGTTGACATGGGAGGGCATGATAACAAAAGTTAGGTTTTGACAGGATTACAGGATTACAGGATTTACAAGATAGGTTAGAATGCTTGTGGCAAGCCGTCGCGCTCACCCGGCCGCCGGCCCAACGCCAATCATCAAAAACAGCAGTCGTTGACTCACCACATGAGCGACCGCAGAAGCGAAAAAAGATGTGATGTTTGCCTGGATGCCGTCTGGGACGGTAAGAGCGGAAACTATACCGCCCGCGTCACAGACTTATCCGAAGGTGGCTGCTATGTCGATACTATGGGCGAAGCCCAGATCGGCGAAGTGCTCTCGTTCAAGCTGCAACTGCCTGATGGCGAGTGGCTCCAGCTCAGCGGCGAAGTCGCTCACCAAACACCACCACTCGGCTTCGGTCTAAGGTTCGCCGGCCTAACAGAAGGGCAGCACCTAAAGCTCCGCGCACTTCTCGATCAACTGCAACCGATCAGTTAACTACTTACGTTTCCAGCGGACGCCATCCTTCGTGTCTTCGAGGATAATGCCGCGGCTCGCAAGCTCATCACGGATCTCGTCAGCACGGCCGAAGTCACGACGGCGACGCGCTTCCTGTCGCTCGTCAATCAACGACTGCACTTCACTGTCGAGCATCTCGCGTTGTTGCTTGCCAAAGATGTTGAGGACTGTGTCAAAGCGATCGATGAGCGCGAGTAGCTCCTGCTGGTTCTCGGCTTTGACCTGTTTGCGCGCGAGCGCTGTGTTCACTTCGCGCGAGAGATTGTGAATCGCCGCGAGCGCGATCGACGTGTTGAAATCGTCGTCCATGCCCGCTTCAAACTCCTGCAACGCACGCGCAGCAGTTTCTGACAGCTTCTCGTTCTTACCAGGCTCAGTCTTTGCTTCACTCAAACGCGCGCGAAAGTCGCGCAGGCTCGCGACCGTGCGTTCAGCGCCGGCGAGCGCGTCGAAAGTGAAGTTGAGCTGTTTGTTATGCGGCACGCTCAATAGGAAGTAACGAATCGCCGCCGCTGAAAAACCTTTCGCCGTAATATCTCGAAACGTGTAGTAGTTGCCTTTCGACTTCGACATCGTTTCGCCGTCGACTTTCAGATGCTCAAAGTGAATCCAGTAGCGGACGAACTCTTTGCCCGTCGCCCCTTCACTCTGCGCAATCTCGTTTTCGTGATGCGGGAAAACGAGATCGATGCCACCCGCGTGAATGTCGAACGTCTCACCGAGATACTTCATCGACATCGCTGAACACTCGATATGCCAGCCCGGACGACCGCGACCGATCGACGTGTCCCACGCTGGTTCGCTTTCGCTCGACGGTTCTTTCCAAAGCGCAAAGTCGCGCGCGTCTTCTTTCTCGTACTTGTCGGTGTCGATGCGATCACTCGCGCCGGCGATATTGCCTGCGAAGTTGATCTTCGAGAGCTTGCCGTACTCGGGAAACGAGGCGATGCGGTAGTAGATCGAATCGTCTGAGCGATACGCGTGGTCCGACTCGAGCAGTTTCTCGATCAACGTGACCATCTCGGGAATGTGGCGTGTAGCACGCGGGACAACGTCGGGCCGTTCGCAGCCGAGTGCGTCAAAGTCTTCCCAGAGCGCGTCGATGTATTTTGCGGTGTACTCGTCGATCGTCAGCCCGGCCTTTTGCGACTCCGCGATGATGCGGTCTTCAACGTCCGTGATGTTCATCACGTGCGTGACTTTGTAACCTTTAAACTTCAGGTACCGGCGCACGATATCGGCGGCGACGGCGCTGCGAAAGTTTCCGATGTGCCCGTAATTCCAGACGGTGGGACCGCAGTAGTAGAAGCCGACCTCGCCTTCGCGCTGCGGGCGAAACTCTTCGACGCGACCGGTCAGAGTGTTACGAAACTTGAGCATGGGATGATGAGGATAAAGCAGTTTCCCGCAAAGGCGCAAAGGCGCAAAGAATGCAGCTTGGAGCCCGGCAGGCTTTGCGCCTTTGCGCGAGGAATCGCCGTTAGAAGTGCTTCCAGCCGCCTGGCTTGAGATCCCAGGTGCGCGAGCCCTCCGAAATCTTGACGCCGTGGTTTGCGCTCATCACCTGGCCGATGCGCTTAATCTCGACTCCATCGACTCTTCGCGGCAGGCGCGCAGCGTGCTCCGGGGTCACTGTGAACAGCAACTCGTAGTCTTCACCACCATGCAGCGCGAGCTGTAGCGGATCGAGCGCACGACGCCCGCACAGTTCCACTACACGCTCGTCGATCGGCAACAACGACGCATCGATCAACGCGCCCACACTACTCGCCTCACACAAATGATTGATATCAGACGACAAGCCGTCACTGAGATCGATCATCGCGGTCGCCAATCGCTCCTCGCCCAACACCATTCCCCAGCCGACGCGTGGCTCAGGCCGGAGCTGTCGCAACAAAACGTGATCGAGTTTCTGCGAATCTTCGTCGGCGAGATTCTGCTCAGCGAGATGCGCTCCACGCTCGATCAGCCGCAAACCCGCCGCAGCCGCACCAAGCGAACCGGTAACAAAGATCTGATCTCCAGGTTTCGCACCCGCTCGCTTCACCGCCATTCCTGCCGCGCATTCACCGATCGCGATCGAATCGATCACGATATGCTCGTGTGCGCGCGAAGTGTCGCCACCGATCAACTGCACACCGTAACGATTCGCGAGGTCCAACCAACCGTCATACAAACGATCGACAAAGTCAGTTTGCCAAACATCTTCCGGCACGCCGATAGAAATCAAACACCAGAGCGGTCTCGATCCCATTGCCGACAGATCGGAAAGTGAGACGGCGAGTGCTTTGTGGCCCAACAGGTAAGGCGGCGTAGTCGTGCGACGAAAGTCGATGTCTTCAACCAGCAGATCGGTGCTGACGACCGTTTCTTTGTTCGAGTTGCTGCGAAAGACAGCGGCATCGTCTCCGATACCTGTCACGGTGGATTGAGCTGACGATGCGACTCGTTGGCGGAGTGCGTTGATGAAGTCGAATTCGCTTCTCATCCTTAGAGATTACGACGAAGCGAATCGAGCCCTGCTTCGATGGTTTCGATCGAAGTGGAAAAAGAGAAGCGCAGGTGGCTCTCGCCTTCGGGGCCGAAGACGATACCCGGCACAGTCGCAACCTGCGCGCGATTGAGTAACACATCCGCAGCTTCGCGACTGTCTTTGTTGATACGACTCACGTCGGGAAAAGCATAGAACGCACCTGGCGGAGGGGCGCAGTGCAAACCGATCTCATTCAATCCTGACAACAACAGATCGCGACGCAGTCGATACTGATCTCTAATCTCTGCGAGGACCGTCGTCTCAACCTGCATGGCAGCGACTCCGGCCCACTGCGTCGGTGTTGAAACACCATTCGATGAATAGAGTGTTGCTTTTCTCAGGCCAGTCATCCACGGCTCAGTCGCGACTGCGTAACCGAGTCGCCAACCCGTCATCGCGTACGACTTGGAAAACGTGAAGCAAGTGACTGTGCGTTCAAACATTCCGTCGAGCGAAGCGATCGAACAGTGCTCGCCGTCGTAGACGAGATCTTCGTAAGCTTCATCTGCTACGACGACGAGATCGCGATCCTGCGCGAATTCCGCAACTGCTTTCGCTTCGTCGGGCGTGAAGACAACGCCACTCGGATTCTGTGGCGTATTGTAGTAGATGGCGCGCGTTCGTTCGGTTGTGTAGCGGGCGAGTGTCTCTTGAAAACCACGCTCGCGCGCTTCTTTTGTTGGCACGAACACGCTTTCGCCCTGGCAGTGTGAAATGAGATCTTTGATCGGCGTCCAGTAAGGCGAGAAGAGAAGCACCTCGTCGCCTGGATTCACGATCGACTGGAACGCACCGAACAAACCTTGCATACCGCCGTTAACGACGATCACATCTTTCGACTGTGCGGGAATGCGGTTGCGAGTGCGCAGCTTTTCAGCAATCGCTTCGCGCAACTCGGGAATGCCTGATGAAGGTGCGTAGCGAGTCTGGTTTTCATCGAGCGCGCGCTTCATTGCGTCTTTGACGGGCGCGGGCGTTGGCATGAACGGCTCGCCGCCTTCGAACTGGTAGACGGTTGCGCCCTGGCTGCGCAACTCCATGATGCGGTTGCGAAGTTTGACGATATCGGAAAAACCAACCCGCTCGAATCGCGTAGCAAGGCGAAGAACCGTTGGCGAGGTTGTCACTGTTTGGCTTGTTTCCTTCCGGCTTTGTGCGTGGGAACCGCGGATTATAACGAGTAAGAATTTCTGACGCAAAGGCGCAAAGACTACGCAAAGAAGAATGTTTATTGGAGCCCGGCAGGCTTTGCGCCTTTGCGCCTTTGCGGGAGAAATCTTTCTTTCGATCAGCATCTTACCCTCAACCGT
>DASTTS010000621.1:0-5406 GCA_035760085.1 Pyrinomonadaceae bacterium
GTCGTGATACCGGAGCTCTCCTACCAGGAAGCAGCCGAGCTGGCGTACTTCGGAGCAAAAGTTATTCATCCGAATACGATGTCGCCCGCGATCACAAACAACATCACGGTCTGGATCAAAAACACTTTCAAGCCTGACGCGCCGGGCACAAGAATATCCGCCACTTCACCGGTGGACGTCCCGATTAAGGGTTTTGCGGCAGTTGAAGATATGGTCCTGATCAATGTGGAAGGCACCGGAATGATCGGCATTCCGGGTGTGGCCCACAAAGTGTTCGGTGCTCTGCGTGCAGTCGATGTATCCGTGGTCATGATCTCACAGGCAAGCTCAGAGCATTCGATCTGCTTCGCTGTTCCGCGTGCACACGCGGAGCTCGCTAAAACGACTGTGCAACAAACGTTCGTGGTCGAGATGCAGCGTGGAGAAATTCAAACAGTCGATCTAACAGAGGGCTGTTGCATCATCGCGATGGTGGGCGACGGTATGATCGAGCAACTCGGCGTTGCCGGAAAGTTTTTTGCCGCACTCGGAAAGGCCGGCATCAACGTCAGGGCCATCGCGCAAGGATCGTCGGAACGAAACATCTCCGCTGTAGTCGAACAGGCCGAAGCAACGAAGGCTTTGCGAGCGATACATTCCGCTTTCTATCTTTCGAACCAGACTCTTTCGATCGGCGTAATCGGCACGGGTTTGATTGGCGGCACACTTCTGAACCAACTTAAAACTCGAATCGAAGAGTTGAAACGCCATCGCGGCATAGACTTGAGAGTGCGCGGCATCATGAACAGTCGCCAGATGCTCATGGCTGACCGCCATCTCGAGCTGAATCGATGGCGCGATGAGTTAGATGAGAGTTCGAAAACGTCTGACCTTGAAGCTTTTATCAACCACGTCAACGCTGCTCATTTGCCACACGCTGTACTGATTGATGCAACGGCCAGCGCTGAGTTAACTACGCATTACGAAAGTTGGCTCGCCAAAGGCATCAACATCATCACACCAAACAAGAAGAGTAATGCCGGACCTTTCGGCGCGTATCGCAGCTTGCGCGAAACCGCGCGCAAACATCAGCGCTACTTTCTTTACGAAACGAATGTCGGCGCGGGACTGCCGATCATTCAAACGCTGCGAGGTCTGGTAGAGACAGGAGATGAGATCATCAAGATCGAGGGCGTGCTGTCGGGCACACTCTCTTACATTTTCAACTCGCTCGACGGTAGTCGCACGTTTTCAGAGGTGGTGCGAGAAGCGCACGCGCTTGGTCTGACTGAACCGGATCCGCGCGAAGACTTATCAGGTGTGGACGTCGCGCGGAAACTCATCATCCTCGCGCGAGAGATGGGGCTTGAAGTAGAAATGGATGCAGTTCACGTTGAGAGTTTGGTTGGCGAAGATCAGGCGATCGAAGCATTGTTGAGCTCAGCGCAAGATAAAGGTCAGGTGGTGCGGTACGTCGGCACGATAGACAGCAACGGCGCGATGTCAGCCCGGATGCGCAGCTATCCTCTTGATCATCCGTTTGCGAGTTTGACCGGTAGTGACAACATAGTCAGCTTCCAAACCACACGCTACAACACTCAACCAATGATCGTCCGAGGCCCCGGCGCTGGACCAGAAGTAACCGCCGCAGGCGTCTTCGCGGACCTTCTCCGGCTCGCCTCCTTCCTCGGCGCCCCACAGTAAGAATCTGGACCAAGCCTGGACACAGCCCGCGCCACCTAAAGGACATCTACCGCAAGATCATGAATGCCCTGCACCGGCACACCGAAGACACACGGCAACACAATCAGTGGACTGCAAAAAGTTCGAGTCCTATTTGGGGAGCGAATCTATTTTTAATCGGACATCTGTAGTAAAAGCATCGACAAGCCAAAATGCGATTGCAAACCTTGAAGCGCAACCTAATATATAGTTGAGGCTTCGCGTTATGACCGTCTTCGATAATGGCGCTCGTCATAAGTCCGTAAAGCGTCCTTGGATGAGGCGGCCACTTGTTGGCTGGTTGGCCGTGGCGTTATCCACCTCAATCGCCAGCTTCTGGGCCTTTTGGGGAATCATCGAGAACTTTCATGAGGGGTGGTTCCATGAGTCGCTGCTCTTAAATGTCGGGCTGATGTTCGTGCAGTACCTCAGCCCAGTGATGATCTTCGTGTCGCTGACTCTGCTCGCCATCGCTTTCCCGCGCGTCGGCAGCGTTGCGCACGTGCTTGCCGGATTTCTTTTGTCCCTGCTGCTTTTCGATTTGAGTGACACAGTAGCGATGCTATTCGTTATCGCGCCGATGCTCATACTCGGAATGCTCTATTGGTATGGCCGCCCGCAGCCGCGCCGTGCCGCTTATCTCCTCGCAGTAGGACTGCCCACCCTCATCCTCGTCGTCTGCGGCGTAGAGCCTGTTGTCCGCATCGCCGGGCGCGTTGACGATGGCAATCGACAAGTTCGTCTAGTGGAGGGCAACGGAGTCCGGCTTATGTGGGCGTCTGAAGGCATCGGCTGGCCTGATGATGGCGTGACTTGGCACGAGGCTCTCAGACGCTGCCAGTATCTATCGGAAGATGGGAGAAAGTTAGCGGAAAGCCCACAGGATGTATGGCGATTGCCGACGGTGGAAGAAGCGGTGCGTTCAATGGCCCGTCACGGCGTTAACAGCAACGGAACCTGGGACGGGCAGACCAAAACGGCGACTTACCAAGTTCCCCCTGACAAGGAATCACCGCTCTGGAACGTCCACTCACAGGTAATCTACTGGTGGACGGCGACTGAGATTGATGACGAGAAGGCATACATTATTGTCTACGACGGTAAGGTATGGCCAAGGCGCAAGCGTTTCGCCCCGGCGTATTTAGCATATCGATGCGTAAAGCCTGTGGAAGCGAAGTGAAGGACTTCTGGTCACAATATTGACTCCCAATTACGCCAAAGCGGGTTGGCGGGAACATGGACTGGCAAACAGATCGAAGAGGGGAATACGTTGACCTTGCTCCATGGAATTAACGTTGAAAGGGAAGGGTCTGACGGGAACACGTTCATGACAACATCGTCGAGTTGGCAAACCAGGCTTCTCGCAACTTCTGGAAGAAACTGAGCATTTCTGCCGTTGGCTTCAAGAACAAGTTGCGAAGATTGTCCATTGTGGGAGCGCTACCTGAGGAAGGCCGCCGGAACTAATCCGCGGCCTTTTCTCTTTGCCACGCAGTGTTTGTAGGGCAAGAAACGATTTTGCCTGTTGCTGGCGGTTAGACCTCACGAGGCTCCGGCGGATTCCCCTCCGGCGATTGATGCGGGCGTACTTTAATATAGTTGGCAATGTACTCGGCTCAGAATGCGCCATAGCTTCCTTTCATTGAGCACGATCAGATGGACCAGACATTCGCGTCGAATACTGCCGATCATTCGTTCGACATATGGATTTTGACACGGCGACCGCCGCGGTGATCCTTCGTCGACGCTGCAGAGTGCTCTCAGTCGTAGCTCTAAACAAACTATTGAATGCCGGATGTTATTTTCGGTATGGACAGGAGGATCATCCTAATTCACACTTGGGCGATGAACGGCGGCGCGGTTACCGATCACTAAACTCGAGTAAACGTGGTGCAGGAAGAAGCCGCTCGGATCAGTGAACTGGTGAAGCTAGTCGCGTCTATCTTTGGAGTCACAAAACATGCCTAATGATTCACGCTCAGTTCGACTTTACCGGCGGCTGATCGAACTTCACCCAGCCGCTTTTCACCAAACCGATGCCGGTTCGCTCGAACAGGCATTTCGCGACGAGCTAGCTAAAGCGAGTGGGACCTGGAGAGTTGCCAGGCTCTGGTTTTTTGTGCTGGTGGACTTGTTTGTCTCGGTCCCAGTTCAGGTGATGCGCGCAGTGCTTCAAGATGGACGGTATACGTTCCGGCTTTGGGCGCGCCATCCGCTTCCCACCGTGTTCATGATCGCCGCGCTTGCTATCGGCATCGGCGCTACAACAGGGGGCTTCAGCGTCGTCAACACTTTGTTGTTGAGTTCGCTTCCATTTCACGATCCGGAACGGCTGGCCTCATTTCGTCCGAACGAGTTCATTCCTCCTCACGACAATTCAAAACAATTTCATGACTGGCGGGAGCAGAGCACCTACCTTGCTAACGCCGCGCTTGTCGACAAGAGCGACGTCAATATTGGTATGCCTCACGAAGCAGTTCGCGTGCATGCAGCCAACGCGTCCTGGAATCTATTCACTGTGCTCGGTACGCCTGCAGCCTTGGGCCGGACGTTCCTACCCGGGGAGGACTCACTAAATAGCGATCAGGTGGTCGTCATCAGCTATGGACTCTGGCAGCACCTCTTCGGGGGGGACCCTAGCGCCATAGGCTCTTCAATCCGAGTCAACGGCAAATATGTGACGATCATCGGCGTCACGCCGCCGGGTTTTGACTATCCACGAGATACTGTTCTTTGGCTGCCGGCAAAATTTTCAGAGGGCAATAACGGCTGGACAACCCTGGCGCGATTGAAACCCGGGGTTACGTGGCCGCAAGCGCGCGCCGCGTTCGAGGCCGACGTAAATCGTTTTTCGCCGGCTCCCGGCCACCTTGATCCCTCAAGTCCTCGTCCGAAGATAAGGTCCCTTCGGGAAGATCTGACAGGCCCGGTTGCGAGCGCTTCGCTGATGTTGATGGCGGGCATGGCGCTTATCTTGTTGATAGCTTGTACCAATGTGGCGAACCTGCTGATGGCTCGAATAACCGACCGGACTTCGGAGCTGAGTATTCGCTCCGCCTTGGGAGCAAGCCGGGGGAGACTAAAACGGCAGTTGCTCACGGAGTGCCTGTTTCTTTGCGCGGTATCCGCTTTGGCCGGGCTCGCTGTTGCTGCCGGCGTTACTTCCGTGGCCGCAAAGGTTCAGCCGCCGCCGCTTTCGGCAATGTCCTACTCGCTTTTTGACCTAAGGGTACTCGCCTTTAGCTTGACCATCTCGGTTCTCACCGGGTTGTTATTCGGTGTGTTGCCGTTCTTCTCAATCAGTCAAGTGCATATCTTCGGCGTCAGAGGTTCTGGCAGGGCTCGGGGATCGCGAGTCTTCAGTCAATTCCTGACAGGGACTCAAGTGGCCCTAACCATCATCCTTCTCACCGCGTCGCTATCGATTGGTCGTGCGTTCTTTCAACTGATGGCGGCCGACCGTGGTTTTGATGCCACAGGTATTGTGACGGTAAATGTGTCCCTGGAGGGAACGACACACCAAACCGAGAAGCAGCGGCTTCAATATTTCGACGAGGTCCTCGCACGCATCCGCAATCTCCCGAGAGTTCGAAGCGCCAGCGCCACGGAGTTTCTGCCTCTCTATGCGACAGACTTTGTGGGCGGAAGATTCGGAGTTGACGGGCGTCGCGCGAATCGCGGTTCAACGATGGTGCCCACGTTGGC
>DASTTS010000622.1:0-3174 GCA_035760085.1 Pyrinomonadaceae bacterium
AAAGCAAAGCCGCGCGATCGTCCTGTTTCTCGATCCTCAATCACCGAAGCTGATTCGACTGTTCCTACTGACGCGAAAGCCTCGCGCAGTTCCTCGCTCGTAGTACGAAACGAGAGATTTCCGACATAGAGTTTTGTAGCCATTTAACTATCCTTAATCTGAAGGGAAGCGCGGGCTTGCTGGAATTCGCTGATCCAGTTCGGGGGGGACTACCGATACTTTCTGCGAGCTGCGACGAACCCGATGCTCTAAAAATACTCGAGAGCGGCTTCTAACTGGTTGACAACTGCCTCACTCTCTATCAGCCGAACCTCGTCGCGATACGATCACGGACAGGCGCAATCACCATTGATGCGCGAGAGCAGGTAACTGGTAGGCAAAAGTATGCAGGAGCCCTTGGAAAGGGTCAAGGACAAATTTGACGTTTCAGCCACAGATGCCACAGATTAGGCAAATTCCCCGTAATCCGTATAATCTGAGCCTCGTTCAGAAATCACCCACGAAAGGTTTGGAAAATGTCGCAACGTATCCCTATTACTGTGGCCAATGGCGACGGCATCGGGCCCGAAATCATGGCGGCCACGCTTCGCATCCTCGAAGCTGCCGGCGCGCCCCTCGATATCGAGACCATCGAGATTGGCGAAAAAGTTTATAGCCCCACTAACACCGCGGGCATTGCCCCGAGCTCGTGGGAATCGTTACGACGCACCAAAGTCTTTCTCAAAGCTCCCATCACGACCCCGCAGGGCGGAGGATTTAAGAGTCTGAATGTTACCGTCCGCAAAGTGCTTGGGCTGTACGCCAACGTACGCCCCTGCGTTTCTTATCATCCGTTTGTCGAGACGAAGCATCCGGTGATGGACGTCGTCATTGTTCGTGAGAACGAGGAGGATCTTTACGCGGGTATCGAGCACCGGCAAACAAACCAGGTAGTGCAGTGTTTGAAACTGATCTCGCGACCGGGATCAGAGAAGATCATTCGTTACGCGTTTGAGTACGCGCGCCGGAACAACCGCAAGAAAGTCACCTGCTTCACTAAAGACAACATCATGAAACTGACTGATGGTCTGTTTCATAAGATCTTCGACGAAATTGCGGCCGAGTATACGGACATTGAAAACGAGCACTGGATCGTCGATATCGGCGCCGCGAAACTTGCGGACACACCGGAAGCGTTTGACGTGATCGTGATGCCAAACCTTTATGGCGACGTACTTTCCGACGTCGCAGCGCAGATTGCGGGCTCAGTCGGATTGGCCGGCTCAGCGAATATCGGCGAGCACGTTTCGATGTTTGAGGCGATTCACGGATCGGCGCCGCGGCGTGCGGGTCAGAACCTTGCGAATCCATCGGGACTGTTGCTGGGCGCTGTGATGATGCTGGTCCATGTTGGTTTAACTGATCATGCAGAACGTGTTCACAACGCGTGGCTGCGGGCGATCGAGGACGGCATTCACACGTACGACATTTACGACGCGAAGGTTAGTAAGCAGAAAGTCGGCACGAAGGAGTTTGCGGACGCAGTTATCGAGCGGTTGGGCCAAACGCCACAGATTCTGACGGCGCGGAAGTATCGCAAGGGCGAAGAATCGCACGCGGCGACTGCGAGTAACCTGAAGGCGCCGCAGAAAGAGCTTGTCGGCGTTGACGTATTTCTCGATTGGACCAAAGGCACGGCAAACGATCTCGGCGACTCGCTCAGTAAAGTTAATGGCGATGGCGTAAAGCTCACGATGATCAGCAATCGCGGCGTGAAGGTCTGGCCCGGTGGTCATACGGAAACTTTTTGTTCAGATCACTGGCGCTGCCGGTTTCTGACCGAGTCGAGCGGCGGCAAAGTCGCGCATAGGCAAGTGGTTTCGCTGCTGGGTCGTGTCGCTGACGCGGGTTTCGATTTCATCAAAACTGAAGGTCTTTATACATTTGACGGCGAGCGTGGTTTCTCGTTGGACCAGGGAGAATAAGATGGCAGAAAACAGCGGAAATAGATCATTGGTGGCGGTCATAATGGGTAGCCAGTCTGACTGGGACACGATGCGTCATGCAGACGAAACGCTGACGCAGTTTGGAGTTGAGCACGAGTGCCGGGTGATCTCAGCACACCGGTCGCCTTCGCTGGCGGCGGAGTTTGGGTCAACCGCGGAGTCGCGCGGATTGGAAGTAGTGATAGCCGCAGCAGGCGGCGCGGCCCACCTCGCGGGCGTCCTTGCCGCACATACGACGCTGCCGGTGCTGGGCGTGCCTATGAAGAGCGACGCTCTTAACGGGCTCGATTCGCTGCTGTCGACGGTGCAGATGCCGGGCGGAATTCCCGTGGCAACGCTCGCGATCGGCAAGCCGGGCGCCATAAATGCTGCACTTTTCGCAGTAGCGATACTGGCGAATAGCCGGCCGGAGTTACGGCAGAAGTTACATGAGTTTAGAGCCTCACAAGAGAAGAAAATCCGCGAAACTGTTCTCTAATTATTAGCTGGGGATCCTGTATAATGCCCGCCATGTAACACTCGCGCCCAAACCACGTCTCTCTCTCGCAACCCGATGGATCCAAGCGAGCATGATCGGCCAGACAGTCTCCCATTATCGAATTCTTGAAAAACTCGGCGAAGGTGGGATGGGCGCGGTTTATCTCGCCGAGGACCTGCATCTGGCGCGGCGCGTTGCGATCAAGTTTCTTACTTCAACTGATCATCACTACCGGGCGCGCTTCATTCGCGAAGCACGTGCAGTTTCGGCGCTAAGCCATCCAAACATCGCGATGGTCCACGACTACGGCGAGACCCCGACCGGGCAGCCGTTTATCGTGATGGAGTATGTCAAAGGCAAGTCGCTCAGCGATCTGCTTGACGAAGGGCTCACGCTCACGCGCTCGGTCGAGATCGTCTCGGCGATTGCTGAAGCACTCGGCGAAGCACACCAGCAGGGTATTGTTCACCGCGACATCAAGCCGTCGAACGTGCTCGTGAACGAGCGTGGTCACGTCAAGGTCGTCGACTTCGGACTCGTGAAGCACTTGTTTGATCCGCCTTCGAGCGACGTCGATCTCGACGCGAAGACGATCTATTCCACGAAGACGCGCAGTGACGTGATCGTGGGAACGCCGCTTTACCTGTCTCCGGAACAGGCGACGGGCAAGGACATCGACGGTCGGAGCGACCTGTTCGCGCTTGGAGCGCT
>DASTTS010000623.1:0-5317 GCA_035760085.1 Pyrinomonadaceae bacterium
TTGCCTAACGCACGCATCGCGCGAGTTCGCATCACGAGCGGGGACGTCGCGCCTGGTCCAAATGATTCTGAAAAAGATGACGTCGTGATGATGGACGATTTTATTTTCGGTGAACCGCTTCCGCTTCAATGAGGAGAAGAACGATGAGTAAACGCAGTTACGAACTTGCCCGTCGACTGGAGCTGGGCGCGCTGGCGCTGGAAGCTTTTGCCGGCTCGCTAACGGAATTCGAGTGGCAAAGTCGTGTTCCGCACGATGGGCGCAAGATTGGTGTTGTGGTCCATCACGTTGCGAGTGTCTATCCGCTCGAGATCGAGTTGGCCCAGATAGTCGCGAAAGGCGACGCCGTAGAAGGTGTGACGATGGATGTCGTCAACAAGATGAACGCCGAACACGCGAAGAAATTCGACGGCGTCACGAAGGAAGAAACGATCGAGCTGCTCAAGCAGAACAGTGCGGCAGCAGCAACGGCGATTCGCGCGCTTACGGACGACCAGCTCGACCAGGCGGCGCCCGTGTCGCTTTACGCAAATGCATTACTAACGTGCCAGTTCATTCTCGAAGATCACGCCGTGCGTCACAGCTATCACCATTTGGGCCGCATACGCGCTGCTTTACAGGAAAGAACGTTGGCCAAGTTAACTGCTTAAGTGCTCGATAGTCGAAGCGATGAATTTCGAAGAAGCAGTCATGCCGCACCTGGACGCCGCTTACAACCTGGCGCGCTGGTTAATGCGGAACGAAGCGGACGCGCAGGACATGGTCCAGGAGGCTTACCTGCGCGCGCTCCGGTTCTTTGGCGGATTTCATGGCACCGACGCCAGGGCATGGCTGTTAACCATCGTGCGAAACACCTGCTACACGTGGTTGAAGCGGAGCAGGTCTGTGGAGTTGTCAGGCGACTTCGAAGAAGTAGTGTTGACGAAAGAGTCTGACGAGCCTGATCCGGAAACATCGCATGTGCTGAAAGTTCAGGCGCAATTGGTCAATGAGGCGATTGATAAATTGCCGATCGAGTTTCGTGAAGTAGTGATCCTGCGAGAGCTCGAAGAGCTTTCGTACAAAGAGATTGCTGCGATCACGGGAATTCCGATCGGCACTGTTATGTCGCGACTGTCACGTGCTCGCAAGCGACTGCTTGTTGGTCTGCGTGGCATGGCGCGAGTGGAGCCCGCTGAGAGAACAGTGAAACATAGGCCACCAGTGATCAAATGTCGTATTGAGCTGGTCCAGGCAGGGAATAACTGAATCGCGTGCGCGGTACTTAGATCAGCAGCGATTCAAAGACATCAGAGGAGAGTAGTTATGAAGAACTTAGTGGTAAAGGGAGTTGCAAAACTTGGCTTGCTGGCAGTGATGACGATCATCGCTGCGGGCGTATCAGCAAACGCGCAATCTCTCAATTACAGGTTAACCGCAAACATCCCATTCGAGTTTTCAGTGTCCGGAACGAAACTGCCGGCGGGTAAGTACTGGATCAACCGTGCGCAACTCGGCAACGGAGATGCGGTCGTGCAAATCCGGAGTACAGATGGGCACGAGCACGTCACTCGTTTGACGATCCCGATTTCAACACTCAACCCGATGCAAGATGGAACGTTGATTTTCCATCGCTACGGAGAAGAGTATTTCCTTTCGGAGATTTGGCCCGCGGGTGGTTCAACGGGACGCGTACTGCCTAAGTCGCGTGTGGAACGCGAGCTCCAGCGGAAAGCTCAGGGCACTGGCATCGCGGAGCTGAGAACGCCACAGCTACAGCTGCGAATCGTCACGATCAGGACCAGCAACCTGCCGTGACATTCGAGTAACTCTCTGGGTGCGCGCCGGTCTGCCGCTGGCGGGGGGCATAGCGGGCCCGGGTGCAGCACTCAGAGAGTCGCGGCGGAAAGCTTCGAACAAGAGTCGAACGAACAAGGGGTAAGGTTTAGGGTGGGCCTTAATTCAACTCTGCGTAATCTCTGCGTCCTCTGCGCCTCTGCGGTAAAAAGAACTTGCAAAAACAGGTAAACCGCAGAGGCGCAGAGGACGCAGAGATACGCAGAGAAAAATTTCATATGTGATTTATTCTAACCGGTAATTTGGCGCTTCCTTTGTGATGATCACGTCGTGAACGTGAGACTCCTTGAGCCCTGCTGAGGTGATACGGAGGAAGCGCGTCCGCTCCTGAAACTCCGGTATCGTGCGACAGCCTGTGTAACCCATTCCTGATCGAAGTCCACCGACAAGCTGCGTCACCATTTCTGCCAGCGTCCCTTTGTACGGCACACGTCCTTCAATACCTTCGGGAACGAGTTTCGAGTCAGTCTCAATTGCGTCCTGCGCATACCGGTCGCGCGAGCCTTCGCGCATCGCGCCAATCGATCCCATGCCGCGATATGATTTGAACGAGCGACCCTGAAACAGAATCACTTCGCCGGGCGCCTCTTCAGTTCCGGCAAACAACGATCCGATCATCACGACATCGGCGCCGGCGGCGATCGCTTTCGCCACATCGCCCGAGAACTTCACGCCGCCATCGGAGATCACGGGAACATTCCGGTCACGCGCCGCTTTCACACAACTCGAGATCGCAGTGATCTGCGGTACACCCGCGCCGGTAACAACTCGCGTCGTGCAGATCGATCCTGGACCAATACCGACTTTGATCGCGTCCACTCCCGCGTCGATCAACTCCTGTGCGCCCGCAGTTGTGCCAACATTTCCGGCGATCAGGTCTGTTTCCGGATGTCGCTTCTTGATGTCTTTAACCGCCTCGATAACGCGCGATGAATGTCCGTGCGCTGTATCGATCACGAGGCAATCGACACGTGCTTTGACTAACTCATCGGCACGTTCACGATAATCACCCGTCGCACCGATCGCCGCTGCAACACGCAAACGCCCGAGATTGTCTTTCGCTGCCGACGGATACTTGATCGCTTTTTGAATGTCTTTGACGGTGATCAGTCCTTTTATATGTTTATCCTCGTCGACGACGAGCAGCTTCTCGATGCGATGTTTTTGCAGGACGGCCTTGGCTTGGTCCAGCGTCGTGCCCACCGGAACCGTGACGAGCGGTTGTTTCGTCATCACTTCGCTGACGGGAATGTCGAACCGCGTCTCAAAACGCAGATCGCGATTGGTGATGATGCCGACGAGATGCCCGTCTTCATCAACAACCGGAACGCCGCTGATGTGAAAACGTTCCATCACCTGTAGCGCTTCACGCACGGGTCGATCGGGACGGATCGTCACCGGATCGACGATCATCCCCGATTCGGATCGTTTCACCTTATCGACTTCCTCGGCCTGTCGCTCGATGCTCAGGTTCTTGTGAATGACACCGATACCGCCTTGCTGTGCGAGCGCAATGGCGAGCGCTGCTTCAGTCACCGTATCCATCGCTGCTGAGCAGAGTGGAATCTGTAGACGAATGTTGCGCGTGAATTGAGTCGCGGTGTCAGTTTGGGAGGGTAGAACGTCGGAACGATCCGGAATTAAAAGTACGTCGTCGAATGTTAAGCCTTCGAAGATATCAGATGTAATCATGTTGTAATGGAAACTCCCTGAAAGAGTTTCTCCCGCAGAGACGCAAAGGCGCAAAGAAGATTTTGAGTTCTTCTTTGCGCCTTTGCGTCTTTGCGGGAGAAATTCTTAGCGCAGCCATAAAGCCGGTAATCCAGAATCAGTCGTTGCAGATAGGAGGTCATTATACATAGGTGCGCGACTTTGGCTGAATGCAACAGGCTGGTCCGGCGGATCAGCGATAGCAGCGCGGCGTTGGAACCAGTGCAGCGCGGCGAGGGCGGCCGCAGTCAAAATTGCCAGAATTAAAATCGCCAGCACCACGGTCAAAAACGGCGAACGGGTTGCGGGCGTGTCTGTGTAGACTTTGGATTGATGCGGGTGCGTGCTGACGTCGTCGGTCGACTCGCCGTGTTCACGTAAATACCGCGTGTAGCCCTCGATCGCTTCGCGCTCGTCGTAGCCAACACACTTCGCGTAGGCCTTTATAAAACTGCGATTGAAGACTCCGCCGGGCAGGCGCTTGTAGTCGTTGGCTTCGATGGCTTCAAGGTAGTGGACCGAGATACGAGTCTGTTCGCAGATCTCGCGCAGGCCAATGCCTCGCTCCTCGCGCGCGAGTCGCAATTGTTCGCCTATACTCGCTGCCATCTCCACTCGCTCGATTCCTGGTGTTGGTGGTCAGGGATTGTTAACCCAGGTCTGTCAGCGCGCCGCTTGTATGAATGCGTACAACTCCCACTTTTTCTGCACTATAGCTTGCGCTGCTAAACGGTGTCAAACTTTTGCTTTCCAAAAGATCAGCGTCTCTTGCTTCTTGTCGCCCGCGGTGGTACGTTGAGGCCAATAGTGACCCGATCAAGTCGCTTTTAATATCTACAATAGATAAAAAGTGAGGACAAAGAGATGCCCCTGGAAGCACTCGGAATGGTTGAGACCAAAGGATTCGTGGGTGCAGTTGAGGCCGCCGATGCCATGGTCAAAGCAGCGAATGTACAACTGCTCGGCAAGGAGTACATCGGCGCCGGCTACGTGACGATCTTTGTGCGCGGCGACGTTGGTGCGGTCAAAGCGGCGACTGACGCGGGCGCGGCTGCGGCCAGGCGCGTCGGTGAATTGATCAGCGTGCACGTGATTCCGAGACCGCACGCGGAAGTCGAGCGTGTGCTTCCGGTTAACGGTCGCACTGGTCTGAGCCCTGACGAGCAGGCGCTGCAAGGTGGTGCGCGCGGGCAGTTGGGCCAGGGAGATCAGGGACGTTCGCTCGGCGCCGGCACCCGTGACGCCAACAAAGAGCGCGCGAGGTAATCTGCGTTAGCTACAAATTACGCGGATTGGAGTGAGCCATGTCCGTCGATAAGGATCTAGTTTCAGTGCAACAGGCGCGCGACCTCGTTGAGGCGGCGCACCGGGCGCAGGCGCAAGTCGCCGAGTTTGATCAGGCGAAGATCGATCGCATTTGCGAAGCGATGGCGCGGGCGGCGTTGAGTGAAGCAGCGCGACTCGGCGCGATGGCCGTCGAGGAAACCGGATTTGGCGTTCCTGGTGACAAGCAGGAGAAGAACCGTTTTGCAGCGGAAGACGTTTGGAACTATTTTCGTGGACTGCGTACGAAGGGAGTCGTTTCCGAGTCGAAAGATGTTGTAGAGATCGCCAGCCCGCGTGGTGTCGTGGCCGGTATCATTCCTTCCACTAATCCAACCTCGACTGCAATCTTTAAAATTCTGATCGCGATCAAGTCGCGCAACACAGTCGTGTTGTCGCCACATCCGTCGGCGGCGAAGTGTATCAACGAAACGGCGCGCGTCATGCG